>DAOTZS010000068.1:0-12852 GCA_034434335.1 Anaerolineae bacterium
CTAGGCCCTGGGGCCCTTTTGCTGTATAATGTGACCTGTGTCGGCACGCATCTTCTGGCTGGTGAGCTCGCTGTCAGCATTGGTGGCCTGGGCTGGGATCTTCTACCTCACGGGTGCATTTCCCCCAACCCCGCCCGCCGAGCTGGTTTTTCTCGCCCTGGTAGCCGTGGCCGTAGCCATGACTTCGGCGCCGCTGGTGTGGGTGCTTGCCCGTCGTCTGAAGGTTGCCGGCACGGGCGAGCGACCGGCACTGGCCTTGCGGGTTGGCGCGTGGATCGGGCTGTGGGCTGCGATCTGCGTCGGTTTGCGCCTGGTTGGTTCGCTCAATGCCGTGATCGCGCTGACCCTGGCCGTTATTCTGGCCCTGTTGGAGGCATTCTTGCGCCAGCTCGAGACGCGCTAGCCGCGGCTGCCGCCCCTGCGGACCCTTGCAGATGATCGTGTACGGACGTATTAGACGGCCCGGGCTGCTGTCTGTGCCAGCCCGACAGCAACCGAGCCTTACCCCTTTTCCATAGGAGTGTTTGATGAGCAAGACCCAATCTCGCCTCCGAGTGAGCAGTGTGCTCTGCTTGGGCCTGCTGATCGCGCTGGGGCTGGTCGCCGGATGTGGGGGTTCCAAAAAGGCCTCCCCGACCGCCACTCCCCAGGTTGCGACAGCCACCAAGACCCCGCAGGCAACCGTTCCCAGCCCGGTTCCTACGCCTTCGGCTGCTCCTGCCACCGTTTCAGGCGCCAACTTGCCGGTGGGAGTAGATGCCGAAGGGCATTTCTACCGCGGCGACCCCAACGCGCCTGTCAAGCTGCTCGAGTTCTCCGACTTCCAGTGACCATACTGCGCCCGCCATGCGACGCAGACGGGCCCGCTTCTGGATGAAGCGTACGTAGCCACCGGAAAGGTTGTCCACTACTTCCGTAACTTCCCGCTAGACTTTCATCCCAACGCCGTGCCGGCGGCTAAGGCAGCCATCTGTGCTGGTCGCCAGGATGCGCGCTGGTTCTGGGAGATGCATGATTGGTTGTTTGCCAACGCGGAGACCTGGGCTAAGGCGGCAGATCCGGCAGCCGAGCTTCGCACCCACGTTCTGGCTCTGGGGGCCGATGCGACTCGTTATGATACCTGCGTGGAGGACCCTGACACAGCGGCTGCCATCCAACGTGATCAGGAAGCAGCAATCAGCATGGGTGTCAGTGGCACGCCTGCTTTCTTCATCAACGACTGGTACGTGAGTGGCGCGCAGCCCTACAGCGAGTTCCAGAAGGTGATCGAGAAGGCGTTGCAGGGCATCCACCCTCCACCCACGCCGACACCGCTGCCACCTGGTGCCGCGCCCTATGACGTTGACCCGGCCCGGCCGGGCCTGACCTATGACGGCAGCCCCACTCTCGGTGCGGCTAACGCCCGCCTGGTGCTGATCGCCTTCGAGGACTTCAAGTGCGGCTATTGCGCTCAGTTCTTCCGGGATGTGGAGCCGACCCTCAAGAGCAAATACATCGAGCCAGGCCAGCTCAGGGTGGTTTTCAAGTTCTTCCCCATTTATGCGCCGCAGGCAGCGGTGGCTTCCCTCTGCGCGGCCGAGCAGGGCAGGTTCTGGGAGTTCCACGACCTCCTGTTTGCAAAGCAGGGCGAGTGGCAGGATGGGGATCGGGCTGCTATGGCCGAGTTTGGCAAGAGTTTGGGGTTGGATGTTGGCAGGTTTACGCAATGCTTGCAAGAGGCCCCTGGCCAGGCTCAGGTGGAGGCGGACTACGAGCTGGGGCAGCAACTGGGCGTGCGCGGCACCCCTTACTTCCTGTTGTTGGACATAGTCCGGCAGACCGGGTTGCGCATTCCCGGCGCATTGCCGCTGGGCCAGTTCGAGCAGGCCATAGCTGAGCTGCTCAACCCCGCCACCGCGACCCCTGCTCCGTGACCCTCATGCGGTAGAGTAGTCACGTTGTCAGGCGCTACCTGAGCAGCGCCTGACAACGTTTCTCAGAGCAGCCCTGATTCTGCCTGGCAATCGGGGCAGCGCCTGGGATCGGCCAGCTCCTTCAAGTGGCGAGTGCACACGGCAAAGATCGCCACCCGCTCGAACAGCCCGTAGCGTCGCACCACAGACGCCTCCAGGGCCAGGTGTGGGCATGTTGTCTCGCGCAGGATGCCGGGCACAGGGCAACTGCTGCACAGGCTCCGTCGCCAGGGCCGGCGGTTATCGGGGTTGCGCTCGATCAGCCGGCAGGTCTCGAAAGCGCGGCCGCGATGGTAGTCGGCGTAGAAGTATGGGCAATCAACAGGTGTGACCACGGTTTTTGATCTCCTCTACTACGCACCAGTTCACCGATTGCCAACCATTACCAGCACGATGCCGGCCAGCGCAATCGCTGCACCTACCACCTCATTGGCCTGTGGCACCTGGCCCAAGAGGAGGGCCCCCAACAAAACTCCCCCGGTGACCTCTTGCGTGGCGATGAGATTGACGGTGGTGGCGTGAGTACGGCGCAGGGCTGCGTTGTACAGCGTATGGCCGGTCGCCAGCGGCAACAAACCGGCTCCCAGCAATGCCAAAAGTGGCCGCCAGCGATACCCCGTCGGTGTGACATTCAGCGCCGCGACCGGTAACATCCACAGGCCAGCCAGCGCATAGACCGTGCCGGCATACGTGAACAGCCCATACCGCTCCCTCTGCGACCTCCCCGCCACCGAATACAACCCGAAGGTGATGGCCGAGCCAAGGGCCAGCAGGTCTCCCAGGAGCATCCGGCTGTCCAGCCTGGGCTCCAGCCCGGCCAGGATGGCAATTCCAACCACCGTGACCACCACCCCGATCCACTGGCGAGGGGCAATGGGCTCCTGAAGCAAAACAGCCGAGAACAGGGTGACGAAGATCGGGGCCGTATAGACGATGGCCAGCGAGTGGGCAATGGTGGTGAAGTTCAGGGACGCGATGTAGCACAGAAAATGCAGGGTGGTGATCAGGCCAAAGCCCAGGAAGCGGGGCAGGTCACTGCGCTGCGGCAGCAGAGGTTGTCCGCTCAGCCACGCCAGTAGCCACACCGCCAGCGCGCCGCTGATCAACCGGCCGGCTGTGATCTCAAAAGGGCTCAGCGGCGCGGCCCAGAGGATCAGAATGGGGCTGGTAGAGAACATGAAGACGGCCAGGACGGCCAGCAGAAGGCCACCTCGGGCCTGATTATGGGTTGACGCGTGGTTCTCTTGGCGCGTGGGCATGGCACAGCGTGGGACGCTAATTGTTGAGCGCGGGGATAATGTAAGCCAATGCCATGCTCAGAGCAATGATCAGAGACAGGATCAGGAATAAGAGCGTCCGCCAGTCTCGGCGGATGGATTTCTTGCGGCGCATGAAGCTCACTCCTGGAACAAAGGAATTGGGTAGCGTGGCGGTGATACCTCTTCGTCCAGAACCAGCTTGAGAGCA
Organism: Anaerolineae bacterium; assembly: GCA_034434335.1. Classification (GTDB taxonomy): domain Bacteria; phylum Chloroflexota; class Anaerolineae; order CG2-30-64-16; family CG2-30-64-16; genus DAOTZS01. The sequence goes on from DAOTZS010000068.1 coordinate 3,420, forward strand.
AGGCTGGCATCAACGCATACTCGCGAGCTCATCCACCCGTCCCTCTCTAAGCCTGGTCAGGACGTCTATCGAATCAGGCAGAGGAACCCCACCCCGCTCGGCCCGAATGCGCTGCCGCGAGGCCGCAGCCAGAACCAGAGCTGCCTGCTGCTGGACGCGAAGCGGACCAGTGCCGTCTCCTGATTCGCCAGGTGCAAGACAGCATCATCGGGCATCCCTGGCCCCAACTCGGCAACATACGAAACCCGATGCCCCTCTCGACGTAGACGTTCAACAATGGGGCGGTCAACGCTTTCATCAGCCAAAAAGTTCATGCAGGCGCCTCAGCCAGGGGGTAGACCACATCAGCGCGCAGAGCATCTCTGGCAAAGGCCAATGCCGCCAGGACGGCTTCGCGAGTCAGCTGTGGATGTGCCTCAAGAATCTGTTCTATCGTTTCGCCTGCTGCCAGTTTCTCCAGGATGAGTTCGACAGTAATGCGTGTTCCAGCGATGACCGGTTTCCCCATCATTACCTTCGGGTTTGATACGATCCATTGTTTGTGCATATTCTCATCTCCACTATTAGGCACGCTGCGCCCAGCAATGCGCTGTCCTGCATAGGCCACCCTGGCCATCAAATCGGAGAGCTTCCTTTCGCTTCTGCAACGTTGACGGTATCCATCGCCCTCCTCCAACCGCTCGTCATGATCATGATACATTTTACGGGATGGTTCAATTCACCGAGAAAATTGGTTTACACTTTGCGGTCATTGAAATTGGCGGCCCAGGGCCATCACCCTTCCCCCTCCCCTCTCCCGCTCGCCTTCGGCAGCGGGAGAGGGGAGGGGGAGAAAAAAGGGGTTTGCGGCGGCCGAAGGCCGCTGCAAACCCCCCCATCTTATTCCTCCCTCTCCCCTGGCCGCAGGCCAAGGGCCACGCCCCGAGGGGGAGAGGGGGGAATAAGGGGGGTGAGGGGCAGTGAAGGTCCGAGGGGGCTTTGAACCATCCCCATTTTACCACGCCTTATTACGACCTTCAAGCTCGATCCTCCACTCAAGTGCTTTCAAATGGTGAGCTGGGAGCAGCCTGCCACTGTTTGCCGTGGTCGGCATAGTCGCTGCACCCAACAGGTCTTTCTCGACGACGGCCCGCACCTCGGCCTGCATCTGGGCCAGAAATTCCTCACGACCCTAATATGCCCCCAACTCGCGCAAGCGGTCCTCGCTGATGCCAAAGTGATGGGCGATCTCGTGCCTGATCACCCGGCTCACCAGCTCACGCACCTCTGCTATCGTGCGGCACTGCCGCTCGATAGGGCGCTGGTAGATGCTGATCTTGTCCGGGGGCACCAGGCCGTAGCTGCTGTTCCGGAGAGGTTGGGGAATGCCGTGGTAGAAGCCCAATAGCTGATAGGGCGAGCGGACCCCAGCCGCGTGCAATGTGGCGCGGTCGGGCCAATCCTCGACCACCACCGCCACGTTGTCCAGCATCTTCAGGTAATCTGCCGGCAAGGCTGCCAACGCCTCGGCCACCAGTTCCTCAAAAGCCTCTCGCTCCATCTCCTCACTCAATAGCGGTACCAGGCGCGCCTTCCCATCCTGCGCGCCCGCCCGATCCAGGGCAGAGCCAGCACCAGCCCCGCCACAAACCCCCCGATATGGGCAAACCAGGCCACCCCGCCCATCTGCTCCACGCCAAAGGCCAGCAACCCGTTGAAGAGCTGCAGCACAAACCATAACCCCAACACGAATACCGCCGGCAGCGCCCGCACCCGTGCAAAGTACCCGAAGAAGATCAGCGTCTCCACCCGGGCGGTGGGGAAGAAAAGCAGGTAGGCAGCCAACACCCCCGCGATCGCGCCACTGGCGCCGATCCCCGGCACGGTGGAGCCCCAGGAAGCGAACACCTGCGCCAGGCTGGCGGCAAAGCCACAGGCAAAGTAGAATAACGTGAACCAGAAAGGCCCCATCACATCTTCTACATTGTTGCCGAAAATCCACAGGTAAAGCATGTTGCCCGCGATGTGCATCAGCCCGCCGTGCATGAACATGGAGGTCACAAAAGTGAGCCAGGTCAGGGGGCCGAAGTCGTGGGCCACGCGCGCCGGCACTACCCCGAAGGTGAAGACCATCTGGTTCAAGGCCCTCTCGCCCCCCGCGCCCAGCACCAACATCTGGAGCACAAAGACCATGATGTTGACCGCGATCAGGGCGATGGTCACCAGCGGAAAACGAATGGTCGGCAGACGATCGCGAATGGGAAACATGACAGCACCTCGGGATTGTGCCGCTCCTTCTGCTTACTGTTTCTCATAAGGCTGGCCGTCGGCAGCCGGTGGCATGGCCCGGCCTACCACACCCGCCAGGACGATCATCGTGACCACATAAGGGGCCATCAGCAGAAACTCAGAAGGGATGGGCACGCGCAAGATCTGAAGCTTGATCTGTAAAGAGTCAGCAAAGCCGAAAATCAGGGAGGAGGCAAAGGCACCGAAGGGGGTCCACTTGCCGAAGATCATGGCCGCCAGGCCGATGAACCCCTTGCCGGCGGTCATGATCTCATCAAAGCGGCCCACCGACCCAATGGTGAAATAGGCCCCCCCGATGCCGGCGATCATCCCGCCCAGGATGACATTGACATAGCGCACCAGGTAGACGTTGACGCCCAACGTGTCGGCGGCACGCGGGTGCTCGCCCACGGCCCGGGTGCGCAGTCCCCACGGCGTGTAGAACAGCAGGATGTGGATCGCCACCACCAGGATGACCATCAGATAAACAATCAGGGTGTTCTCGAAGAAGATCGGCCCCAGGACAGGGATCTTCGCCAGCAGGGGGATCGAAATGACCGGGAAGGTACCAGAGTTGTTCAGGGTATCAACGTTTTTCTCCAGGAAGCGAGCCGAGATAAAGCTGGTCGCGCCGGTAGCAAAGATGTTGATCGCCACCCCGCTGACAATCTGGTCTACCCGGAATTTGATCGCCAGCACCGCATGGACCGCCGCCAGGAGCGCGCCCGTGAGAATGGCCGCCAACAGCCCCAGGTAGAGGCTGTGGGTGACGGTGGCCACCACCACCGCGCTCTGCGCTGCCATGAGCATGATCCCCTCGATGGCGATGTTGATCACCGCGCAGCGCTCGCTGATCACCCCACACAGGGCCGCCAGGGCAATGGGGGTGGCCCGCACCAGCGAGCTGCTCAACATCCCGACCAGGTTGAACGACTTGCCCCGGGCAGCCCAGATCAGAAAAGCAGCCACAAAGCAAAAGGCGACGATCCCAATGGCCACGCCGGTAGCCCGCCACCCGCGCGCCAGTTGCCAGCCCCCCAAAAAGACGGTCACCAGGATCAGGACGTAGAGGGAAGCCTGGACCGGCAGCACCAGGTCTGGGATCTTGATGGCCTGCGAGGCATAGCCGGGGTTAAGCCCGAACCTGGCTTGCAGCCCCGGCTCCAGGCCAGTGCCAAAAAGCCAGAACATTGCCAGGCCGACAGCCAGGAAGAATATGCCGCTTGCGCGGCTGCGGCTGGCTGAGAGCGGTCTGACGGTTTGTATCGTCGTTGTCATCGCAGTAACCTGGTAACTATTCAGGCTGATTAAAATCGCCCTACCTGGGCACTTCGCGCCGGGTGTCGGCTTCCGCCGACACCCTTCATGTATGCATCACCAGAGAGGTCGGCGAAGGCCGACCTCTGGCCGCAGGCCCCAAAAGGTGACTTCCAGTCACCGCCTATAACCTGTAACTCGCTACGCCCCCCACCCGCGCGTCAGCACAATCTCCTCGGCGCGCACTGCCCGAATGCGGTAAAGCCAGCGGATGATGGCCGGCGCAGCCACGAACACGATCACCAGCCCCTGGATGATCGAAATGATGTCAATGGGGATGCCGGCCAGGGACTGCATGCGCGTGGCCCCACTGCGCAGAGTGCCAAACAAAAGCGCTGCCAACACCACCCCCAGCGGGTGACTCTTCCCCAACAGCGCCAGGGCAATGGAGTCGAAGCCGTAGCCGGCCGAAAACCCCTGGCCTACCCAGTGATCCACCCCCAACACCTGGCTCGTGCCGGCCAATCCCGCCAGCGCGCCGCTCAGGGTCATGGCCAGCACGAAGTTCTTGGTGATGTTCATGCCGGCGTAGCGGGCCGCGTCCGGATTGGCACCCACGGCCCGGATCTCGAACCCGATGGTGGTCTTGAACAGCAGCCAGTAGACCAGGGCAGCCACCGCCAGGGCCAGGAAGAAGCCGACGTGAAAACGCAGGGGGGCGGGAAAGAGGCGGGGCAGGGCTGCCGAAGGCTCGATCTGGGGCGTGATCGGCCGGTAGCCGGGCGCCTTCATCGGGCCGTTCAGCAGCCAGTCGCTGAGGCGGAAGGCGATCCAGTTCATCATGATCGTGTTGACCACCTCGTGGCCGCCGGTGGCGGCTTTCAAGTAGCCAGGGATCGCTCCCCAGATGGCCCCGCCCACGGCCCCGGCCAGGAGCGCCAGGGGCAGGTGGACGAACCAGGGCACTCCGATCAGGCTGTAGCCAACCCAGGCCGAACACAGCGCGCCGATGAAAAACTGCCCTTCCGCGCCGATGTTGAACAGGCCACACCGAAACCCCAGGGCCACAGCCAGGCCGGCAAAGATGTACGGCGTGGCGGCCACCAGGCTCTCGGTCAGGGGCCAGAAGGCCTGCAAAAGCGGGCCGGCATCACCGGTCGCCCGATAGGCCCTCAGGCCTTCCAGCATCTCGCCCGGGCTGCCAATCGAGCCATGGAGCAGCGCGCCATAGGCCGTGGAGATTGACTGCCAGACGGCTCGCAAGGCCTCACCCGGCGCGCGCAGCAGATTGCGCAAAGCAGCCACCACCGTCGCGTCGGTGATGACGATGACCACCGCGCCGATCACCAGGCCGGTTAACACCGCCAGAAGCGGTATCAGCAGCGCCTGCAACCGTTGTGACCACGCCATGCGTCTGGCGATGCTGGCCGGCATCCTCATCTCTATGGTTTCCGCCTCACCCAAGGCCATCCTCCCTACCTGAATGTGGCCGTCGCCTCTGCCGCTAACGGCCACCTTGAGCGCTAGAAGACCCGCTCTACCACCACCTCCTCGCCCGGAGGAGGCGCGGCGGCCAGGGCCTCGGCCGGCCTGACCCCTGCCATGAGCAACCCCAAGTACTCCTTGTTGACCCCTGCCGCCGGCACAATGTCCACAATCTGCCCCCTGTACATCACTGCGATGCGGTCCGAAAGGGCAATCACCTCATCCAGCTCGGGTGATACCAGGAGCACCGCTGTCCCTTCATCCCGTTTCTCGATGATGCGCTGGTGGATGTACTCGATGGAGCCCACGTCCAGGCCACGGGTTGGTTGAGAGGCGATTAGCAGCTTAATGGGCCGCGAGAACTCACGGGCCACGATCACCTTCTGTTGATTGCCGCCGGAAAGGGTTGAAGCCGGCACAAAGGGGCTCGGGGTGCGCACGTCAAATTGCTCAATCAACCTGGTGGCAGTGGCAATCACCGACTGTTCCTGCAAAGCGATCCCGCGCGCGAAGGGGGGCAGGTAGTAAGAGCAGAGGACCAGGTTATCGTGGACCGGGAAGCTGAGGATCAGCCCGTGGCGTTGACGGTCCTCTGGCACGTGGCCAACCCCTCTCTCCAGCACCTGACGTGGGGCAGCGCGCGTCACTGCTGTGCCCAGGATGCGTACCTCACCCCGGAGAGGCGGCCGCAGCCCGGTAAGGGCATAGACCAGCTCGGTCTGCCCGTTCCCTTGCACCCCCGCGATCCCCAATATCTCGCCGGCCCGCACCTCGAAGGAGACCCCTTGCACTGCCAGGTTCCCGCGCTCATCCAGCACATAGAGGTCGGACACCTCTAACACCACCCCATCGGGCACAGCCGGCTTCTTGTGGACGACCAGGTTCACCTCCCTGCCCACCATCATCGCCGCCAGCCGCGAGGGGTTGGTCTCGGCCGGGGTAACGGTGCCAACGACGCGGCCATTGCGCAGCACCGTGATGCGATCGGCCACCGCCATCACCTCCTTCAGCTTGTGGGTAATGAAGATGATGGACTTGCCCTGCGCGGCCAGAGAGCGCAGCACCTTGAAGAGCTCCTCGGCTTCCTGCGGGGTGAGCACCGCCGTCGGCTCATCCAGGATCAGGATGTCGGCCTGGCGATAGAGGACCTTGATGATCTCGACCCGCTGCTGAACCCCCACCGGCAGGTCCTTGATATAGGCATCGGGGTCCACCTCCAGGCCGTGCTGTTGAGAAATGGCCCGGATGCGCTGCGCCACCTGGGAGCGATCGAGGAAGACCCCATTGCGGGTGGACTCCACCCCCAGCATGACATTCTCGGTAACCGTCATCACCGGCACCAGCATGAAGTGCTGATGCACCATGCCGATGCCGCGCGCGATCGCGTCGCCAGGGCTGCGGATTTCCGCTTCCTGGCCGCGCACCAGGATCTGGCCCGCATCTGGCCTGTAGAGGCCGTAGAGGATGTTCATGAGGGTGGTTTTGCCGGCCCCGTTCTCCCCCAACAGGGCGTGGATCTCCCCCTCCTCCAGGGTCAGGTCAATATGATCGTTGGCCAATACGCCGGGAAATGCTTTGGTGATACCGCGCAGTTCCAGAACAGGAGGCATAGGCGTTTTCCGTTGCGGCCCATAGGCCATAGGGGCGACCCTGGTGGTCGTCCCCAGGGCAGGGACAAGCCCTGCCCCTACTTGCAGGGGCGACCCTGGTGGTCGCCCCATGGGCAGGGACAAGCCCTGCCCCTACAATGTTTATAGAAATTCCCCGACGAACGATATCGGGGCACACCACCTTGCGACCATGAACAGGCAAAAAGGGAGGCTGGAGATACCCCCAGCCTCCCCGGCTCTGGGCTACTTCAGCCCCAGCACCTCATCTATCTTGATGACCCCGTTGATGATGTCCTGGCGGGCCTGCTCGATCTCGGCTTTCAGCTCGGCGGGCACCTTGTCCTCGAACTCATGGAACGGTGCAATGCCGACCCCGTTGTTCTTGAGGGTTCCCACATAGACACCACCCTTGAAGGTGCCGCGGGTCACCGCCTTGATGGCATCGAACACCGCCACATCCATGTTCTTCAGGATGCTGGTCAGGTAGACCTCCTTGAACTCGGGCGCCGAGATGTACCAGTCGGTGTCCACCCCAATAAGCATGGTCCCGCGCTCTTTACAGGCCGCCGCCGAACCGAGGCCAACAGGGCCGGCCACCGGCAGGATGATATCCGCGCCCTCGTCCATCAGCGACTCGGCGAAGCGCCGGCCATCGTCGGTGGACTCGAAGTTGCCGGTGAAGAGGCCCTCATCCTTGGCGGTATCCCAACCCAGCACTTCGACGTTGGTGCCATGCTTCTGGTTGTAGTACTTCACACCCGCCTCGAACCCCTTCATGAAGATGGTGACGGGCGGGATCTTGATGCCGCCAAAGGTGCCCACCTTCCCCGTCTGGGTCATCCCGGCGGCCAGATAACCGGCCAGGAACGCCGCCTCGTCGGTGGCGAAGGTCAGGCCCAAGACGTTGGGGAGTTCCTTGTCCGAGCCACAGTCCTTGCCGGGGGTGCCGCCAGGTCCGCAGTCGGGGTAGGCGTAGTCCACGATGGCAAACTTCTGGTCCGGGTTGGCGATGGCCGCCTTGGCGGTGTCCACACCCAACAGGAAGCCGACCGTCACGATCAGGTCCAGCTTCTCGCTCAGGAACTGTTGGATATTCTTAGCGTAGTCGGCCTGCTGCTGCGACTCCAGATACTTGCCCTCGACCCCCAGCTTGTTAATGGCATCCTGGATCCCCTTCCAGGCCGTGGCATTGAAGCTCTTATCATCAATGCCGCCCATGTCGGTCACCTGGCCGACCCGGTAAGGCACGCTGACGCCCTTCCAGTTCTGCAGCTCGATGCCCAGCGCCGCGGCTGCCTTGCGCACCGGCTCGAAGAGGGCATCATTGCTCTCGGCAATGCCATCCCACTCGTAGATATCGTAAGCTACCTTCTTGCCCTCATCGGTAGCCATGATATCGAGCATCGCCTGCTTGAACTTGGCCTTCACCTCGGGATCCAGGCCGGGACGCACCGAGATCGTGTCATTGGGGATGGGATCGGTCAGCGCGATGACCTCGGTCTTCTCCATGATGTCGGGGAACTGGCTGGTCAACTGGCTGCGCACATCCACGTAGGTAGCTGCGGCGTCCACGCTACCCTGGTACACGGCGATGGCGGCCGCGTTGTGGCTGCCGGCAAACACCGCTTCGGCCAGGTCCTTAGCCGGGTCCACGCCCTCTTTGAGCATCAGGGCCGAGGGGTAGAGATAACCGGAGGTAGAGGCCGGATCGGTGAAGGCGAACTTCTTGCCCTTCAGGTCGGCCACCGTCTTGATGCCGCTGTCTTTGCGGACGATGATCTGGCCATTGTAGGTGGAGCTGCCGAAGCGGACGGCACCCAGGATCACCTCTGCGCCGCACTTATCGTGGGCCAGCACGTAGCTGAGGGGTGCCAGCCAGGCGATGTCGGCCTGGCCAGAGCAGGTGGCTTCGATGGCGGCAGCGTAGCTGGTGGCCACGGCCGATTTGGTATAAACCCCTTTTTCGGCCAGGAGCTTGTCCAGCGCGGTACCCCCGGCCAGGATCTTGTCGGCCTGGCCAGAGGGGACAAAGAGCATATTCAGGGGCTTGTCGGGGCTGAGGCCTGCTTTGACCTCAGGCGCTTTGGTGGGTTCTGGTGCCTTGGTTGGTTCTGGCGCCTTGGTCGGCGCGGCCTCGGCGGGTGGCTGCGTCGGCGCGGCCGGGGTCGGGGTAGCAGCAGCGCATGCGCTGAGCAACATGCTCAGCACCACCAGTAAGCTCAGAATGGGAAACAGTTTGCTACGCATCTCCATACCTCCTGATAGTGAGTTGGCTGATAGCGGGGCAATCCCCAAGATCATGATAGCGGGTCAAGATGGGATGATCACCTCCCTTCCGGGGCACACAATTCCACCTCAAGGCTCTGACCAGCAGTTCCAGGCAGGGTGATCATGAAACTGAACGGGTCCTCTGGCGAAGTAACTCTGCCCGGGCCAGGCTCGATCAGGGGGCTACGCCGGGCGGCTTCATTATACTCCAGTGAGAGGTGCGTCGCAAATCCGCCCCCGCCAGCCGGTAGGGCTACCTCACCTTGCAGTGCCCGACGTGACGCCGACTTGGCATTTCGCGCCGACCTGTGGTACAATCTGGCTGCCCTGCTCCCAAGGAAGGCCGGTGACGTGGCCAAGCGTCCCGACGGAAGCGGAACTTACTCCTGGGGAGCGATAACCGGACCATGGCCCCCCTGCTTGTGGGGCAAGGAGGTGCCGCATCAGGGCCTGAACAGCAGCCCACCGGTAGCACTTCATGGCTGTTCAGCCCGTCGTGGAATCCTGACCTTACTCTAGTTGATCCATCTCGCTTACCTGACGTA
>DAOTZS010000069.1:0-11177 GCA_034434335.1 Anaerolineae bacterium
CCCATCCGCAGCCGCCAGAGCTACCGCGCCCAGCAATGTGACCCGGAATGCCGGGTCGCCACCCAGCGGCAGATGGGCGAACAGCCAGCCCAGCAACATCAGCACTGGATGCCCTGTGGGGTGCGACACGCCGAGCACAGTGGCGAGCATCTGCAGTTCGCCGCCGTCCCCGGCCACCACCGAGGGCGACAAGGTAGGCAGGTAGAGGATGAGGCAGGCAAGGCCGGCCATAGCAGCCAGGAACGGGTCGCTGGAGAGCACCCGTTGCCAGGGATATTCCCGTATCATCCTGCCTATCAGACCCTGATTCCGGTCCCTTTCATCCATGAGCTTATTCACCCGTGGTGATCTGAATGGCGTGCCAGCCGTCTGGGGCATCGGGCCGGACTACCGGCTGCTGGCCAGGCAGGCTCAGCAGACGCAGGCGCATGGTATATGCCTCGGCTGGCTCAACTGGCTGCTCCAGCTCATGCCAGGTCACGAAACACCCGGCCGGCACCCATTCCATAGGCCGAAAGGATTGCAGGGAGAGCACAGCGCGCCATCCGTCCCCTGGGACCTCCCCGCGCTCCACTTCCACTTCATAGCCAGCCCAGGCGGCCGGGTCGGGCCCACTGGTACACCAGTACAGCCACAACTCCCCCCCAGCAGCCGTCTGGACCAGCTCAGCACCAGCCAGGAACAGGCGATCGGTCAGCGCGAGAGGGGGCTGCCGCGGGCTCTCCCACTCGACCTGCGCCGGCACCTCCACGACCCGCAGCGCGCAGGAGCCATCCGGCGCGGGCAGGCAGGCACGTTCCTTGCCGTGGCCGGCAAGGAAGTCGGCTGGTCGGCCCGATGGAGTGGAGCCGGCGGTCAGGAGATAGGTGGCAGGCTGGCCAGCGGGGGGCAGGGGTAGAGCGCCCCGCGCGTCAAACCAGCTCAGCCCGGGGTTGGCATGCTGAAAGTAGCCGGTCACCGTGGCGTGCTCACCCAGGAACATATAGGTCGGATGGCGATAAATGTCAGACGAGAGATAGACATGGCCGACAGGTTCGTGAGCAGCCATCCACTGCCAGGCTGCCACCATATCCCCATCAAAGGCGTCAAACGTCTCCTGCGCTGGCCCCCATACTTTGAAATAGTCCCGATAAGCAAACCCCCCGTGCACAACCAGGCACACTGCCACCAGGGCTGCAGGCAGAAAGGATCGCAGGCCACCCGCGGTACGGACCCGGTTGTCAGTTCCCTGCAGCCACAGCCGGGAGTAACTTTTCAGCGGTGACTGGAAGGGCCACGCCGAGGGCTCGCCCGAGGCGTCACCCTTTTGGGGGCTGCGGCCAGTGCTCGGCCTTCGCCGACCTTTCTCATGATGCATATATGAAGGGTGTCGGCGGCGGCCGACACCCGGCACAAAGTGCCCAGGAGGGGTGATTTCAATCGGCCTGAATAGCCACAGCCGGGAAAGCGCGGCCAGGGCCGACACCCCTATGGCCGGAAAGAAATAGACACCTGGGATCACGCCGAGCACGCGGGGCAGCGTAGGCCAGCGGTCGGTGGCCAGAACGGCAGGTAGCAGCAGCGCCGGCCACCAACTCAACAGGAAAAGGGCCCCTGGCCGGCGCCAAAGGCGCAACAGCACGGCGATGCCGATGAGACTCAGCAACGCGCTGAGCGGCTCGAAGACGCTGCGGTACGGCAGGTTATAGTTCCACGAGTTATCGCCATGGCCTGGCACAAAGAACTGCGCGACATTTGCCAGGGCTGCCTGGGCCATCTGCCCCCACGGATTTGCTGCGCGCGCCGCACTCACAACGCTGGCCCGCCGGGTGAAGCTGCCAGGGTGCGTCACGAAGTAGTATCCCAACGGCGCGAAGACCAGCGCAGCCACCAGGCAGAGCAGGAGCAACCCGCGCCAGTGCTGGCACAAGATCGCCTCATGCCACCTGCGCGAGGCCCAGGCAACGAGCGCCTCCAAGGCCAGAAATGCCACCAGGAACAGGGGAAAGAAACGGCTGGCTGTGTAGAAATAGGTCGCCAGGCCAAGGAAGAAGCCGCTCAGGCCGAACCAGAAAAGCGAGCAAGCAGTCCTCGCGCCGGGCCCGCCGCGGCCCAGGTTTACCCCTCGCCAGAACGCGGCAAACGCCAGCGCGCCACACAGCGGCGTGAAAACCCCCCGGATGCCAAAGCGGCTGAAGTGGACGTGCCAGTAAGAGGTGGAAAGGTAGAGGGCAGCAAGAAGTGGTAGATTGGTAGACCAGGAGATTGGCAAATGGACAGCCTGGTAGACCGGCAGCTTTGTGGGCTGGGGCAATGCCCGCCCCCTCGCCGACTCGCCACTCTCGCGACTTGCCAGCCTGCCGCTTCCCCAACCTGCCGGGTTGCCAGGTTCCCAACTTGCCAACCCTGCAACCAGCTCCCGGCCCAGCCAGTAAGTTGCCAGCGCGGTCAGGATGCCAGCCACTGCCGACGGCAGGCGCACCGCCAGCGGGCTGATCCCCATGAGCCGGAAGGTGCCGGCCAGGATCCACATGTGGAGCCCCTCGCGGCCGTAGTTCCCTGGGAAGAAGACCGCGCCCCGACCAGCCAGCACATCGAGGGCATCCAGCCCGTCCGCTGCCTCGTCTCCAAAAAGCCCAGGTGGTACAGAGCCAATCTGCCACAGGCGAAAGAATGCAGCTACCGCGAGGACCAGCGCCAGGCGCAGCCACGGTTGCGCCCACATGGCTTTAACACGTCTACCCAGCACCTTCAGGCTCCTCCGCGGGCAACCGGTGCCCCACCGGCTTCTTAGCCAGGACCCAACGGTGGTGGGCCCAGAGCTGCTTGATCTGCCAGGGCAGCGGAACCCTCTCCAGCCACATATAACGTTTCACCCGCTCGTAGAGGTCGGGCTGTCGGCCCAGGTAGTAGTCCATGGTAGACCAGTGCCAGCCTCGCCCCTGAAAGCGTTGCGTCAACTTGTGGGAGCGGATGCCCAGCCGACGCAACAGCTCAGAGGCCGGCATTACCGTATCGGGCCACGGTGGCATGTCCAGCACCCCCTGGCCGATGATCTGCATTCCCAGGCCTTCCAATTGTCGGCGGATCAAACCGATATCTGTCCACCTCTCATCTACTTCGCGGACGAACTCCGGTTCAGCCACATACTTGCGGAACTGATAGCCGATCTGGACCGGGTTGGGCACCGCCACGAACACCAGCTTGCGGGAACAGCGCACCATCTCCCGCAACAGCGCCTGAGGGTCTGCCACGCGCCACAGCGCAGCCCAATTCCAGACGAAATCAAAGGCGTTGGCGGGAAATGGCAGGCGGCCCCAGTCGTCTGCCAGGACGAAACGGGCAGGCAAGCCAAGCTCGCCCCAGATGCGAGCCACCCCAGCCAGGCGATCGGGGTTATCATCCAGCAGGGTCAGCGGACATTTGATCCTGGCCAGCGCCACGCTATTGATCCCGCTCACGCCGGCCATGCCGAACAAGGGGGCCTCCAACACCGTATAGAAGCCGTACCGACCCTTGATGTAGAGCAGGAAATCGTTGAGCACGAACCGCTCGTACACCAGCCCCAGGCCTTCGTTGTAGTCGGTCAGGTATTTCTTCCAGGGTGCGGAAGCATCCCCGATCGGGTAATGCTCGGCCATTTCTCTTCCTCTATCCCACCGGCGTCAGCTCTGCGTCGGCCGGCATGCCGGGCTTGAGCGCAGCGTCGGCATTGTCGAGGGTGATCTTGACAGCAAAGACGGTGTTCACCCGCTCCTCGGTAGTCTGGATGTTTTTCGGGGTGAACTCGGCCTGCGCTGCAATGTAGGTCACCTTGCCCACGAAGACCCGGCCCGGGTATGCGTCCACCCGCACCCTGGCCTCCTGCCCCACCCGAACCTGCCCAATGCGCGACTCCGGCACATAGATGACCAGGGTAACCTGGCTCAAGTCGCTGATGGTGAGCAGCGGCGTGCCGGCCGCCACCACCTCACCCGCCTCGATCGCCCGTGTCGTAACCACCCCGGTGATCGGGCTGGTCAGGGTGTAGCGCTCGATCTGTGCTGCCACCAGATCGCGCGCTGCCTGCGCCTGGGCCAGTTGCGCCTCGGCCAGCGCGATCTCTTCCGGCCGCGGGCCGGCTTTGGCCAGGGCCAACGCCGCCTGGGCCACTTTGACCTCCTCGGTGGCCAGCCGCAGCTTTCCCTCTGCGGCGCGCAGGGCCACATCGAGCGCGATGGGGTTGCGGCGCATCTGGCGCAGGTAGTCGAGCGCCTTCTGGGCACCGCTCAGTTCAGCCTGTGCCGCCGCGATGCGCGCATCTCCGGCCTGCTCCTGCTTCTCATAGGCGGCGCGTTGGGTCTTACCCTGATCGCTGCTGTCGCCCATGATCCCCTCCCGCAGCGCGGTCACCGCGGCCTTTTGGGCGCGTGCCTGTTCCACCTGTCGGCCGGCCAGCGCCACGCGTGCTTCGGCAGCATGGATCTGGGCATCCAGTTCCTGCGGGTTGTCGCGCGCCTGCTGCGCGTCCTCACGCGCTTGCCAGGCCCCCTTCCAGGCCGCGTGGGCCTGGCGCAGGGCGGCCTCAGCTGTGCTGATCTGCGCCTGGGTTGGCCCTGCCCGCACCGCGGCAAGGTTGGCCTGGGCCGTCTCCAGCGCTTTCTCCGCCTGCTGCAGTTGGGCACGAAGCAGGCTATCGTCGAGGCGCACCAACAACTGCCCCGCGGCCACCGAATCCCCTCGCGCTACAAACACCTCAGCTACACGGCCACCAACCTCCGCGGCCACTCGCACCTCAACGGCCTCGATGGTGCCAGAGGCCTCGATCAGGTTGGCCCGCCCGGCCGCGTGGGGGAAGACGGTGGCCCGGAAACCTATATCAGCATCTAGCAGCTCGGCCCACCAATCAAAAACGGCAACCGGCAAACCCACCCCGCTCCATGCCTGACGCAAAGGCCCTGGCGCCAGGCGAGTGCCGGCCAACAGGCCAACAGCGAGCACCAGCACCAGAGCTAGAAAAGCTGCCAGGATGCGTTTAATGTGGTGCTTCATGGTTTGCCCTCGGGTAAGAAAGCCGCATCCGCCGGCATGCCCGGCTTCAGCACAGCCTCCGGATTGGGCAAAGTAATCTCTACCGCAAACACGGTGTTGACCCGCTCCTCACGGGTTTGCACATTCTTGGGCGTGAATTCGGCCCGGTCTGCGATATGAGTGACCGTGCCCGTAAAGATACGTCCGGGAAAGGAGTCCACGGTCACGTGAGCCGTCTGGCCCAGCCATATGTGGCCCAACTGGGGCTCCGGCACATAAACGGTAAGCTGCACCTGGCTCAAGTCGGTGATTTCCAGCAGTGGCGTGCCAGGGAGGGCTACCTCGCCGGCGTGGACGGTGAGCAGGCTCACCAGCCCCGCCCTGGGGGCGTAGATCCTGGTATGATCGAGCTGGACCTCCAGCGCAGCGCGGCCGGCCCTGGCCTCCTCCACAGCCTTGCGTGCCACCTCAATCTGTTCGGCGGTAGCGCCTTCTTCCAGGACCCGCAGCGCAGCCTGGGCCTGCTCCAGCGCAGCCTCGGCCTGGTGGTAGGCTGCCTCGGCCTGGTTGACCCGGGTATCCAGCGCGATAGGGTTAGCCCGCTGGCGGCGCAGGTCATCCAGGGCTACCTGGGCCGCTTTAGCCGCGTCCTCTGCAGCGTAGGCGGCCTGCCAGGCCTGCCAGGCCTGCTGGCTGGCCAGGTTCCATTGCGTGTTGGCCTGCTCCCGCTCGATAGGCCGGTCCACGTGGTAGACACCTCCGCCAGGCAACGGCACGTCGAAACCTTGCGCCAGCATTTGCGTCACGCGGCCCCACATCTCCATCTGCAGGTCGGCTGCCTCGGCCAGCAAGTGCGCGGCCTGGGCTTCATGTTGGGCCTTTACGGCCTTGGTCTCGGCCTCGATGATCTGCAAGTCCAGGTCCTGAGGGTTGTCGCGCAACAGCCGCGCGTCCTCCCAGGCCTGGCGGGCGACATCCAGGCCCACTTCAGCCTGGGCTACCATGGCCCTGGCGTGTTCAATCTGCTCAGGACGGGCCCCGGCCTTCAACAGGGCCAGCCGGGCTTCAGCCTCGGCTATGGCTGCCTCAGCCTGAGCTATCTGACGGCGGATCAAGGTGTCATCGAGGGTGAGCAACAACTGGCCCTCGGCCACCTGGTCCCCTTCGGCAACGTAGAGCGCGCTGATCCGGCCGGCCAGTTGCGCGGACACAATCACCCGCGTGGCCTCGATGATGCCGGTGGCGTCGGCCGTCGCACCTGGCTGCCCAGGCGCAAGCAGGTTAGTGAGAGGAGGATGCCCGCCCAGGTAGCAACTGGCCAGATACCCGGCAGCCAGGAGCAGGATGACGATCAGAAGGATCAAAGCTCGTTTCATACAAGGCCCCTTATTGGGCTGTTGCCGGACCAACTCGGCTACGCAGCAGAGACCTCCGCGCGCCGCGCGGTGGCAATGAAAACGTCCTCCAGCGAAGGCGCGATGCGGTCCACAGCCCTCACCTGTATCCCGGCCCGCGTGAGCATCTCTTCGATGAGCTGCTTATGAGCCTCCCAATCGTGCGTCACCACGTGGACCAGGGTGCCATAAAGGGCGACTTCCTCGAAAAGGCCTGCCTGGCGCAGGAGCGGGATGGCCAGGTCAGGCCGGTCGCAGGCCACCTCCAACACCTGGCCTGACATCTGAGTGGCCTTGATCTCCTGGGGTGAGCCAATGGCCACCAGCCGGCCGCGCTGGATAAAGGCCAGGCTCTGGCAATGCTCAGCCTCGTCCATATAGTGGGTGGTCACCATGATGGTCGTGCCCCCTTCGGCCAGCTCATAAAGCAGTTCCCAGAATGCCCGCCGCGAGATAGGATCCACACCGGCGGTGGGCTCGTCCAGGAAGAGCATCTCCGGCTCGTGGATGATCGCTGCACCCAGGGCCAGGCGCTGTTTCCAGCCTCCGGAGAGATTGCCGGTGAGCTCATGCTCGCGGCCAACGAGCCCCGCCATCTCCAGGATAAAGCGTTTCCGCTCGCGCAGCCGCTGGCCCCGCACACCGTAGGTGCCACCGAAGAAGTTGAGGTTCTCCGACACGGTCAGGTCGTTGTACAGGCTGAACCTCTGGCTCATATAGCCAATCCGTTTGCGGATCTCCTCTGCCTGGCGCACGATGTCGAACCCCAGCACCCTGGCCCAGCCTGAGCTGGGGCGTACCAGCCCCAGCAACATGCGGATGGTGGTGGTCTTGCCGGCGCCGTTGGGGCCCAGAAAACCGAAGATCTCACCGCGCGAAACGGTGAAGCTGATGTGGTCCACCGCCAGGAAGTCGCCGAAACGCCTGGTCAACTGGTGGGCCTGGACAGCATAGTCATCAGCACTGGCGGTCATAGCGAGCCCGCGACCCCGCTCACAGCGGCCGGCTCCTGCGCGAGGGCTTGCCCCCGCGCGAGGGCCTGGCGGCGGATCAACGAGACGAAAGCCTCTTCCATGCGCGCCTGTGTTCTGCGCAGCCCCTCGGCCCGGATCGCCTGGCTGGCCAGAGCCTGTGCCACCTCGGGCATACGCCGGGTGGCATCGTCCACAAAAATGTGCAACAGGTCGCCGTAAGTCTGAACCTCTAACACGCCAGGCAGCCCGGCCACGATGCTCTCGGCCCGTCGCATCAGGCCGATGCCGCGCAAAGGTAGTGGGGCGTCACGTCTCTGATCTGCCAGCGGCCGCAGCTCAATCAGCTCCCCAGCCACGCTACCCTTGATCCGCTCTGGCGTATCGCAGACGATCAGCCGACCCTGGTACATCAGGCCAACGCGCGAGCAACGCTCCGCTTCGTCCATGTAGGGGGTGCTGACCACGATGGTCACGCCCTCGATATGCAGCTCGGAAAGGATGTCCCAGAACTCGCGGCGTGAGACCGGGTCCACGCCGGTGGTCGGCTCATCCAGGAAGAGGATTTGCGGCCGATGGATCAGAGCACATGCCAGGGCCAGCTTCTTCTTCATGCCCCCGGAAAGATGTGCAGCCCGGCGACGCGTGAACTCGGTCAGGCGGGCGAAGCGCAGAAGCTGCTCAGCGCGCTCCCGGCGCTCAGAATCGCTCACGCCAAAGACCTTGGCGAAGAAGTCCAGGTTCTCCGCGACGGTCAGGTCGCCGTAGAGGTTGAACTGCTGCGCCATGTAGCCGATACGGCGCTTGATAGCCTCAGCCTGGCGGACGGTGTCATAACCAGCTACCGTGGCCAGGCCTTCGCTGGGGTCCATGACGGCGGCCAGCAGGCGCAAGACCGTGGTTTTGCCCGCGCCGTCGGGGCCTACCAGGCCAAAGATCTCCCCACGGCGGATAGCCAGGTCAAGATGATCCACAGCCACCACATTAGCGAAGCGACGAGTCAGGCCGTGGGTAGCAATGATGATCTCGTCAGATGTCATCTCTGATCCTCAATCGAAACTGCGCGCCACGTTGCGCAGGCTGACCAGGCCGTAGGCGACGGCCAGCCCCACCAGGGCCAACGCGGCTGGCCACAGGGTTGTCAGGTCCGCGGCTTTGAGCATGACAGCCTTCAGCATCGCCATGTAGTGGCGCAAAGGCGAGAAGGCCGACAGGACCTGCAGCGCCGGCGGCATATTCTCCACTGGTACCAGATAGCCCGACAGGGACAGCTCAATCATCGCCAGCGGGAAGACGATCAGCACAGCCTGTTGCTGCGAACGCGCCACGGCCGATATCATCAGCCCCACCGCCACCTCGGACACAATGAAGAACTCCGAAAGCAGAAACAACAGGGCCCACGATCCCCGCATGGGGATGTGAAACCCCCTTACCACCACCTGGAGCAGGCCGGCAAAGTTGAGCGTGGCAATAACCACGGCCGGTATTGCCTTGCCGATCAATAACTCGGACCGTTTGACTGGCGTGACGACCAACTGCTCCAGCGTACCCAGTTCCCGCTCACGAACCAACCCCACTGAGGCTACTACCATGGCCACTTGATAAACGGTGAAGGCCAGCAGCCCTGGCAGTGCCACGTACTTGCCACTCAGCCGCGGGTTGAAACGGATCGCTGTCTGCAGCTCGATGGGCGACAGCGCGAGGTGGCCGGCACTGGTCTCAGCAACCAGCCGGGACAGATAGTCAGCAATAGCCCCCTCGCTGGTGACCAGCGCCTGCCGACCACTGCTGATGTTGGTGCCATCCACCAGCACCTGGACCTGGGCCTGGCTGTGGGGGTTGAACAGGTCGGCCATAAAGCCGGCCGGGATCACCACCGCGGCCGCTGCTCTGCCGCTGTCCAGCAGCCGCTTGAGCTCATCCATCGTCGCGGGGATATAGCGCAGGTTCAATTCCTCTGTGTTGTTCAACGACTGAACCAGGCGCCGGCTGACTGGGCTGTGGTCCTGATCCATCACGGCGAGTGGCAGGTTCACAACGTCCCCGCCGGCCGTTTGAGCAACCAGGACCAGTTGTAACAGGGGGAAGGTGAAAACAAAGACCGCCAACAGGCGATCCCTGGCAACCTGAATGACCTCCTTGATAAGGAGCTGCCATATGCGAGCAAACATGATGGCCTGACTCACGACCTCCTCAGGCGAGCTTCTTCCTGAAGATAGCCGTCGCTATCAACAGCCCGCCCAAGCCCATGCCCAGCAACATCACGGCCGGTTGGGCCAGGGTTTCCAGACCAACCCCCTTGAGGAGAATACCGCGCGCAATTGCCATGTAGTGCGTAGCCGGCAGGGGCAGCGCGAGCACTACTGCCCGCCAGGATGACCAGTCAATGGGATCGATCAAGCCTGTCAGGAAGAAGCTGGGCACGTAAAAAGCCGCAATCACCAGGAACATGGCAGTCTGCTGGCTCGATACCCAGCTTGAGACGAACAGGCTGAAGCCCATGGTAGCCACGAAGTAAGCTACAGTAAGCAGCACGAGCAACCCCAGGTTGCCTCTCATGGGCACCTGAAACCAGGCCACTGCCACCAGCCAACTCCCCAGGAAACCGGCCAGGCCCGTGAGCACGTAGGCAGCCGTCTTGCCAAACAGGTAAGCACCTTTCGGGATAGGGGTCGCCATCAGTGCTTCCAGGGTCCCCAGCTCTCGCTCCCGGGTCAGGCTGAGGGCCAGGGCCAGCGCCGGCAGGGTCAATACGATTGCCATCAACCCTGGCACCATGCTCACCAACGAACTAAGCCTGGCATTGTACCAGATGCGCGTGCGCACCTCAAATGGCAAGCCGGGGTTGCCCAATGGCCACGCCAGCCTGCGGCCCACCGCGGTAGATGCCGCCGAAACGATGTTGATCACCTGGCCGGCGATGATCGGGTTACTGCCATCTACCAGAAGCTGTACCTGAGCTGGTTGCCGGCTGTAAAAGCCCCGGTCAAAGTCGGGCGGGATCACGAGGACGCCGTCTACTGTGCCGGCTACCAGCAGGCGCTCTGCCTCCTGATAATCTGCTACCGTGCCGGCCAGGCTCAGGACATCGTTGCTCACGATCCTGGTAACGTAGTCACGGGACAGGCGGCTCTGGGCCAGGTCGAGGACCGCCAGGGTGGCGTGGTTGACCTCAAAGGAAAAGACGTTGGCCAGCATGAACAACAAGAGCGCTGGCGAGAGGGTGACCAGAAATAGTGTCAGCGGATTGCGCATGATGTGGCGGAGTTCCTTATGGACGACAGCCCAGGTGACCCGCCACAAACCCTTTGGTGCCACGCGGCCGGCCTGAGGGTTCCGCGCATCCCACCCGGCTGACGGGCGGAAATGCTCCATCAAATGCCAGCTCCTCCGTACCAGAATATCCTAAGGCGGCGTCCCATTAGCTGCACAAATCCTGTAACCAGCCAGGGAATCCGCTCAGGGCGATTTGCGCTGTTTACGCCGCGGGAATATTATAGCACCCGCACGGTGCCGCGGAAAACCAGAGCCCGCGGCGTCGCGCAGACAGCCTGACATCGCAGGAGACAACCATGAAATGGGATTCAGAGTGGGTGCGGGCGGCCTTCCCGGTGCTGAAAGAGGTCACCTACCTCAACACTGGCACCTACGGACTCATGCCCGAGCCGGCAGTCACAGCCTTTCTGGAGGTGACAAGGGAGTTTGAGACGCGAGGAGTCGCGTGCCGGGCCGACCTTGGCGGCAAGATGAATGAAACGCGTAAGCGCATCGCCGGCCTGTTGGGTGCTGAGCCCGGGGAAATAGCCTTCACCCGTAACGCCAC
>DAOTZS010000070.1:0-9822 GCA_034434335.1 Anaerolineae bacterium
AATTGGGGGGCGACAGCCTGGACATGCGCATGCTTTATGAGCACTTTGCCCACGAGCCCGTGATCCAGGCCTGTTTTGACACTGGTCACGCCCATCTATCCACTGAAGGGGTATTCTTTGCCCGTGATATCCGCAAGGAGCTGCTGGTAGTCCACATTTCGGACAACTCGGGCCAGGCAGAAGATCATTTACCGCCACCGATGGGCACTATTCCCTGGCCGGGTGTCTTGGCCGTGCTGCGAGAGCGGCACTTTGATGGCTCCCTGGTCCTGGAATTGACGGACCTGCCACATCCCGAGCAGGTCCTGGCCGCTGGTTGGGAGTGGATGAATCAAGCGCTAAAGAGAATCTCTGGAATACGCTAAAGACCTTTACCGGGGCGACTGTTTCCGCTTCATATCGCACTCCAGGCCACCAGACTGGTAAAGGCGGATAGATGGCTTATCTGCTGGGGATTGATCAGGGCACAACTCAAACTACGGCTGTGGTCCTGGATGAAAGCGGCCAGTTGATGGCCACTCGCTCTGTCAGGCTTTCCACCCGCTTTCCCCGCCCCGGGTGGGTCGAGCAAGATCCCTGGGAGATCCTGCAGAGTGTCCGTGATGCTGTGGTTCCACTTGTAGAGACTTACCGCCCTATCCATGCCGTGGGCTTCGACAATCAAGGAGAGACCTTCCTCCTATGGGATAGCTTCAGTGGCCAGCCACTGACTCCAGCTATTGTCTGGCAAGACAAACGCGGCGTATCAGTGTGCACGGAGCTGGCCGGGAAGATGGATCCCGGGTGGCTACGCCAGAAGACGGGTCTGCTGCTCGACAGCTATTTCTCGGCCCCCAAGCTTTGCTTTCAGTTGGCCAACGATCCTTCTTTGCGAGAGGCGGCTCGCAACGGACGCCTGCGGTTCGGCACGGTGGAGAGCTGGGTATTATGGAATCTCAGCCAGGGACATTTGCACGTAACCGACCCCTCCACCGCTTCGCGAACCTTGCTTTTCGACATCCACCGCCTGGAGTGGGACGATGACCTGCTCCATCTGTTTGAAGTACCACGCGCCATCTTGCCGGAGATACGCCCCTCAGCGGGCTATGTGGGGGAGCTCGATTTTGGCGCGGGCCGCAAGTTGCCCCTTTATGCGCTGTTGGTTGACCAACAGGCAGCCCTGTTTGGCCAGGCATGTTTTGCGCCTGGGGACATGAAATGCACTTTTGGCACCGGCAGCTTCCTCCTGATGAACACCGGCCAGACCCCCCGGCTTTCCAGGCATGGGCTCCTGACGACGGTGGCATGGCAACTGCCCGACCGTACCACCAGCTATGCTCTGGATGGAGGCGTCTTCGTCACCGGAGCAGCGATCGAATGGTTGGTAGAAAGCCTGAAGTTGCTGCCCGATGCGCCTGCCAGCGCCCAGGTGGCGGAGCAATCCACAGACCGTGAGGTGATCTTCGTGCCGGCCCTTGCGGGCTTGGGTGCCCCCCACTGGCAGCCTGAGGCGCGGGGAGCCTTTTTCGGCCTGAGCCGCGCAAGCACGGCAGCCGACCTGGTGCGCGCCACGCTCGAAGGCATAGCCTGCCGCGTGTACGAAGTGGTCAGAGCGATGGAGCAGGACGCAGGATATCAAATCCGCCTTCTGAAGGTAGACGGTGGGCCTTCGGGCAATCGCTACCTGATGCAATTCCTGGCCGATCTGCTGGGGGTCGAGGTGCAGGTGGCAGCGGCGCGGGAAGCCACCGCCGTAGGTGTCGCTAACCTGGCCGGACATGCTGCCTTGGGGACCAGCTTCAGCGAACTTTCCGCGCGCTGGCGTTCAGAGGCCATCTATGCTCCCCAGATGAGCGAAGCAAAGCGCAGATGGCACCTGGATCGCTGGCAGCGTGCCATGGGAGCTGTTCGGCACTTCCACGGCAGCTAGCGTCCAAGGCTCATGGTCAGTTGAGCCGCGCAAGAATCACACAGGAGTCATTTCATGGATAACGATCAGATCATCTACGACGTGGCCGTGATCGGAGCGGGGGTCGTGGGAGCGGCGATTGCGCGTGAGTTATCTCGATACGATCTCCAGTGCGTGTTGCTGGAAGCCGGGCCAGATGTCGGCATCGGCACCAGTAAGGCCAATACAGCTGTCTGGCACACCGGCTTCGATGCCAAGCCGGGCACGTTGGAGGCCCGACTGCTGCGACGAAGCTATGCTCTGTTGCAAGAGTATGTCCCTGAGGCGGGCATTCCCGCCGAGTATCTGGGAGCGGTGCTGGTGGCGTGGACCAAGGACCAGCAGGATGCCCTTCCCGGCCTCCTGGAACGCGCGCACCAAAATGGGGTGACCGATGTACGGCGGCTATCCAGGGACGAGGTCTACGAACTGGAGCCAAATCTCAACCAGGGTGCGCTTGGTGGGCTGTATGTGCCCGGCGAATCGGTCCTCTGCACTTACACGCTTCCACTGGCACTGGCTACCCAGGCAGTTCTCAACGATGTGACCCTCAAGCTCAACCACCCTGTGCGTGACATCCTCTCTGAGCCTGATGGCACCTATGTGCTGGACGGTCCCGGTGGAAAGGTGCGGTGTCGCTATCTGGTCAATGCAGCCGGGCTCTATTCCGATGAGATAGATCGCCTGCTAGGCCATCATGACTTTACGGTTGTTCCGCGCCGGGGAGAGCTGATCGTCTTCGACAAGATGGCTCGCTCGCTGGTCAATCATATCCTCTTACCGGTGCCCACCGCCGTCAGCAAAGGGGTACTGATCAGCCCAACGGTGTATGGCAATGTAATGCTTGGCCCTACGGCTGAAGATCTCAACGACAAGACCGAGACGAGCTCAAGCGCGGCAGGGCTGCGCTTGCTTTGGCAGAAAGGGGAGGCCATCCTCC
Source organism: Anaerolineae bacterium (assembly GCA_034434335.1). Taxonomy (GTDB): domain Bacteria; phylum Chloroflexota; class Anaerolineae; order CG2-30-64-16; family CG2-30-64-16; genus DAOTZS01. Next base: position 2,868 of record DAOTZS010000070.1, read on the forward strand.
CGCGTCTTCTCGATGAGGAGGTGACAGCGGTCTACGCTGGGCTGCGCGCGGCCACGGAACACGCGGATTACCAGATCCGCCTGCACGCGGCCCAACGCTACGTATGTGTGGGAGGCATCCGCTCCACCGGGGTGTCTTCCTGCCTGGGCATTGCCGAATATGTGGTGGAACTGTTAGGAGAAGCGGGACTGCCCTTGTCCCCGCGCAAGGAGTTCAGGCCCGTACGCATGCCCTACATCGGGGAGGCAGGCACGCGGCCGTACCAGTCCCCAGAGATGATCGCTACGAACCCAGACTACGGCCGTGTGATCTGTTATTGCGAGCGGGTGACGTTGGGGGAGATCCTGGATGCTCTTCACGCGGTAATCCCGGCGCGCACGCTGGATGGGCTGAAGCGACGAACGCGCGTTTTACACGGCCGGTGCCAGGGTTTCCATTGCCACGCCGCGGTAGCGGCCGTGCTGGCCCGAGAGACAGGACAAAGCATGGGCCAGGTGCTGATGTTGGAGGATGGGGATGACGCCTGATCATTGTGCAGTGCTGATCGTAGGAGCTGGCCCAGCGGGGCTGGCAGCCGCCCTCGAACTGAAACGCCTGGGGGTGACGGACGTCAGGGTGGTGGAGCGAGAAGAGGAGGCAGGAGGGATTCCTCGCATCTGTCACCATACAGGGTTTGGGATGCGCGACTTGCGTCGCCTTTATACCGGCCCCGCATATGCTCGCCATTACGTTCGCCGGGCTGAGATGGCGGGCATAGAAATCCACACTTCTACGGCCGTCACCGGCTGGGCAGGGCCCACAACCTTGACGTTGACCAGCCCTCGTGGTGTCAGTCAGATCCAGGCCCAGGCCATCCTGCTGGCAACAGGTTGCCGGGAGCGCCCTCGCTCAGCCCGGCTCATCCCTGGCAGCCGGCCGCAAGGGATCTTCACCACGGGTTCGTTGCAGAGGTTTGTGTACCAGTATGGCCAGCGTGTGGGGCGACGCGCCGTGGTCGTAGGGGCAGAGCTGGTCAGCCTCTCGGCCCTGCTAACCCTGGCCCACGCGCGCATCCCTGTCGCTGCCATGGTAACCGAGTTTCCTCACCACCAGATCTACTTCCCCTATCTCCCGGTCAAATGGTGGCTGGCTGATCTCATGCTGCGGGTGCCACTGATCACCCGAGCGCAGGTCAGCCGGATCATTGGCCGCCAGCGCGTGGAGGCCGTCGAGATCAGCCACCTGGACTCAGGCCAGACCGAAGCCATAGCCTGTGATACGGTAGTCTTTACAGGTGATTGGATACCGGAGCACGAGTTGGCGCGCCTTGGCAATATCGTCATTGATCCAGCCACCCGAGGGCCGCGCGTGGATACCTGTCTGCGCACCTCGGTGCGCGGCGTGTTCGCTGCCGGCAACCTGTTACGCGGCGCGGAAACAGCCGACAGTGCAGCCCTGGAGGGGCGGTATGCAGCGCGCTGCATCAGGAGTTTCCTGGAACAAGGCACCTGGCCGGACCATGTATTGCCTTTGCAGGTAGAAGCACCGATTGCCTGGATCTCACCAAATGCCGTGGTTGTCTCAGAGGACAGGCTGGGATTGGGGGGCTTCGTCTTTCGGGTCAGCGAGTTCTGCCAGGGGGCAAAGGTCCGGGTATACCAGGGGGACAGGGTGATGCACACCCAGATGTTCCGTCGCCTGTTGCCCAACCGATCCGCGCACCTCGGCGACGACTGGCTGGCGGCAGTCCGTCCAGATGGGGAAGCCTTGCGGGTAACACTCGGCTGACCAATCAGCGGAGAGCAGTTCAGCACGCCGGCCACGTGGACACATTCGCCGAGTGCGGCAGCAACAACTTTCTTGCGCGCCATCCGGTCTCTCCCGTCTCACACCTGCACGAACCGCGACAGCTTCAGCACGAACACAGTCGCGCCGTGCGCGGGGCCACCCTTCTCGGCCGGCCCCGTTGCCTCATGGGGCCGGCAGTGGGCCCGGATGAGGCTGAGCACCTCGTCCACTTTGTCCGCCTCGACTCCGATCAGCAGTGTCACGTTGCCCCGGCGCCAGAACGCGCCGGCGGTGTTCATGCGCGTCACCCGATGGCCGGCCGTCAGCAGGGCCTGGCTCACCGACTCCGCGTCGTCGCTGTGCACGATGGCGAGGATCAGATTCATAGGTTCGGCTCCTTTTCCGCCCGCTGACGGGAAGCAAGGTGAGATCAACTCCAGCACTGCGCAGCGAGCCGGCAAGCGCTCCCAGGCCGGACACTGGCCCGCCGGTCGCAGGCAAGCGCGTACCTGTCATGAGCCTGAGGCTGCTGGCCAACGAAGACCATAGCGAAGCCCGGCTCAGGCCTCCCTGACAGGCTTGCCAATCCAACGATGCAGGCGAATTGGAGAGACAGGAAAAGCAGAGGCGAGGAAACACCGCCGGGGTGCGCCCTCAGCCGTGGATGATCAGGCGCGCTCCTGCCTCTTCCGGTTGCCTGCGAGGTTAGCTGACGGGTTCGGGCCGGAAGATGAGCCCTACGCAGGCAGCAGGGCTGCCGTGCGATTCACCCCTTGGCCCCTATCCCAAAGTGAGATATGGGCCACATCGTGTTGGGTCCCCCGCCTTCCCCTTGGGAAGTTCGGCTCGCGAGCAAATTGTATCATGAACCGGCCGCTCAAACAAAAAGCCACAGCAGAGCACATTAGGCGAGCCTGTCCAGGCGTGGTATACTTTGCCCGATCGTGGCAGGGCCCAGTCAAAGCATCCGCCACTTCCAGATGACCTTTATGACAATGGAGAGGGAAGACCATGAAATCGCGCGAAAGGGTTTTGACCGCTCTGGCGCATAAGGAGCCGGACCGGGTTCCGATTGACTTTGGCGGTATGCGCTCCACCGGCATCATGGCGCTGGCCTACGCTCCCCTCAGGCGCCTGCTGAGGGTTGAGGATGGCTCCATTGACGTGTATGACGTGGGCCAGCAGCTCGCGCTCATCGAGGAACCGGTGCGTCAGCGCTTCGGTGTGGATGTGGTGCCGCTTGATTACGACGCACTGGGGCCGTGGCAACCGTACACCCTGCCGGACGGCACGCCAGCGCGCATACCTGCGCGTTATCGCTTCGAACGCGGGGAGGACGGTACCCTCTACCTGCTAGATGATGACGGCCGGCGGGTGTCTGCCATGCCACCAGGGGGTTTCTACTTTGATGCCATCTATCATCCCCTGGCCAATGCTCGCACGGTGGATGATCTGAAGGCCTACCGCTGGGGCGAGGTAGGCGATGCGGAGCTGGCGCGGTTGCGTGAGGCCGCGCGTAAGCTGCATGACGAAACGGACTACGCCATCATGGGCGCATTCGGGGGCAACATCCTGGAATCGGGGCAGGGGCTGCGTGGCTGGGAGCAGTTCATGCTTGACCTGGCCTATGGCGGCCTTTTCCTGGAGACATTTCTGGAGTTGTTAACCGAGCATCACCTGCGCAACCTGGAGCGTTACCTGAAGGCGGTGGGGGAGTATATCCACATCATCCAGATGGGGGACGACCTGGGCACGCAGAGGGGTCCTCAGCTCTCGGTGGCAATGTATCGCCGCTGGATCAAGCCGTACCACAAGCGTATCTACAGTTGGGTGCACGAGCACTATCCCCATATCTACGTTTTCCTGCATAGCTGTGGCAGCATCTATGACCTGATCCCCGACCTGATTGATGAGGGGGTGCAGATCCTCAATCCGGTGCAGACCTCGGCCTATGGGATGGACCCGGCCCGGCTGAAGCGCGAGTTCGGGCGAGATATTGTGTTCTGGGGCGGTGGTTGCGAGACCCAGACCACCCTGCCGCATGGGACGCCCGGAGAGGTGCGTCGTCAGGTGAGGGAGCGGCTGGAGATCTTCGCGCCGGGCGGTGGGTATGTGTTCAACCAGATCCATAACGTGCAGTACGGTGTACCAGCGGAGAATGTGGTGGCCATGTTCGAAGCAGCGTTGGAGTACGGCCGCTATCAGTAGCAGGCCGTGGGGGATGGTTCAAAATCAGAGTGAAGTAGAAGCTCGGCGAAATCATCTGCTCAAGCTCCTGCCCAGAATGCCCACAACCAGGCCTGATCAACCAGGCCCGGCGCAGCGGAGGCCCAACCTATGCGATCCCATCCCTTATCCCTCTCCCCTGACCGCTGTTTCAGCCCCGACCCGGTCCAGCGGCAGCTCGCACGTGAGCTCTACGCGGAGGTCAAGGACCTGCCCCTGATCTGTCCCCACGGCCATGTGGACCCACGGCTGCTGGCCGACCCGGATGCATCCTTCGGCACCCCGGCCGAGCTCCTGGTAATCCCCGATCACTATGTCACCCGCATGCTCCATTCCCAGGGCGTGCGCCTGGAGGAACTGGGGGTGCCAACCCGCGACGGCACGCCCGTGGAACGCGACCACCGGGCTATCTGGCAGCGTTTTGCAGAGCACTTCTACCTCTTCCGCGGCACACCCACCGGTTACTGGCTGCGCGCTGAACTCGCTGAGGTGTTCGGGGTGCAGGTCAAGCTGAACGGTGAAACCGCCCAACAGGTCTACGACCAGATCGCGGAGGCGTTATCCACCCCCGCCTTCCGGCCCCGGGCGCTCTTCGAGCGCTTCAACATCGAAGTGCTGTGCACCACCGACGCGGCCAGCGACCCGCTGGCCTGGCACCAGCAGCTCCTGGCCACCCCTTGGGGCCGCCACCCCGTCACAGGTCAGCCGCGCGTGCGGCCCACCTTCCGCCCCGATGCCGTCATCAGCCTCGACCGGCCCGACTGGCGGGCGCAACTGAACGCCCTCAGCCAGGCCTGGGGCCGGGAGATCACCTCTTACCGGCTGTTCATCCAGGCCCTGGAGGACCGCCGAGCCTTCTTCAAGCGCCTGGGCGCCACTGCCACCGATCATGCCACAGTCACCGCCTATACCGGTGAACTGACACCTGCCGAGGCGGAGGCCATCTTCGCCCGCGGCCTGCGAGGGGAGGCCAGCCCCCAGGATGCCGTGCGCTTCACCGGCCACATGATCATGGAGATGGCGCGCATGAGTATTGAGGATGGGTTGGTGATGCAGTGGCACGTCGGCTCCTATCGCAACCACGACCTGGCGCTCTTCCAGCGCTTCGGCCCCGACCGCGGGGCCGATATCCCCGTGGCCACCGAGTGGACCCGCGACCTGGCACCCCTGCTGAATCGCTACGGCAACGACCCGCGGCTGTGCCTGATCCTCTTCACGCTGGACGAGAGCACCTATAGCAGGGAGCTCGCTCCGCTGGCCGGCTATTATGCGGCGCTGCGGTTGGGGCCGCCGTGGTGGTTCCACGATAGCTTCAACGGCATGCACCGCTATTTTGACCAGGTGATCGAGACAGCCGGGTTGTACAACACGGCCGGCTTCAATGACGACACCCGAGCCTTTCCTTCCATCCCCGCCCGCCACGACCTGTGGCGGCGGGTCAGCGCCGACTGGCTGGCCGGGCTTCTGGTGCGGGGCTTGATTGATGAGGAAGATGCCCAGGAGATGATTGTAGATTGCGCCTACAGGCTGGCCAAAACAGCCTATCGGCTGCCATAGTGTGTTTATCCTCCTGTGCGGTCAGGCTGCCCCGAGCTAAAGTTCTGGGCTGAAAAGACGAAGCCCCAGGGGCTTTGACCTCTCAGCGCAGGAGTTCAGCCCTGCCTTATGACTGCTCAGGCAACGGCTATGGCGCTCCACCGAGGGCCAGGTAAAGGCGCCATGGCCGGCTCCAGAAGGTCCAACGCGTCTCTGGTAAAATGGCGTCTGGGCCACAGCCTCCCTCAAGGGTCAGGTGGTAGATAGTGGACGGCTGAAACGGGGCGTGGAGCACCAGCGCCTTAGTCCCATCGCCCGAGACGACGGTGTATCCGATGGGTGGGTCGAAACGCAGGCGCAGGGTGCTGCCGGTGATAGGCCGGGAAAAGGTGAAACTCAGCGGTTCGGTGAGCTCGAGAACCGGTGGATCGGGCAGGTGAAGTTGTGCTTCGGCCGGGGCCAACACCGCGATGGCAGCCGCCTCGGAGGTGCCCTCGTTGCCGCCGGCGTCAAAAGCCCGTACCTGGATGATGTGCAGGCCAGGCTCATCTGGGCTCCAGGTGTAGCGGTAGGGAGCGCTCCGCTGCAGCACGGCTGTTTGCCCGTCCACCTGCCAGGCCACCAGCGTCACTGCCTGATCGTCCGTGGCAGTCGCCTCCAGGGTGACTGGCTGTCCGGTCGGGATCGGGCCTTCGACCGGGGCCAGGCTCACCTGCGGCGGGCTGGCATCTCCGCCCAGGCCGATCACCTTGCGTGGGTTGTCGGCGACAGCCGTCAGGTAGATGACCGCCTGCTGGTTGCGCGTGGTCTCCCGTTCGATGACATCGGCTGGCGGGTAGAAGCCGGGATCTGCGGTCTTGGGGTACATCTCAAAGGTAAAGCCGAAGATGCCCAGCTCGCCGTAGAGCCAGTCCCCCGCGTCGCCGGAGGTGATGTAGAGATCGCTGGCCTGGGCTGGCAGATAGCCGTTGGTGGCTGCCATCTCCTGCGCCAGGGCCACAAAAGCCTGGTAATCGGCCAGCTCCATGTCTGGAGGTATGTCGTCGTAGGTGTAGCCGTAGGGGTAGAGGATGAGCTCCGAGTAGGTATGGAAGCTGATCGCGACGCGGATGTCTGGGTGGGCCAGGACGAAATCGCGCACAGCCTGGGTTTCAGGTTCGGAGAAGGCGGCCGGGCCGCGATAGGTTTCGCTATGGGGGTAGGGGCTGGAGCCGCCACAGCAACCCCAGCGGTATCCGTAGTTGCGGTTGAGGTCCACGCCGTAGCTGCCGTCGGGATTGGGCCGGCGGTTCTTGCGCCAGAACCGGTAGTAGCCATCGGCGATGTCGTATTCGCCACCGTCGGGGTTGACGTTGGGCAGGACCCAGATCTCCCGCTGCTCCACCAGGTTGGTGAGGGCAGGATCTACCCCATACCCTTCAGTAAA
>DAOTZS010000071.1:0-3732 GCA_034434335.1 Anaerolineae bacterium
ACCGCCTGATTCCCGTGGACGAACTCCCTGCCCTCCTGGCGCCTGACTGGTACCAGCCGGCCGGTGACCAGCCCCGGCGTTCGGTGCTGGCAGCCCTGGAGGACGCTGCCGGCCAGGCCGCCGATATCGCCTATCAAGGCGCGCTCTTCTATCTGCAAGAGCGCACGTGCAAGTTCCTGACCAAAGGGGATGCCATCGTGCGCCGTGAGATCGAGCCCCAGCATCCCTTCCTCGACCGGGAGTTCTTCACCCGGGCCTGGGAGCTGCCCTACGCTGTGCGTCGGCAAGGGTTTCTGCACAGCTACATTATCACGCATAACGCACCGGAATTGACCAACCTCCCGTTTTCCTTTAACCTGCCCGATGGCCTGCCCTTGAGAACCTATCCACGGGGCCGGCTGCAACGCCTGACGACGCGCGTCTCTCAGTACTGGCAGATAGCACGGATCAGGCTGGGCATGGCGCCCCCAGAGGTCGGCAACTATCGGTACGGAGAGTGGCTGCGCGGCCCCCTGCGGCCGCTGCTGATGGATGTCCTGCTCGACCCCAGGACGGCAGGCCGGCCTTACCTCCGGCACGAAACGGTCCGCCGCTGGCTCGACGAGCACATGGCCGGCCGCGACCATACGGCCAAACTCGGCGCGTTACTTTCGTTAGAGCTGACGGTGCGCCTGTTGATCGAGGGGGGATGGTGATGGGTGAGCCAGCCTTGCCGGCGGGTCAGGTGATCCTCTGTTTCGCAGCCGACCCCTGGGAAGGGCTGTGGCGCAACCGCCACCAGCTCATGACCCGGCTGGCCCGGCGACATACGGTGCTCTATGTGGAGCCGCGGCTCTACCTTTGGGAGGCGTTGCGCCGCTTCCGTGACGGCCGGCTGCGCCTGCGCGACCTGCGCCGGCCGTTGGCCGAACACTACCGCGATGGGCTGTGGCTCTATCACGACCCATACTATGCGCCCTTCTCTGGCCGGCTGAGCGGTGGCCCGCTCACAGCGGCCCTGCGCCGACGGGCCCTGCACCGCACCCTGCACCGCCTGGGCGCCACGGAGCCAATCCTGTGGCTCCTGCGCCCCTACCAGGCCGACCAGATCGGCCAGCACGGTGAGAAACTGGTGGTGTACCATGTCACCGACGAATACTCTGCCTACCCGACTGTGGCCGACCGCCAGGCATTTCGCCGCCAGGAGGAAGCCCTGCTGCGCCGGGCCGATCTGGTGATCGTGACCTCGCCCGGGCTGCTGGCCAGCAAGGGGCCATTCAACCCGCACACGTACCTGGTCCCCAATGCCGTGGACTACGAGGGTTTTCAGGCCGCGCTACAGGGGAGCCCGCCGCCGGCCCTCGCCGCGCAACTGGCCTCCATCGCGCGGCCGCGCATCGGCTACGCCGGTGCGCTCAACGAAAAGCTGGACTACCGGTTGCTGGCCGAAGTGGCCCGGGCCCACCCCGAGTGGCAACTCGTCCTCATCGGCGCGCTCGACCTGTACAGCCAGCCGCACAAGGCCGACCCTCTGCGCGGGCTTCCCAATGTCCACTGGCTGGGCCGGTTGCCGGTGACCGACCTGCCCTGGGGTATCGCCAGCCTGGATGTCTGCCTGCTCCCCTACGAGCGCAGCGAGTGGACTCTCAATATTGACTCGCTCAAGCTTTACGAGTATCTTGCCTGTGGCCGGCCGGTGGTGAGCACCGATGTCCCCACCGCGCACACCTTTGCAGAGCTGGTGCGGATCGCGGAGGGACCGGCAGCCTTCATCGCCCAGATCGAGCAGGCTCTGGCCCACGATGACCAACCGGACCTGCGCGCGCGCCGGCAGGCGGCCGTGGCCGGCCACACCTGGGAAGCGCGCGTGGCCCAGATCGAAGGGCTACTGGCCGAGGCGCTGACGCGACGGGCAGCTCAGAGCAAAACATGATTAGCGACCTGGATATCGTCTACTACGGCCCCGAGCCGTGGGCAGGGATGTGGCGCAACCGGCATCAACTGCTGAGCCGGCTGGCGCGGGCCAACCGCGTCCTCTACATCGAGCCGCGGCCATTTCTGCGGGCGGTCATCCGCGGCCTGCGCCGCGGGGTGCTGCGCGCCGCCGACCTGACCGCCGGCGGCGTGGTCCCCAGCAGCCTCGACAACCTGTGGCTCTATCAGACGCCACTTTATGCAGCCATCGGCGGGGGGCCGCTGTGGCGGCCGTTGGCCAGGATGCTGCGGGTACGGCACCTGCGCCAGGCGCTCCGCAAGCTGGGGATGAGCCGGCCCGTGGTATGGCTCTCTCACCCCGGCCAGGCCGACGCGCGCCACGATCTGCCGGCCTGTCTACGCATCTACCACGTAGTGGATGAATACCTTGGTTACCAGGGCATGGATGCCGGTTTACGGGCCTGGCTGGCGGCCCAGGAGGAACAGATCATCGCCTGGGCCGACCTGATCATCGCGGTGACTCCGGAGCTGGTGCAGGCCAAGGGCCGCGGCAGCCCCAAAGCGTACCTGCTGCCCAACGCAGCCGACGTGGACGCTTTCCATGCCGCCCTGGCGCATCCTGCGCCCCTGCCCCCAGGAGTTTCTCGCCCCGTCCTGGGCTACGTGGGGCTGATCAGCGCGCGGCTGGACCTGGCCGGCCTGGCCGAGGTGGCAGCCCGCCGGCCCGGCTGGTCGTGGCTGCTGGTGGGCGACGTGGTGGACAACGGCTGCCAGGCCGAGCTGGCTCGCCTGCGTGCCCTCCCCAACGTACACCTGGTCGGCGCCAGGCCGGCCAACCAGATCCCGGCCATTGTCGCCAGCTTCGACGTGGGGCTGATCCCCTACCGCGTCAACGAAGAAACGCGGCACGCCAGCCCACTTAAGCTGTATGAATACCTGGCCGCCGGCCTGCCGGTGGTCAGCAGTGACATCCCGGCCGTGCGAGAATTCGCCGAGTGTGTGGAAATCGCCACCGGCGCGGACGAGATGGAGGCGGCCATCGAGCGCGCCCTGCGCGAAGACTCCCTGCCGCGCCGGCTGGCCCGTTGGAGCAGCGTGCGCGGCCATTCGTGGGATGCCCGGGTGCAGACTTTGTCGGAGATCCTGGCCGGCGCACTGAGGGCCCGTACGGAAGGCCAGGCACGCCCAGGAGACCGGCCGGGGACGTGGCATCAGGCTATCAACCCATGAGCGTTACCATCACCGATAACGGCCGCACCCGTATGGTCGAGATCGTCGGCGAACAGCGCGGCTTCGGCGGAGTCGTGCACCACAGCCGCTTCGAGACCCATTACAGCCGGGCCACCATCGAGGCGCTTCTGGCCGTCAAGGGTGAGATGTGGCTGCGGGACGAGATCGCCCGTTCTGAAGAGCCGGCCTACGTACGGGAGCCGTTGCGCCGACAGCTCGAGCGGTTCGTGGCGATCGAGGGCCGGCGGGTGCTCGATTTCGGGTGCGGGTGTGGCGGCTCGAGCCTGGCCCTGGCCCAGCTGGGCGCGGGCATGGTGGTCGGCGTGGAGCCGCGCGCCGACTTCCTGGCCGCAGCCCGCCTGCGCGCCCAGGACAGCGGCCTGGCTGCGCGGGTTATCTTTCAGCACGTGCCAGACACCACCCGGTTGCCCTTCGCCAATGGCGAGTTCGATCTGATCGTCATGAATGCTGTGCTGGAACATATCCCGCCTCCTCAGCGCCGGGCTCATCTGCGCGAAGTGTGGCGGGTGCTGAGGGTCGGTGGATACCTGTTCATCGGCGAGACGCCCAACCGTTTGTGGCCGCAGG
>DAOTZS010000072.1:0-32159 GCA_034434335.1 Anaerolineae bacterium
TACGGCTGAAGATCCTGTTCCCATGGGGGACCAAGCCGTCTGGGCGCTCATTGGCCTGGAAGGCGCTGATCCCCTGGAGGGTCGCGCCGAGAACCTGGAGCACTTTTACCGCCTGGGCGTGCGCAATGTGATCCCTGCCTGGGACGACAATCCCTTCTCGGGCAGTGCCACGGGCAGCGGGGGCCCCCTCACCGCCGAGGGGATCAGGTTGATTGAACTGGCCGAAGAGCTGGGGGTGATGGTGGATGTCTCCCACCTCTCTGACCAGGCCTTTGCGCAGATTTGCCAGATCGCGCGTCGGCCTTTTATCGCCAGCCATTCCAACTGCCGGGCACTCTGCCCCAGCCCGCGCAACCTCAGCGACGATATGATCCGCAGCCTGGCCGAACGGGGTGGCGTGATGGGGATCAACCTGGCCCCCGACTTCCTATCTCCTACTTATCTGGCTGCGTGGGATGCGGTGATGGCCCCCTTTGCTCACGCCGACCCAGCCACCAGAAGGCAAGCCCGACAGCGAGTTCAGGCTGAGCTTCGGGCCATCCCCTTGCCGGGGGTCGAATGGGTGGCCCGGCATGTGCGTCATGCTATAGCCGTGGGCGGCGAGGACTGCGTCGGCCTGGGGGGCGATCTGGACGGAATCAGTTTCATGCCGGCCGGCATGACAGGCATCGAAAGCTATCCCCTGATTGCCGAAGCACTGCAGGCTGCAGGACTCAGCGCGGCGCAGGTGGAGAAGGTGTGCTGGCGTAACATGGCGCGCGTCTTCCTGGAAGTGCTCAGGTAGGGAGGCAGCAATGCTGGAGGAACTACAAGCTCGCCTGGCCGAGATCAGCCAGGCATATCGTGACCCACGGCTACACCTTTGCCAGCTAGAGATCGTGGCGCTGGAGGGGGGTGGCTACGCGCTGTCGGGGCAGGTGCTGGACCGGGACACGCTGCAACAGGTAGTTTCTGGCCTGCGCATGGCGTTTCCAGCCCTGAGCCTGCAAACGACCGCTGTAAAGGTCCTGCGCGGAGACCAACCCCAGCTCATGACGGTGGCCACCAATGTCACCGGGCTATATGCCCAACCCTCTTTCCAGGCCGAGATGGTCAGCCAGCTACTGAACGGATGGGCGGTAGAAGTGCTGATGGCTAGGGATCGGTGGTGCTTTGTGCGGCAGGGCGATGGCTATCTGGGCTGGGCGTACCAGCCCTACCTGGACTCAGCTCCCGCCCCTCCGCCCACGGAAATGGTCTGCACACCGATAGCCGTCCTGCGGGCAGCACCCGACGGTGACTCACCTATCGTAGGCCGTGTGATGGCCGGCACCGCTGTAGCCGTGGCAGCAGTTGATGGACACTGGTCGTGTTTAAGCCTGGCCGGTGGGCTGACAGGGTGGGTACCCAGGCGGGCGCTGCGCTCGCTGGCGGCTATGCCCAGCGGCGAAGCGGCCCGACGGGCACAAATAGTGAGGGACGCGGCGCGTTTTGTGGGCGTGCCTTATCTCTGGGGCGGGTGTACCGCGCTGGGCATTGACTGCTCGGGCTTTGCGCAGATGCTTCACCGGCTGATTGGCATCACCCTGCCACGCGACGCTGACATGCAGTATGAAGCTGGCCGGCCGGCAGAGCCCCCCTTCCAGCCAGGTGACCTCCTCTTCTTCAGCGAAGAGGGCGCGCGGCGCACGATTACCCACGTAGGGGTCAGCCTGGGCGGATGGCGCATCATCCATTCCTCCCGTTCCCGCAACGGTGTCTACGAGGACGATGTGCAGGCCGTAGAACACTTGCGCGCCAGCTATGCAGGAGCCAGAACCTTTCTGAGATAGGGAGCGAGCCCCAAAATGAGCACACTTGCCTCTTCCCCACGTCGCTTCTTGATGGAAAGTGCGCCCGGCGCGCGCACGTTGATCAACGGCCGCTGGCGCGATTACTTCGCCGGCTGCAGCTACCTGGGCCTGCCAGGTCATCCAGAACTGGTAGCCGCAGCAGTCGAGGCATTACGCCAATACGGCCTGACCACTGCCACCTCACGCGGCGGCTTCGGTGAACATCCGCTCTACCAGGCAGTAGAGGCGTCTGCAGCACGTTTCTTCCAGACCGAGCAGGCGCTCTACTACGTATCTGGTTATTTGGGCAACGCTATCCTCGCCCAAGGCCTGCGTGGCGAGTACGACCATATCTTCGTGGATAGTGCGGCCCATTTCAGCGTCTACGATGGCATCCACACAGTAGGGCTGCCAGTGACGCAGTTCCGGCACCGCGATGCCGACGACCTGGCAGCCCAGTGCCGCGCGCGCCTCAGACCTGGTGAGCGGCCCCTGGTCATCAGCGACGGGGTATTCCCGGTCTCGGGTGAAATCGCGCCCGTGCCAGACTACCTGGCTGTGCTGGCCCAGTACCCGGGCGCCATTCTCTGCCTCGACGATGCCCATGCCACCGGCGTGATCGGCGCGCAGGGGCAGGGGACGTGGGAATATTGGGCTAGCCAAGGTCCCACCCTGCTAAATTCAGGAGCAGAGGTGCGGGTCTTTACAGCCCATACGCTGAGCAAGGCCCTGGGCGGCCATGGCGGAGTGATCGCCGGTGATGGAGCTTTCATAGAGCAGTTGCGACAGCGTTCCACAACCCCAGGCGCGACCAGCCCGCCCCCCTTGCCGGCCGCGGCTGCTTCGGCCTGGGCCCTAAATTATGTAAAGGATCATCCTGAACTACGCCAACGACTGTGGGACAATGTGGCGCTTGCCCGCGCTGGCCTCCGCAGGCTCGGCTGGCCTTTGGACGATACCCCCATCCCGATCATCTGCCTGGCCGGCCGACCGGGTCTGGACCTGGCCCGCATACGGGATGAGCTGTTCGAGCGGGATATCTGCGTGGGCCATAGCACTAATTACAGCAGTACACCGCCCGGCGGCGCGCTACGCATCGCCATCTTCACCACCCACACCACCGAGCAGATCGAGAGGCTGATAGAGGAGTTGGGGAAATTGCTTTGAGCTGACCTGGCTACTTTTCCAAAGCTTCCTGTACCTTGGCCCGAAACTCCGTATACGGCACAGCACCCACCACCTTTTGACCGTTGATAAAGAAGGTGGGGGTGCCGGTTACTCCCAGGTCTCGTCCTTCCGCGGTATCGCGATACACCTTCTCCAGGTGCTGGTCACCGTCAACACATCTGTTGAAACGAGCCGTATCCAGCCCAAGCTGCGCGGCATACCGCTTCAAGGCGCTCTTGCTGAACGGGTCTGCCACCACTCCCTGCTGGCTGAACAGCAGGTCGTGATAATCCCAAAAGCGGCCCTGATCCGCTGCGCATTCGGCAGCGTTCGCAGCATTAGCCGTATCTGACCCGCCCACAATGAAATGTTTGTATTCAAACCGCACTTCGCCTGTTGCTTCGTACTCGGCCCGCAGTTGGCGTCCCTGACCAAGCGCAAAGCTCCGACAGTGAGTACAGCCGAAGTCAGAGAAGCCAAGTATCGTGACTTTAGCTTGTGAAGGACCCCATGCTGTCCCTTCCCCAGGCCGCGCCGTAATCTGCACGGGTTGGCGAACTGATTGCGCCTGCAACACGATGACGACAATCACAACCAGGACCACCGCGGCGACGATGCCAAAGAGCAGCAGGCCAGAGGGCTGAGACCTGGCCCTGGCAGTGCCGGCCTGGGGACGCGATCTCTGCTTCGGTAGCTGTGAGCGCTTTGCCATTTCATACCTCACCGCGTAGGGATGGCCAAATAACTTTCGGCCTCTCAACCACAGTATAGCCCCAAGCGTAATAGCCGTCAATTGACAAGCAACCCCCTTTGCCGTATCATGCGTAAAGCCTTGCAAGGAGCAGAAGCGCCAACCCGTGCGCATTGACCGGTGGAGGGTACATTTTGTTTCGTGCCATTACCTTGAGGACCCATAGCCCCATCAAGCTGGCTGGTATAGCGGGAGCAGGGGCGCTGATCCTCTTCCTCTCCATCGCGCCTCTGAGATGGGCCTTCGCGGTCCTGGCCAGTACAGCCGTGGCCATCCTGGTCTTGATCCGGCCGGCAGCAGGCCTGCTTGGCATTGCTCTTCTCATACCGGTCAGCCAGCTCTTGTCTATACCCTTTGGTGGGATCACCCTGGTAGATCTTCTGATCGGGCTGACCCTGGTTGCCTGGCTGATGAGCGGTGTCTGGCATCGGCAGATTACCTTACATCCTGCCAGGCTGGCCTGGCCGCTGTTTGTTTTCGTCTGGGTAGGGGCTCTGTCCCTTACCCAGGCCACCTCCTGGCGCGAAGGGGTGCCTGAGTGGCTGAAGTGGGTTGAGTTTGCGCTTGTGTATGTCCTGGCCATTCAGCTCCTGGACCGCCGATGGCGCTGGTACGTCATGGCAGGGCTCTTTCTGGCGGGCGTTGGGCAGGCCGTTCTGGGAGCATATCAGTTCCTGCGGCAGGCTGGCCCCGAGGCATTTGTCCTGATGGGACGTTTCATGCGCGCCTATGGTACCTTTCGCCAGCCCAACCCCTACGCTGGTTATCTAGGCTACCTTGCACCCGTGGCCGTCAGCCTGAGCCTGGACAGGCTAAAGCTATGGTGGGCAGTTCGAGTATGGCGTAACCTGGTGGTGGGCCTGGCCTATGGATGCGTGGCCGTGGCCCTGGTTGGCGGGATCATTATGAGTTGGTCGCAAGGGGCCTGGCTGGGCCTGGTGGCTGGGCTCCTGGTCGTCGTGGTGCTACATAGCCGTTGGGCGGCCGGCCTGACCTGCGCCCTCATCACAATCGTTATCCTGGTGGCCTTATTACCAGGCCCAGGCTTCCTCACCAGTGGACGCATGCTTCCGCCATCCATCGCTGGCCGGCTGGCAGAGCTAGCCAACTATGTATCTGCCCCCGATCCGGCACGAAGCGAGATCACCGACGAGAATTTCTCGGTGTTGGAACGGCTGGCGCATTGGGCCGCTGGCCTGAATATGTTTGCCGATCATCCCTGGCTGGGCGTAGGGATCGGGAACTATGCCGTAGCATACGGCCGCTACGCGCTGCCCCACTGGTACGAGCCATTGGGACACGCGCATAATGTATACCTCAACTTCCTGGCCGAGACGGGTATCCTGGGCACCGCGGCCTTTGCCAGCCTGTGGCTGGCCTCCATCTGGCACGCGTTGAGGCAGGCTGGCCAGGCCGACCGCGCACGCGCAGCGCTGGCAATTGGCCTTCTGGGCACCTTGATATACCTGACTGTGCATAACGTGTTCGACAACTTGTTTGTTCACCATATGCAGTTACAGCTTGCCCTTCTGCTGGGCATGTCTGAAAGGGGTTAGTGGATTCTGATGGAAGGGTTTGTTGAAGGAGTGCTGGCCTGGACACAGAAGCTCCCTGTGCTCAGCCACCTGGGCCTCAGCCGTCGGCCCAAGGAGGTTATGCGCTTTCTAAAGTTTGCAACGGTGGGCGCCATCGGCATGGTGGTAGACCTGGGAATCCTGAACTTGTTGCACAAGGGCTTTGGCCTCCATTTGCTGGTTGCGAATTCGGTCTCCTTCAGTTCAGCCGTGCTCAGCAATTTCACCTGGAATCGCCTGTGGACTTTCCCGGAGAGCCGATCTCGTCCTCTGCTGCCACAATTGGGGCAGTTCGCGCTGGTCAACGTGATCGGGCTGGGCATCAACAATCTTGTGTTGTGGGTCGTTTTCCATCTGATCACAGGCTTCATTCCTGACCCACTAGACTATAACCTGGCGAAGATCGTCGCCATTGGAGTGGTATTGTTCTGGAATTACGGCGTCAATCGCGTGTGGACGTATCGGGGGATCGAGTAGCTGTATGCATATAGCTATTGACTATACCCCTGCCCTGCATCAGGGCGCCGGGATTGGTCGCTATACCCGTGAACTGACGGCTGCGCTGGCCAGGATTGACACGGACAACCAGTACATACTCTTCTGCGCGGGCGTGGAGCCAGGATTGCAGGCGCCAAACTTACCGGAATTGCCGGCCAACTTCACCGTGCGCGCCACCCGCATCTCTCCGCGCTGGCTAACGATAGGATGGCACCGTCTCCGTCTGCCCTGGCCTGCAGAGCAGCTAACCGGCGAATGCGACGTCTTCCATTCCCCGGATTTCGCGCTGCCACCACTGCGCCGGGCTCGCGGCGTCGTTACCGTTCACGACCTCTCCTTCCTCCGGGTGCCCCAATGTGCGGAGCCGAGCCTGCGCGCTTTCCTGGAGCGGGCGGTACCGCGCGCGCTGAGCCGGGCAGCCCATGTCGTGGCAGATTCCGCCAACACCCGCAAGGACCTCATCGAATTGTTGGCCATCCCACCGGACAAGATCACAGTGGTGCCGGCCGGTGTTTCGCATCATTTCCGGCCAGTACGAAATAACCTGCAACTGGCGGAGGTGCGTGCCCGGTATCATCTCCCCCAGTGGTTCATCCTGTCGGTGGGCACACTGGAGCCGCGCAAGAACTTCCCTCGCCTGATTTCCGCTTTCGCGCAACTGCGGCGGCATACCGGCCTGCCCCACGAGCTGGTGATCGCTGGCGGTGAGGGATGGCTTTTCCAGGACATCTACGATCGTGTGGCAAAGGAGGGACTGGAGGGTCTGGTGCACTTTACCGGGTTTGTGGCAGAGGATGACCTGCCCGCCCTTTACACACTGGCTGACCTTATGGTGTATCCATCCCTCTACGAGGGTTTTGGCCTCCCGCCCTTGGAGGCTATGGCCTGCGGTACGCCAGTTGTGGCCAGCAACAACTCCAGCTTGCCCGAAACCCTGGGCAATGCAGCGCTGTTGGTAGATGCCGAGGATACTGAGGCCATGGCTGATGCCATGGCCCGCGTACTGGGTAATGCCAACTTACGCACTCGTCTATCGGATCTGGGCAGAGCGCAGGCAGCTCGCTTTACCTGGGAGAATGCCGCGCGCACATTGTTGGCTGTCTACCACAAAGTAATGCGGTGATCCCATGGCCGCCCACCGCCTTGTAAAAAGCCCCTGCCCAGCTTACTGGCCTATGCTAGTCTTGGGCTGGCTTGTGTGCCTGGCAGGGTATTTTGGCCCCTGGGTGCCCCACAAGGCCGCCGGCCTGGTGATCCTTGGCCTCGACTTGGCCGAATATGTCAAGCTATTGCCAGAAGTCGCTTCTGGGCAGGTGCCACTCCGGCGCGAGATCTTCTATCTTCCCCTGGTGAGTGCCAGCGTCAGCGCTGCCTTGCTGGCCAGTCGTCGTCAGCTTCCCCTTGCCGTCAGGACCCTGCTCATGATTGCTGCCATACCGACTGCCCTGGCTATGCTCCCTCCGGCGTGGAGCCCCGCCACCCTGCGCCTGGCGGAGTTCAGGCTACAAGTGATCGCCATCGTGGCTTGCCTTTCGCTGATCCCGGGTGTCCTCCTGACCCGCCACCTGCCGTGCCACCTTGTGTTTGCCATCATTGATCTCCTGGCCTTTGCCTCGGCCCTCTTGCCCGCCTGGGGCTTCCTGAGCGTCCGTCCACTGATTGCTCAGCTCTATCGGCAGCCGCTCGCCATAGGA
Source organism: Anaerolineae bacterium (assembly GCA_034434335.1). Taxonomy (GTDB): domain Bacteria; phylum Chloroflexota; class Anaerolineae; order CG2-30-64-16; family CG2-30-64-16; genus DAOTZS01. Next base: position 7,496 of record DAOTZS010000072.1, read on the forward strand.
TGGGGATTCTGGCTATGCATCGGGGGGAGCCTGTTCATGGCTCTAGTTGCTGCATTCAATACAGCCAGCTATCCACGCAGATAATGCCTTATACTGACATCTTAGTAAAGCAAAAAGCGCTCCCGCCGGGCTGCGAATTCTGCCTGAGCAGGCACCCAGCCAGCAATGATTTCATCTACCGCGACGCCCCTCTCCAGGTCACGGCGCACCCGGTCTGTGCCCATCAAGAGATCGAAATGGGGCAAGCGCCAGGCGAAATGGTGGGGGTACAGGGCGCGTAAGGCTGCCACAAGGTGTAGGCCGACTGTCACCGGCCGGAAACTCTCGCGGGCTACAATGTGGAGCATCACCCCACCGCACACCTGGCCGGCCCATTTGCTGGCAAAGGGCTCGAACTGCACCGGCCGAAACCTGACCCCTGGCAGCTCCAACGCGTTGAGCGCCTCAGAAAGAGCCCACCCGTCCACCCAGGGAGCTCCCACCACCTCAAAAGGCAAAGCCGTGCCACGGCCCTCGCTCAGGTTAGTACCCTCGAGCAGGCAAGTGCCGGGATAGACGACGGCGGTCTCCAGCTTAGGGATGGCGGGCGAAGGGGGAACCCAAGGCAAGCCAGTCTCGTCGAACCACATTTCTCTTCTCCAGCCGCGACAGGGCACGACGATCAGATCACAGCCAATACCCCAGGCTTCGTTGTATAGCCGTGCCAGCTCCCCCACTGTCATAGCATAGCGGATGGGAAGAGGGCCTGGGCCGATAAAGCTCTCGAAACCGGGCTCCAGGACCGGGCCCTCCACGATGTGCCCTCCGATCGGGTTTGGTCGGTCACATATGATCACGCGCATACCATTTTCCGCGGCCGCTTGCATGACATAGAGCAGTGTGGTGATGTAAGTGTAGAACCTGGCCCCCACACAGGGGATGTCAAACAGCAGGACATCAAGACCGGCCAGCATGGATGGTGTGGGTTTGGAGACCTGGCCATATAGGCTGTAGACGGGAAGCCCTGTTCGCGGATCGGTTGTTGAGGCAACATGGGCGGCATCGGCTACGGCGGCTGAGAAACCATGCTCTGGCCCGAAAAGGGCTGCTAACCGCACACCTGGCGTCTGACGTAGCGCGTCTACAACGCTGGTGAGGTCACGCCTTACGGCGCTGGCATTGCTCACCAGACCCACTCTCCGGCCCAGGATCAGGTCACGTTGCTCTTCCAGCAGCAGATCAATGCCGGGCTCTACCATCGGGTCCTCCTCTTCTGGCTGAAACAAGGTGAGCCGTGATAAAATAACTTCTACTACAACGTCAGGATCACACCGACTTCATACCATGATCGAGATTGATGGCTCCTGGGGTGAAGGGGGTGGACAGGTGCTGCGCACCGCGCTCAGCCTGTCGTTGCTAACCCTCCGCCCTGTTCACATTATCCATATCCGCGCCCGTCGCCCTAACCCTGGCCTCCAGGCCCAACACCTAGCAGCCGTGCGCCTGGCAGCGACGGTTAGCCATGCCCGCGTGGCCGGTGACAGCCCCGGCTCGCCAGAGCTCACCTTTGAGCCAGGGCAGCTCATGCCCGGAACCTATCACTTTGATATCGGCACTGCGGGAGCATCCTCGTTAGTGCTGCAAACGGTCTGGCTGCCTCTTGCCCTGGCCTCTCAACCCTCAACGATCACCCTCACAGGGGGAACTCATGTCCCCTGGAGCCCATGCTTCCACTATCTGGCCTGGCAGTGGCTACCCTATCTGCGGAAGATCGGGCTCGACGGAGAACTGGTGCTCGAACGGGCAGGATTCTACCCACAGGGAGATGGTTTCATACGTGCCACGATACAGCCTGTCGGCACATCTCAAGACAGAAGCGAGCCCCTCAAGCCACTACGCTTGCTTGAGCGAGGAGCCTTGCGCGGCATCCGAGGCATCTCCGCAGTTGCCAATCTGAATCTCAGTATTGCCGAAAGGCAACGCAAGCAGGCTCTACAGCGCCTGTCCGGCCGAACCAGGGCGCTGGAGATAGAGATTGTGAACTTGCCCTCGCGGTTCAAAGGCACCTTGCTCCTCTTGCAAGCTGAGTTTCGGCACGCCAGCGCCTGCTATTTCGGCCTGGGAGCTCCTGGTAAGCCCGCGGAACGGGTTGCCGATGAAGCGGTAGATGCGCTGGAGGAGTTCCTGGATAGCGGTGCCACGATAGATCAGTACCTGGCCGATCAGCTTCTGCTGCCGCTGGCATTCGCCGCTGGGGCTTCTGAGTACCGCACCGCGCGTGTAACCCAACACTTGCTGACCAACGCCTGGGTAATCGAGACTTTCGGCGTGGCCAGGATTGAGGTGCAAGGCGAAATGGGCCGACCCGGCTTGGTACGCATCGTACCCCAGGTGTAGCCATTGGCAAAAACCCGCGGCGACGAAACACGCCGTATTCTCCAGGCAAGAAGGCAGGTAACTTTTCAGGCGGTGATTGGAAGGGCCATGCCGAGGGCTCGCCCGAGGCGTCACCATTTTGGGGCCTGCGGCCAGTGTAGTCGGCCTTCGCCGACTTCTCTGGTCATGCACACATGAAGGGTATCGGCCTCCGCCGACACCCCCTCGGGCCGAGCCCTTCGGGGCGAGGGCTGGCACGAAGTGCCCAGGGAGGGCGATTTCAATCGGCCTGACTGAATAGTAACGAAGGGAGTATAGTCGAAGCATGACCACTGTACCGCATTCACCTATCGAAAACCACGGCACGACCGGGGCCGAAGAGGTCGTCTGGGACCTATCTGACCTCTATTCCGGCCCCACCGATCCGCAACTGAATGCAGATCTGGACAGCGCAGACCACGAGGCAGAGGAGCTGGATCGCCTCTACCGGGGCCGCATCGCCACCCTGAGCGCCTCGGAACTGCATGAGTTGCTGACCTGGTATGAGGGGATCCGCGAGCGGGCTGACAAAGTAGGCAGCTACACTTTTTTACACTGGGCAGCCAACACCGAAGAGCCGTCGCGTGGAGCTCTGCTACAGCGGGTCACGGAGCGCAACGCGCGGCTGAGCCAGAAACTGGTCTTCATAGAGCTGGAGCTGGCAGCCGTTCCCGAGCCCGTGGCCACCTCCTGGCTCAGCGATCCTGTCCTGGCCCGTTATCGGCATTGGCTGGAAAATGTCCGCCGCTTTCGGCCCCACCTGCTTACTGAACCGGAAGAAAAGATCCTGGCCGAAAAAGCCGTCACCGGCCGCAACGCCTGGGAACGCTTCTTTGACGAAATCCATAGCGCCACACGCTACGAGCTGGATGGCCAGCAGCTCACACGCGATCAGATCCTCAGCAAGCTTTACTCAGCCGACCGTGGGCTCCGCCGACGCGCGGCCGCGGCATTTACCGCCGGCCTGCGCCAGGTGTGCCGCATAAGCACCTACGTATTCAACATGATCCTGGCCGACAAGGCTTCAGACGACCGCCTGCGCAACTATCCGACCTGGATCTCGGCACGCAACCTGGCCAATGAGGTCACCGATGCCATGGTAGACGCGCTGGTCGAGGCCGTGACATCGCGCTATGACATCGTGGCGCGCTACTATCGGTTGAAGCGGCAACTTTTGGGCCTGGACGAGCTGTTCGACTACGACCGCTACGCGCCTCTCCCTGCTGCCGACCGACGCTACCCTTGGGATGAAGCACGCGCGCTTGTTCTCAACGCCTATAGCCGATTCCACCCACGCATGGCCGAGTTGGCCACCGATTTCTTCGAAAGGCACTGGATCGACGCCCCGCCCCGGCCCGGCAAGTATGGAGGGGCCTTCAGCCACGGTGTCGTGCCATCAGCTCATCCCTACGTGTTGCTCAACTACGAGGCACGCTCGCGGGATGTAATGACTCTGGCGCATGAACTGGGTCACGGGGTCCACCAAAAGCTTGCCGCATCGCGAGGCCATCTGCAGGCCCAGACCCCCCTGACTATGGCCGAAACAGCATCTGTGTTTGGGGAGATGTTGGTCTTCCAGGACCTGATGGCCCGGGAACCGGATCCTGCAGTGCGTCTGGCCATGCTCACGGCTAAGATCGAAGACTCGTTTGCTACCGCTTTTCGCCAGATCGCCATGAACCGCTTCGAGCATGCCATCCATACTGCTCGCAGGCAAGAGGGAGAGCTCAGCACGGAAAGGTTTAATGAGCTGTGGCTGGGGACCCAGCGGGCCATGTTTGGCGACAGCGTTACCCTTACCGATGACTACGGCCTGTGGTGGAGCTATATCCCGCACTTCATCGGCACCCCTGGCTATGTTTACGCCTACGCCTTCGGCGAACTGCTGGTACTATCTCTCTATGCCCGCTATCAGCAGGCAGGAGATGACTTTTCCTCAACCTACCTGGAAATGCTCAGCGCAGGTGGCTCAAAGTGGCCCCATGAGCTAGTGCGACCGTTAGGGGTTGACCTGAACGATCCCGATTTCTGGCACAACGGCCTGCTCATCCTTGATGACATGGTCCGGCAGGCCGAGGTCCTTGCTACCCGGAGGGATGCCTAAAGCAGGAAGGGCCTGCTATTGAGGGCAAAGGGGTATATAGAGCTAGAGTTGGGCAGGGTGAGCATTTGACAGATTCGCGGATTTCAGGTATGCTCAAGCAATGAAGGACGCAGTAAGGCCTGTTCTAGAAGTATGAAATGCACCGCCCAGTCTTACCGGAGTCTGGAGTTGGGCGGTGTTTTTCTTCTCTATGGCAGAGAGCCCGATTAGCGTCCTGAGAAGTTCAGACGGCAGCCCTGTATAAAGGCTACCGGCAAGCAGGAACAGGAGGTTTACGTATATGACTACTCGTGAGGTAGGAACAGTCAAGTGGTTCAGCAATCGGAAGGGCTACGGCTTCATTGCCCGTGAGTCCGGCGAAGACGTGTTTGTGCACTTCTCTGCCATAGAGACAGAGGGGTACAAGAGCCTGAACGAGGGAGATCGGGTGGAGTTCTCCGTCGTCAACAGTGGCAAAGGACTGGCAGCCGCGCAGGTTAGAAAGCTCTCTTAGACCTTAGACTTGCCGGGGTTCAGAAGATCCTGGTCTACACAGCTTGTGAAGGCGTTGTAGCCTCTAGGGAATCGGCCCCGGCTGAATCGCAGTGCCTGATGGCAAGAAAGGCCTGCCGGATTCAGCGCCGGCAGGCCTTTGTTTTGTGGATTTGCGCAACGATTAGGCGCAAGCCAAGAACATGCAGACGTGAAGGTACTCCGCGGGCTTTTGATGGGCACGCTTTTTTCTGGCACAGCATTTGACCGGCAGTAGCCAGAAGGATTATACTATACCCGTATCCGGCGTTTGTCTCTGCGCCGTTCGCCTCCATCTGAAAACCATGGACCAATGAGCAAGTCTGTCCCAGCGCCTAGCTCTTCCGCCAACGTGCCCCATAGAGCAGTGACAAGCGCTGTTAGCGCTCAACGGGCAGCCACCAGTCTTTTGATCGTCGTGGTCTTCTTCTACTGGGCTGCTCTCTACCTTTACACGCCAACTCTCCCTACTTACGTGCAAACGAAAACCGCCAACCTGGCCCTGGTTGGCGTTGTGCTCTCCATGTATGGACTTTGGCAGGCCGTGATACGCCTGCCCTTGGGGATAGCGGCGGATTGGACCGGCCGGCGAAAACCGTTTATCCTGTTGGGCCTGGCCCTGGCTGGATTAGGTGCCTTGCTGATGGGCACAGCCCCCGACGTCCAGGGCATACTGATTGGGCGGGCCATCACGGGTCTGGCAGCCGGCACTTGGGTGCCTCTGGTGGTTGTGTTCAGCGGTCTGTTTTCACCTGCAGAAGCCGTGCGGGCAACTTCCCTCTTGACGCTGGTGGGCTCCCTGGGCCGCGTGCTGGCTACCAGTGTCACCGGGTATCTCAACGATCTGGGTGGTTACCCGCTGGCCTTTCTGCTGGCCACAGGTCTGGCTGGGCTGGCAGTAGCCCTGATGCTTGCTTTCCCGGAAGCGCGCCGGCCCTACCGCCGGCCCTCGCCGACAGCTATCGGCATTCTCATCACGCGGCGTGATGTACTGATGCCCTCGCTCTTAGGTGCGGTGGTCCAATTCGCTCATTGGGGCAGCACATTCAGCTTCCTGCCCATTCTCGCCAAACAGTTGGGCGCCAGCGACGTGGCCCTCAGCGCGCTGGTAAGCCTCAATATCGTGCTCTACACGGTGGGTAACCTGGTGGCCACTGCCCTGGTGAGCCGGCTGGGCAGTCGTCGGATTGTCTACCTCAGTTTCCTGACACTGGCCATCGGCGTGGCAGGAGCTGCCCTGGCCCCTGCCCTCTTCTGGCTCTTCGTTCTGCAGGGGTTGATTGGCCTGGCGGTCGGGGTATGCTATCCCGTCCTGATGGGCATGAGCATTGAACAGGTGGTGGACGCTGAGCGCACGACAGCCATGGGCTTGCACCAGTCGGTGTATGCGATTGGGATGTTCGGTGGCCCCTGGCTGAGCGGCGTCATGGCCGAAGCCTTTGGGCTGCGTCTCATGTTCGCCATCATTGGCCTGGCGGCTCTGCTCTTGGGGTGGTTGGGCACACGCTTCCTGGTGCAGCCAGGGAATCCCACGCGGGATAGTTGATTCAGTACTTTCTTGAAGGAGGTCTTGCCATGCTAATAGTTCATGTCCATGCTCATGTAAAGCCAGAGTATGTTGATGCGTTCCGACGGGCCACCGAGGAGAATGCCCGTCACAGCGTCCAGGAACCAGGGATTGCGCGGTTCGACGTGATTCAGCAGGTAGATGACCCCACCCGTTTCGTGCTTGTGGAGGTTTACCGAACCCCGGAAGATCCTGCCAGGCATAAGGAGACCAGACATTACCAGGTGTGGCGCGACACGGTCGCCGAGATGATGGCCGAGCCCCGCACCAGTATCAAATACACTAACGTCTTCCCTGACGATGCAGGATGGGGGTAAGACAATGCGCTTCGAGTTCGCCACTGCGGGCAGGATTATCTTCGGGGACGGAACCCTGCAAGAGGTGGGCCCCCTGGCAGCGCAGATGGGCCGGCGAGCATTGGTTGTCACTGGCAAGGATAAGCAGCGGGCTGAGACGCTGTTAGAGAAACTGGACGCGGCGGGAGTAGAAGTTGTGACGTTCTCCATCGCGAGCGAGCCAACCACCTGCGCTGTCGACGAGGGAGTATCCCTGGCCCGAGAGAGCAGATGCGACCTGGTGATTGGCTTTGGCGGCGGCAGCCCTCTGGATGCCGGCAAGGCCATCGCGGCTTTGCTGACGAACGGTGGCGAAGCGCTCGACTATCTGGAAGTTGTGGGCAGGGGCAAGCCGCTTACGCAGCCGTCGGCCCCTTACATTGCCATCCCTACAACGGCCGGTACCGGCAGTGAAGTCACCCGCAATGCGGTCCTGGCCTCGCCGGAACACGGGGTTAAGGCCAGCCTGCGCAGCCTGACCATGCTGCCGCGACTGGCAGTGGTGGACCCACTGCTGACCCACACCATGTCCCCTGCGGTCACCGCTCACACAGGCCTGGACGCCCTGACGCAGTTGATCGAACCCTTCGTATCGCTGCGTGCCAATCCTCTGACCGACGCCATCTGTCGTGAGGGCATGGCTCGCGTCGCGCGTTCACTACGACAGGCCTATCGGCGAGGAGACGATGCTGAAGCCCGCCGAGACATGGCGCTGGCCAGCCTCTGTGGCGGGCTGGCTCTGGCCAATGCCGGGTTGGGCATCGTGCACGGGCTGGCAGGGCCAATTGGTGGGATGTTCCCGGCCCCTCACGGCGCCGTGTGTGCCGCTCTCTTGCCCCATGCTATGGCAGTCAACCTCAGAGCCCTGGAGCAACGACACCCGGGCAGCCCGGCCATCGCGCGCTACGCGGAAATCGGCCAGATCCTGACTGGACGGGAGACTGACTCCGCTCGCGCTGGTATCGAATGGGTCAGGGAATGCTGCACGGAGATGGACATCCCTCCCCTGGCGGCTTTCGGGGTGACCAAAGCCCATGTGCCAGCGCTGGTTGCCAAGGCAGCGGTAGCCTCAAGCACAAAGGTCAATCCGGTGGCCTTAGCAGACGAAGAGCTGGCAGAGATCCTGGAACAGGCACTTCAGGCTGGTTAACGGTTGTCGTCAACAGCCTACCGCGCAGGGGTGGATTCGGAGCCAGGCAAATCTGGGCTCCATGCCCGATTTTGCGACCTGAGTTGCGTAGGAGGTGATTTGGCGCCGCCTGAGACATCCTGTATAATCCGGCCGCCGCGCTATACGGCGCCGTGCTACTTCTCAACCCAAACCCATCTCTAATGTGCAGATGGCCCTTTCCGGACTCCTTGGAGCACGTGGCGATCTGGTAGGCTGTCATGGCTCTCGGGAGTCTGAGGAGGGCCAGCAAGGAGGAAAGGAACTATGAAACTCCCCCGGTCTTTCGTGTACGTCTTGGTCTTCTTGCTTGGCATAGGCCTGATTGGATGTGTGTCGGCCCAGCCCACGGCTGCGCCGCCCGCTGCTGAAGCACCGGCAGCGCCGGAAGCTCCTGCCACCCCGCCGGAACTACCCACCCTGGTCGTCGTAATGAACATTGACGACGTGGTGACCCTCGACCCGCATCATGCCTACGAAACCACTAACCTGATGATCCATGCCTCGACCTACGACACGTTAGTCGAGTATCGTCCCGAAGACCTGACCAAGGTTGCACCTCGCCTGGCCGATCGTTGGGAGGTCTCAGAAGATGGCCTGACCTACACCTTCTACCTCCATCCCGACGTGAAGTTCGCATCGGGCAATCCCGTCACAGCCGAAGACGTGCGCTTCTCCTGGATGCGTCTGAAGAACATCAAAGATAATCCCGCCTTCTACGCTGATATTGTGCAGAGCGTAGAGGTTGTAGATCCTGCCACTGTGAAGGTAACGTTGACCGAGCCGTCTCCAGCTTTCCTGGGCATTGTGGCTGCACCGGCGATGAGTATCGTGGACAGCCAGGTAGTGATTGCCCATGGTGGCACGGATGCCGCCGATGCGGACCAGACCGACAAGGCGAAGGATTGGCTGGACCAGCACTCAGCCGGCAGTGGCCCCTTCATCCAGACCAGTTGGACGCCAAAGGCCGAGATCGTCCTCGAGGCCAATCCCAACTATTGGCGCGGGGCACCCAAGCTGGGCAAGGTGATCATTAAGCATGTGGCTGACCCCACCACCTCTTTGCAGATGCTCCAGCGTGGAGATGCGGACCTGCTTTACAGCCTGGACCCAGACCTGATTGATCAGGCCCAGGCCGACCCCAACCTGAAGATAGTGATCGGCCAGACCCTCAACCAGAACTACCTGGCCATGACCTCCAATCCGGAACTGTCGAAGCCATTGTCCGACAAGCGCGTCCGGCAGGCCATCGCGCTCAGCGTGGACTACGACGGGTTGATCAAGGCATTGCTGCGAGGTTATGGCAGCCGGGCTCCCAGCATCATCCCTCTGGGTGTCTTGGGCGTGGACCCGGCCATGACCCAGGGCCGCGACCTGGAGAAGGCCAAAGCCCTGCTGAAGGAAGCCGGCTACGAAAATGGCTTCGAGGTAGAACTGGCCTACGGCTCCAACCCGATCCGCGAGACCATAGCTGCCAAGCTGCAAAGTGATCTGGCCGAGGTCGGCATCAAGGTCAAGCTCCGCCCCCTGGAGCAGAGCGTCTACCTGAGCGAGATGCGTGCCCAGAAGCTGGCCTTCTGCTTTGGCGGTTGGACTCCAGACTATCTCGATCCCACCATGTGGACCGATTACTTCTCGTACCACGACCGCGGCATCGCCAAGCGGATGTGGTACAATAACCCAGAGGCCGAGAAGTACGCCAAGATCATCGGTACCGAGTTGGACATCGCCAAGCGGGAGCAGGCGATCAAGGAGCTGCAAAAGGTGCTCATGGACGACATGCCCTTCACCATGCTCTATCAGAGCCAGCAAATTGTGGTCATGAACAAGTCGGTGCAGGGCTTTGCCTATCATCCGGTGCAGTTCGTGAACTTCTTCGACCTGAGCAAGTAGCAGTCCTATCAGCGCGCATGTCCTCTCTGTCCAGCGCTATTGCAGTATAACGAGGAGGGATGGTTCAATTCACCGAGAAAATTGGTTTACACTTTTTGCGGTCATTAAAATTGCGGCCCAGGGCCCTCCCCTTCCCCCTGCCCCCTCCCGCTCGCCTTCGGCAGCGGGAGAGGGGAGGGGGAGAAAAAAGGGGGTGGCGGCGGCCGAAGGCCGCCGCAACCCCCCATCTTATTCCCTCCTCTCCCCTGGCCACAGGCCAAGGGCCACGCCCCGAGGGGGAGAGGGGGAACAAGGGGGTGAGAGGCAGTGAAGGTCCGAGGGGGCAGAAAGTGTTAACCGATTTTGAACCATCCCAACGAGGAGAGTAGTTTTTTCTGCCAGGGGTTTTATGGCCGGCTTCGCCGGCCATAAAACCCCTATTCAGGAGTCCCGATGAGTCTGACCACCCATATCTTGCGGCGGTTGCTGCTCGTCATTCCCATGCTCATCGGTATTACCCTGCTGACGTTTCTGGTTTCCCACGTGGTGCCGGCTGATCCCCTGGCAGTGATCATCAGCGAGAAAGCGATGGATCACCCAGATATCGTGAAGGCGGCGATTCAGAAGTGGGGTCTGGACAAATCCCTCCCCGAGCAATACCTCTACTATCTCTGGAACCTGGCCCACGGTGACCTGGGAGTGTCGTTCAAGACAAAACGGCCTGTGGCTCAAGACCTGGCGCAGTATCTGCCCGCCACTGCGGAGCTGGCTCTGGCCTCGCTCTCCTTCGCCCTGTTGCTAGGCCTTCCCCTGGGCATCCTCGCCGCGATCCGGGCAGGAAGTTGGACCGATCACTGTGCCCGACTGATCTCGCTGTTGGGCGCATCCATGCCGCCGTTCTGGTCGGGTTTGATGGTCCTGTTCCTGTTCTACTATCGGCTGCAGATCCTGCCCGGCCCTGGACGGATTGACACACGGCTGGTAGCGCCGCCGGCAGTGACAGGCTTTTATCTCGTGGACAGCCTGCTGGCCGGAGATGGGCAGGCGTTTGCCAGCTCCCTCCAGCACCTGATCCTTCCATCGGTCATCCTGGGCTGGTTCACCCTGGCCCTGGTAAGCCGCATCACCCGGGCCTCTCTGCTGGAGGTATTGCGCATGGACTATGTGCGCACTGCCAGGGCTAAAGGCCTACGCGAACGGGTGGTGATCCTGGTCCACGCCCTGCGCAATGCCTTCATCCCTACCCTGACCGTACTCGGCCTGGCGTTTGCGGGCCTGATGACGGGTGCCATCATGACGGAGACCATCTTCGCCTGGCCGGGGATCGGCCGTTATGCGGTCGAGGCAGCAGCCAACCTGGACTACCCGGCGGTCCTGGGCACCACCTTGCTGATCGCCGTCATCTACATCTTCGTCAACCTGACGGTGGACATCCTCTACAGTTTTGTGGACCCCCGCATCCGAGAGGGCTGACCTATGGCTGAGGCAGCGGTTGGAGCAGGAGGTATGGTACGCTGGCGCTTTGGCGGTGAATCGCCCTTGGCACGCAGCCTGCGCGTGCTGGTGCGCAATCGCATGGCGATGGCCGGCGCGCTGGTGATCCTTTTCTGGGCAGTGGTGGCCATCGCGGCACCCCTTATTGCTCCGTATGACGCGCTGGAACAGCACATCAACGACCGGCTCAGCCCGCCGTCGTTGCGCTATCTGTTCGGCACTGACGAGCTGGGCCGCGACGTGTTCAGCCGCGTCATTTACGGGGCGCGCATCTCCCTGCCTGTGGGGCTGGTGGTGATCACCTTTTCTATGTTGCTGGGAGGCCTGGTGGGGGCATTGGCAGGGTATCTCGGCGGCGTTTTCGACCTGCTGATCATGCGCATCGCGGATATTACGCTAGCTTTTCCCTCGATCGTGCTGGCGCTGGCCATCGCTTCGGTGTTGGGACCAAGCCTGAAAAACGCGGTCATCGCCATGATCCTGGTGTGGTGGCCCGAGTATGCCCGCCTGATGCGCGGGCAGGTGCTCAGTGTGCGGGCCAACGAATACGTCACTGCCGCCCGCGCGGTGGGTGTGCCAGAGGGTCAGATCCTGCGCCGCCACATCGTCCCCAACACCAGTGCACCGATCGTCATCAAGGCCTCGCTGGACACAGGCAGCGCCATCCTGACCATCGCCGCACTAAGCTTCATCGGCCTGGGGGCTGTGCCGCCCACCCCTGAGTGGGGCGCGATGATCTCCATGGGCCGGTTCAAGTTCTACCAGTGGTGGCTGACCGCTTTCCCGGGCCTGGCGGTGCTGACTGCCGTCCTGGGCTTCAACTTCCTGGGGGATGGACTGCGCGATGCACTGGACCCGCGCTTGAGGGGAGAATAAGCAGGGCCTCGACTTGTGGTCAATAGGTTGTACAATCTGGCAATTGAAGAAGTAGAAGAGCTGAATGACCGCGGCGACTATCCGTTATCTTGTCACCGCATCTCCTGGCCTCCTGTTACGTTGATGGCCTGCCCCGTCATGTAGCTGGCCTGGTCAGAGGCCAGGAATACCACAACATTGCACACATCCTCGTACGTGCAGCCCCGCTTCATCGGCACCTGGTCAATATACCTCTGCCGCACTTCGGCTTCAGAAATCCCCCATTTCCTGGCATACTGCTTGTAAAGCGAGTTCACCCAGAGAGGGGAGTCGAGCAGGTTGCCAGGGCAGACGGCGTTGACCCGCACCCCGTACTCGGCCAGGTCGAGCGCGATGCTCTGGGTCAGCCCGATGCCGCCGAACTTGCTGGCAGAATAAGCGGAGTTCTTATAGCTCCCCTTCTTGCCAGACTTAGAGTTGATCTGGATGATTACCCCACTGCGCTGCGCTTTCATGATGCGGGCTGCCTCTCGCGCCACCAGGAAGTAGCCGAAGAGGTTAACGTTCATTACAGCGCGCCACTTCTCGGCAGGAAACTCGGTGATCTCTTCGGCGATCAGGATGCCGGCGTTGGAGACCACGATATCCAGCCGGCCGAATTCCTCCATGGCCTTCTGGAACCCGGCAATCACCTGCGCCTCATCGGTCACGTCCATCTTGACGCTGATGGCCCGACGGTCTGTAGTAGCCATGATCTCAGCCGCAGTAGCCTGCGCCGTCTCCTCGTTGATATCGGCCACTACGACATGAGCCCCTTCGCGCGCCAGGCGCAGGCAAATGGCCTGGCCCAGGCCCTGCCCGCCACCAGTGACCAGCGCCACCCGATCCTCAAGTATCCTTGCCATCTTGCTCAGTCCTCCAACATCAGTCGCAAGAACTCATTCTCTGCCTCAACCGTCCACTCACGGCCATTTTTCAGCAGGGCGTAGACGGTTGGCAGCTTCTCCTTCAGGTCGGGCAAAGCCGTGAGGGGAAACTCCCTGATGTGGGGGTAGATCACGATCTTCCCGGGGAAGGTCGTCTCCTGTACTGCGCGCAGGCCATCGCGAGCCGCGCTGAGCGAACCGATAGCTGCCACCGAGCGGTTGGGGGACAGTGTGCCCGCTTCGGCCTGCGACAGCATGAAGCGCAGGTCGTCAATGCTGGAAGCCGAATGGCCGATCACGCGGGTCTGCCGGAAGCAGGCATCGCCCAGGTCAAGCTGAGCTGTGGTGCCCCGCGCTACCCCAGCAAAGATGTTCATCACTCCCTTGGGAGCCAGCCATGTCGCGGCATCGGAGATAACGGCAGGGACCGGTGCCAACACAACGATATCGTCAAAACCCGTCTCTCTGAAGGGCGCCATCCCCTCCTGATATGCATCCTGGCGCGCGGGGTTCAGGCAGATGAACTCGATCCCTTTTGCCGCGGCCTCTCCGGCAAACGTGTCGCGCAGATCGTTGAGCCGCAAGTCGCTGACGTCGGTGCAGACGATAATGGCCGGGTTGCCAGCCACCTGGATAGCGCGCTGTACGTGCATGCGACCCATTGGGCCGCCGGCACCCACAAACCAGCTACGCCCACCCGGCCGCAGGGTGGAGCGCACTGGCACGTCGCGATAGGCCGCCGCGACGTCGGAACCCGTGGTGCCCACGTAAACCCAGCGATTGTAATGGATGCGGCCCACATCTACTTTGACCTTGCGCTCCAGGGGCCTCGTAGTGAGCAGTGCACACACGCCGTGTGCTGCCAGCTTGGGGCTGACCGCCTCGATCAGATCCGCATCTGGCTCGAGCAACACAATGTCGTCTACAGTCTCGTCTGGTACTCGCGCCAGGTCTTCAACCGCCTGTACCTCCACGCCCAGTTCGGCTGCCCGCCGGCGCAGCCAGCTGGCAAACGGCTCTGGTACGGCTGTCATCAACAGCCGGCCGGGATGAGCACCAGCCTCAAAGCCAGTAGAGATCGTATAGGCCACGCCCTCCCCGTGCGGCGGTCGGCCTACCACCCAGGCCATCCCTCCCGGCTTCAACCCGGTGCGGTATTTCAGCTGATAGGCTGCCGTCACACATGCCCACGGTTCAGTCAGGGCGCTCTCAGCATATCCGGTCTCAGGCTTCACCGGGATCAGATAATTGCCATCGTCGCCGTTCAGGATGCGCTGGTCAATTACCGCGTACTTGGACAGGCCGCCCTGGATCATGTATCCGTAGGCGTAATTTACACCGTTGACATAGATGTCTGCCTGTACGATGAAGCGGTCGCCAACCTTATACTGATCACGCAGATTCTCCCCCACCCCTACCACGGTCAGCGCCACCTCATGCCCCAACACCACCGGTTCCTTGCGGATGTCCCGAAAGATGCGTGGGTGATTCTGCCCAAGGTTGATCACCTTGATATCCGAAAAACACAGCCCACATGCATCATGTCTGACCAGCAATTCATCTGGGCCGAATTGTGGGATCGGCACCTCGATGGGCTTTCCATCACGGCCCAGGTTGTCGAAACCGGCACCATAGAGGGGCCAAAGGACATTGGGCCCCTTGATCGGCCTGGTTCCCTTGCGATACTCCTCCAACTTGTCAACCACTTCTTGCCTCCTGATTCACCCAAGTTTGAGCTGCTGGCGGCGGTAAACCTCATCCGGTCGGGTATGAATGCGTTCCACGTCCCTCTGCGACAAGAAATGGGGGCCCCCTGCCCCATAGGTGCCAAGCAAAATGCGGGCCGCTTTGACTGCCATAGCAGTGATGCTTTCGACCTGCTGGGCAGTTTTCCCTAACGCGATAAGGCCATGGTTCTGGATCAGGATAATCTTAGGCTGCTCGCCGTACTCGTCCATATACCGTAACATGCGAGCATAGACCTCCCGGGCCAGTGGCACACCAGGGTCCGTATACGGCACGAGCACCGGTGCCGGCCCACACAGGACGATTTCATCCGGGAAGAGCCGGCCGGCAAAGGCCCGTTCGAAGCCGACGGAGCAGGTCAGCGCGTTGACCGCGGTAGGGTGCGTGTGGCCGACAAAGTTCACCTCTGGCAGCTTGAGACAGAGGGCGTGCAGCAACGTTTCCACTGAGGGATGGCCAGGGGCCTGCGGGTCCACCTTTGCGGCCGCCAGTCTCACTCTCACCTCCTGGTCGCTGAGATGCTCATCATCGAGGAGGCTGAGAACACGATCAAAGGCGACCCTCACAAATCCTTCGGCTGTTATGGTGCGCAACTCCGTGCCGCTGGACTTGACGTAGAAGGTGTCCGCGTCGGCACGCGCCGAAGTATTCCCTTCACCCAGGATGACATAGTCGAGTTCGGGCCGCCCCAGGCGATTCGATAGAGCGACAAGTTCAGCGAGGACGTCATGGTTCATGGTCAGGCTCTCAGGAATGGATTGCTGCACGGCTGGCTGGCGTATTCTAACGTGAAGCCGTTACCCTTGTCAAATCTCTCTTTTGACAAAACTTTCGTTAGGTGATAATATGAAAGCAATTGTAAGCACCCATAGAGATTCAAAAGCCACTATGTCAGAACTGCCTCCCAGCACGCACGAGAAGAATATCACCTCGCGTGGTGCAGTCCGGGACCTGTATCTGGAAGAGCGTCGCCACCAGATCCTGGCTCGCATAAACCAGATGGGCCGCGCCACGGTGGCAGAGCTCAGCCAGCAGTTTGGGGTTTCCGAAGTAACCATTCGTGCCGACCTGCAGGCCCTTGCCGACCGCAACCTGGTGCTGCGCACCCATGGTGGCGCAGTCTCTGCCAACACCGCAGGACTGCAAGTCCTCTCTCTGGCCCTGCGCCGGCAACAGCAAATCCAGGAAAAGCGGCATATTGGGGCTGCGGCCGCTCAAATGATCGCCGACGGCGACGCTATCATCCTGGACAGCAGCAGCACCGCTTTGGCCATTGCCCAGCGCCTGAAAGAGCATCGCTATCTGACGGTGATTACCAACAGCCTGGCGGTGGCCCAGGAGATGCTGGATGCTCCGGGCGTGACGGTGGTCATGCCGGGCGGCACGCTGCGCCGCGAGACCGCCTCTCTGGTGGGCACCGACGGGTTGGGGCTCTTGCGCCAGTTCAACGTGCAGAAGGGCTTCTTCGGCGCCCATGGCATCAGCCTGGCCGAGGGCCTGACCGACGTCAGCGCGGATGAGGCGGAGATCAAACGGCCTCTGGTGGCTATGTGCCGGCAGGTGATTGCTGTGTTGGATGCCACCAAGTGGGGGCGGGCGGGCCTGGCCTCCTTTGCCAGCCTCAGCGACCTCCACGCTGTGATCACCGACCGGCATGCACCGGCCGACCTGGTGGCAGAAGTGCGTGCCAGAGGGGTGCAAGTAATCCTGGTGTAGTCCTATCTTTATACGGAGGATAGCCAACCATGCATACTACAGAAACGTTGGACTCCGTCCAACTCTCAGCCCTGATCGAGGAGCAGGCACTGACCAGAGAGGAGTTGCTCACCTACCTGCGCCAGATGATGGAGATCCGAGCTTTTGAGAACAACATCTCAGAACTCTTGCATCGCGCGGTGCTGAAGGGCGCTTCACACCTCTATGCGGGCCAGGAGGCTGTGGCAGTGGGGGCCATCGCGGCCTTGCGAGATGACGACCTGATCACCAGCACCCACCGGGGCCACGGGCATGCCCATGCCCATGGCGACAAGGCCGCCAAAACGCCTGAAGAGAAGCAAATGCATTACAATAAAATGATGGCCGAGGTGCTGGGGAAGTCGGGCGGCTACTGCAAGGGCAAAGGGGGCTCGATGCATATCGCCGACGTCGTCCACGGCAACCTGGGCGCCACCGGCATCGTCGGCGGCAATATCCCTGTAGCAGTGGGTGCCGCGCTGGCGCAGAAGCTGCAAGGCACCGACCGGGTAGTGTTGTGCTTCTTTGGCGATGGAGCCTCGAATACCGGCAACTTCCACGAGGCATTGAACATGGCCAGCCTGTGGAATCTGCCGGTCGTGTTCGTGGCCGAGAACAACATGTACGCCATGTCGGTGCCCTGGGCCAAGGCCAGCAAACTGCCCAACATCGCAGACCGGGCGTGTGCCTATGGCATCCCAGGGGTGGTTGTAGATGGTATGGACGTGCTGGCTGTGCGGGCCGAGGTCGCCAAGGCAGTAGAACGGGCTCGCCGCGGCGAAGGGCCTACCCTGATTGAGGCCAAGACCTATCGCTGGTTTGGCCACTCCCACTCCGACCCGCGCGCCTATCGGACGCGCGAGGAAGAAGCTGCCTGGAAAGCGCGCGATCCCATCTTGCTTCTAAAGCGCAAGATGGAGGCCCTCAATTATCTCACCGAGGCCGAATACGAGGAACTGGAAAAAGCCGTGCAGGCCAAACTGGAAGCAGCCATGGCCTACAGCAATGCCTCGCCGGAGCCCGATCCATCTGAAGTGGAAACCGACGTCTATGCGCCGTCTAAATTCACCCAGGCCGACATCGAGGCCGAACGTGCTCTGCGCGAACGGGTGCGCAGTGACCCCAACATGCGCGTTATCTCCTATGCCCAGGCGCTGGTGGAGGCGATGCGCGAGGAGATGCTGCGCGATGAGCGGGTGTTCATCTTCGGCGAAGATGTAGGGCTTTACGGGGGTGCCTACGGCGCTACACGCGGCCTGTATCAGGAATTTGGCGAATGGCGGGTGATTGACACCCCCATCTCCGAGGCCACCATCGGCGGTGCGGCCGTTGGCGCTGCCATGGCCGGCATGCGGCCCGTGGCCGAGATCATGTACGTGGACTTCACCCCCCTGGCCATGGACCAGATCGCCAACCAGGGTGCCAAGAACCGCTACATGTTCGGCGGCAAGACGATTGTGCCCATGGTGATCCGCACCGAAGGCGGCGCGGGCCGGGCCATCGCTGCCCACCACTCACAAAGCCTGGAGTCGTTGTGGACCCACTTCCCGGGCATCTATGTGGTCATGCCGTCCACCCCTTACGATGCCAAGGGTCTGCTCAAGGCGGCCATACGCGACGATAACCCCGTCATGTTTATCGAGCATAAGATGCTGTACAGGGAGAAAGGCCCTGTGCCCGAAGAGGAATACATTATCCCCCTGGGCGTGGCAGACATCAAACGCCCTGGCAAGGACGTCACCCTGGTGACTTACTCCCGCATGGTCCTGCGGTCACTGGAAGCCGCAGAGATCCTGGCCAAAGAAGGAATTGACGTGGAAGTGATCGACCTGCGCACCCTCAAGCCGTTGGATATTGAGACGGTTGTCAACTCGGTGAAGAAGACTGGGCGTTTCGTTGGTGTGACCGAGGCTTACGAGAACACGAGCTTCATCAACGAGGTGATGGCACAGGTAAATGAGCTGGCCTTTGACTGGCTGGATGCACCCATGGTGCGGGTCGCCGCCCTCAATGTGCCGGTGCCGCGCGCTGAGGTGCTCGAAGACGCCGCGATCCCCAACGTGCGACGGATCGTGGAGGCCTGCCGAAAGGTGGTGAGCTGATGGCCAAAGAAGTCTTTATTCCCAAGCTCGGCCAGACCGTTGAGGAAGTGACCCTGATCCAATGGCTGGTCGAAGATGGAGCACAGGTTGAACAGGGCCAGGAGATCCTGGAGGTAGAAACCGACAAGGCGGTTTTCCCAGTTGAAGCCCCAGCCAAGGGCTATCTGCATATCGGCCCCTACAAGGCCGGAGATGTGGTACCCGTACTGACTGTGGTCGGGGTCATCGGCAAACAGGACGAGCGTTTTGTGGGCGTTGCTGCTGAGACGGCCACGGCCGCCGTGCCGGCTCAGGCCGAGGTCGAAATCCCCAAGGCAAAGGCCGAAGCCGTGGCCCCGGGCAGGGTCTTCGCTTCACCGCGAGCCAGGAAGCTGGCCCGTGAACAAGGGCTGGACCTGGCATCTGCCGGCATCACGCCAACCGGTGGGGCCGGCCAACGTATTACCGAGCGCGATGTGCTGGCTTACCTGGCCAGCATGCCCAAGGCAACCCCTGTGGCCCAGAAGCTCGCCGCCGAGGCGGGGATTGATTTACGTACCGTTACTGGCACAGGGCCAGGGGGAAAGATCACCCGAGAGGATGTGGAGCAAGCTATCCGGCTGCGCGAGGGTCCTGCTGTGGTGCCCACTCCACCGCCGGCCGCGGTGTCGGCTCCTGCCCCCACCCCACCTCCGGCCGCGGTGCCGGCGCCACCGCCCATACCAGTCCCCCTGCCCGAAGCCGAGGTCATCGAACGCATCCCTCTAAAGGGCGTGAGAGCTATTATTGCCGAACGGATGGGGACGAGCGTGCACACCACAGCCCGGGTGACGCTGCTGATGGAGGTGGACGCGACCGAGCTGGTGGCCATGCGCGAGCGGCTGAAGGCTAAGGTGAGCGAGGAATGGGGCTTCGCGCCCGGCTACAACGACCTGTTGGGCAAGATCGTAGCCATTGCCCTGCGCAAGTTCCCCTATATGAATGCCCGCTTAACTCCCGACGCTATCGAGCTCCTGGCCCACATCAACCTGGGCATGGCAGTTGACACCGAACGTGGCCTCATAGTGCCTGTCATCCGGGATGCCGACCGCAAGTCGCTGCGGGAATTTGGGGCCGAGTTTCGTGCGCTGGTAGAACGGGCTCGCAAGGGGAAGTCGCTGCCCGAAGACCTTAGCGGGGGCACCTTCACGATCACCAACCTGGGGATGTACGACATTGAGGGCTTCACACCGGTGATCAACCTGCCCGAAGCGGCTATCTTGGGCGTAGGTCGCATCGCTCCGAAGTGGGTCTATCGGCCCGAGTCCCCCTCAGCCCCAGTGCTGCGCCAGATGATGACCCTTAGCCTGGTGTTCGACCATCGCCTGGTAGACGGTGCGCCGGCAGCCAGGTTCCTGCAGTATGTCAAGAGCCTGATTGAAGAACCGTACCTGATTGTAGCCGCATAGCCTGGATGACCGTTGAGCGTGAGGGGAACATGAAAATCGCTGTTGGCACCGATCACGGGGGATATCCCCTGAAAGAAGCTGTAGTTCAGGTCCTGGACGAATTGGGGCACCAGGTGCTGGACCAGGGAGCGTACAGCTATGACCCTACCGACGACTACCCCGACTTCGCCATCGCCGTGGGACGGGCAGTGCAGTCAGGGGAGGCAGAACGGGGCATCCTGCTGTGCGGCAGCGGTGTAGGGGTAGCGATAGTTGCCAACAAGCTGCGCGGGGTGCGGGCCTGCCTCTGCCACGACACCTATTCGGCAGCCCAAGGGGTTCAACACGATGCCATGAACGTGCTCTGCCTGGGTGGCCGCGTCATAGGTCCGGCCTTGGCCCAGGAACTGGTACGTGCCTTTGTTGGCGCACAGTTCATTGAGCGGGAACGCTACCGACGCCGGGTGGACAAGATCAACGCTCTCGACGAAGAGCGGCCAGTTGGGAGCCAGAGTTAGTCTGGTTCCAAGCAGACAAGTCGGAACACAAATTGCACAGCGATGGAGGACAAAGTGGCTGATGATCGCCTGAGCGCGCTGAGAGAGCTTGGCCAGAGTGTGTGGATCGATTTCATCAGTCGCGAGGCGTTGACCTCGGGCGAACTGGCCCGGCTGGTACGGGACGGAGTATCAGGGCTGACTTCCAACCCTGCCATTTTCCAGAGGGCGATCTTGTCGGGCAACAGCTACGACGCGGACATCGCCAAGCTGGCGGCCCAGGGCAAGTCAGCAGTGGAGATCTATGAGGCGCTGGCCATGGCAGATATCGCCATGGCTGCAGACCTGTTGCGGCCAGTCTATGAGCAGACCAAGGGGCTCGACGGTTACGTTAGCCTTGAGGTCTCTCCGCATCTGGCGTACGACACCGTCGGCACCATTGCGGAGGCCAGGCGGCTGTTCCATACGCTGGGCCGGCCCAATGTGATGATCAAGGTGCCGGGTACGCCGGAGGGCATCCCCGCCATCGCGGAACTGATCGGTTCCGGGATCAATATCAACGTTACCCTGCTCTTCTCCCTGGATGCGTACGAGGCGGCGGCCAACGCTTATCTGGATGGCCTGGAAAGGCTGGCCAGGGATGGGGGCAACCTGCAGCGGGTGGCTTCGGTAGCGAGCTTTTTTGTCAGCCGGCTGGATACGGCTGTGGACGCGCGGCTGGCCGGCCATCCCCAGGCAGCAAGGCTGGCCGGCCGGACAGCGGTCGCGTACACCAAACTGGCCTACGCCCGTTTCCAGAAGATCTTTGCCGGGCCGCGCTGGCAGGCGTTGGCCAGCCAGGGCGCACGGGTACAAAGGCCGCTGTGGGCCAGTACCAGCACCAAGAACCCGGCCTACCCGGACACCCTTTACGTAGATGAGCTGATCGGGCCTTACACCGTCAATACCATGCCACCCCAGACGCTGGCTGCCTTCCGCAATCACGGCCGGGTCGCGGAAAGGATCACCCAGGGTCTGGTCGAAGCTGAAGCCCTACTGGCAGAGCTTGCCACGATTGGGATAGATCTGGACAAGGTGACCCAGGAGCTGTTAGATGCCGGGGTCAAGGCCTTTGCTGAAGCCTTCGATCAACTGTTAGAAGGGCTACAAGAGAAGGCTGCCATGCTGGTTGCTGCGGTGGAAGTAACAACTTGAGGTGTGCCAATCTCGCTATTACTTGGCTCAGGACAGTGATGTTTATCCTGCAGTCGAGGTTCATGTGGAGGGGGTGCATGGCTGTGCGCCCCCTTTTTCTGTCGCATGTGCGCTACGCGGCTTCAGACTCTCCTACGGCGGGGATAAGGAACCCGATCAGCGGCACCCGCTCGAGCAGATCCGAATCATGTGGCGCAGCGGCTAACTCTGCAGTGAGATCGCGGCCGGCCCTGTGAACAACCCAATGGCGGCCTCCCCTCCACTGGAAGCTCGTGCTGACGTCGTATACCTTACCCTCATAAGCGATGTAGGCTGGCCGACCATCCCTGCCATCGTAGTGGCTCAGCTCGGCCTCTGTGAAGGCGCGCATGGTTTGAGACATAACTACAGGCTATCAGGCCAGGGGAAGGCCCATTTGATGACAGGCCTCCTCCACGCCTGAGGACGGATTAGGGGTATTCTGGGCGGCTTCGCCGCCCAGAATACCCCTTTCAAGGGCTTCCTCCGCTCCCAAATCGGGTGGCGGGGGCTAGGGGGTGGGGGTACAGCGTAGTGCAACTGCGTAACGCTGTTACTTGAAGAACTTGGAGACAAAGGGCGACATTTCCCCGCGGCGCATGAAGTGGCCAGACGGTCCCTCGCCCAGGAACTCAGAGAACCACGACTCGTGTTCAATCTCCTCGTTGAGGATCGCGAGCGCCAGGTCGTAGGTGCGATGATCCTTGCCGGCGGTGATGTTGCAGATGTGGGTATAGCCGCGCACCGCGCACCGCTCAGCCTCGACTAACACGGTCAGCATGGCTTTGATGTCGCGGGGATTCTCAGGCAAGCGGGCTGGCGAGCAGGCCGAGATGTTGTGGAAGTCCACCATGCTCTCGGGCAACTTGCCGCCCAGCTCGTAGATGCGAGGCACCAGGGCCTCAAAGTGATTGCGATCCTCAATACGCGCGGCCTCCGCGATCTCCTTGATCCCTTCCCCCTCCAGGCCGATCAGATTGGCCCGCAGGATGGTGTAGTAATAGTAGGTCGTCAGCTCGGCTGCAGCGTTGGCAACCAGCAGTTCGATCAACTCGTCCACGTTAATGCCCGCCTTCTGGACCATTTCTCGTGCAACTTTTGCCATTGTAGTGGCCTCCTTCTCTGTTTGAGCTACTCGGTAACTGCCCAGCCCTGTCTCACCCTTACCCTAGACAGAGAATGCACCCTGGACAATCACCAAAAGCATACATCCATGGCGGATTATCTTCCGTAGCCGTACTTCCCAAACCCACCTATGTGCCACCATATACTTGGCTGGCAGGTAGGCAGGGCAATAGCAGTGCCTCTCTGGGATGGAGGTCGGGGGTCGTAGAAAGCCAAGCAATCACTACCCCAAGTCGCTTCATGATTAGACCACATGCAGGTAAGTACTTATCTTACCTATTGACATTTTGCAAATACTGTGGTATTATACAGATCGAGTGAGATGGTCTGGAGAGGAGGTGCCGGAAAATGCCGAGACGAAGATGGGGAATGGGTTGGCAAGGGGGAGCATGCCCGCGGCGCATCAGCCGTTTCCTGGAGCCGTGCCTGCTGCTGCTGTTGCGCGAGGATGCTACCCACGGCTACAACCTGCTAGATTCGCTGCGCCAGTTCGGCTTTGCGCCGGGCACAGTGGATGCCAGCGTGGTCTATCGCGTCCTGCGCGAGATGGAGGATGCCGGCTGGGTGAGTTCGCAGTGGGACACGGCTGGCTCTGGCCCGCCGCGGCGGGTGTACACCGTCACGCCCGACGGCGAAGAGTACCTCGCCATGTGGGTAGACGACTTACGCCGCACCCGGGATGAGATTGACCAATTCATCGAGATGTACACTCAACAGAAGGCCGCACGCAGCGGCGGGTGAAAGCGCCACATGCCTCCGCTGGTGCTAGGGCACTTGTGACATAACAAGGATGGCAGACATGTACCAAGTTGATGAGATGATCTGCACGGGTTGCGGCGATTGTATAGCAGCCTGCCCCACTGGGGCGATCGCACTGGTGGACGGTCGGGCACGGATTGACGAGGCAACTTGTGTCAAATGTGGAAGCTGTGCGGATGCGTGTCCACAGGGCGCCATCACCATGATCGTCGCTTCGGACGGCGCGCGGGCAGCAAGCGAGCCGGAACGGCCGACAGCCGTGGTGCCCGTGGCGGCCGCGGCGACCAGAGGGCTACGCGCGCGGCCGGACGTCGAGCTCTTGCCACCCGAAACGCGTCGCGGCCGCATCTGGCCGCTGGTGGGCGGTGCGCTCGTGTGGGCCGAGCGCGAGCTGCTGCCGGAGGTCCTGGCTGCCTGGCGGACATCTCGCGCTGAGGTTGAACTGCCGGCAAACCGCAAATCGGTGACGTGGGGCCAGGTGACACCACGGAAGCGCCGCGCCGGCCATCGGCGCCGCCGGGGCCGTGTGTGAGGAGGTTACCAGCACCGGAGACGCCGATCCGCCAATACCGCTTCACCAATTTACCAGCTACCAATCTACCAGTTACCAATCTACCAACCTGGAGGTTCTCATGCGCATTGCAGTTTCCACCGAGACGGACGCCGGCCTGGACGCGCCGGTGGCGGGGGACTTCGGGCGTTGCCCGTTCTTCACTTTGATTGACCTGGAGGGCGAGCAGATCCAGGCCGTGCGGGTCGTCGCGAACCCGTTCTTTCCGCACCACGAACCGGGGCAGGTGCCGGGATTCATTCATGCCCAAAATGCCAATGTGATGTTGACGGGCGGCATGGGCGGCC
>DAOTZS010000073.1:0-2319 GCA_034434335.1 Anaerolineae bacterium
CCGGAAGGCATCCAGCGCATCCTGAGCCGCCTGCGCCATGGCATCGAGACCGCGTTCAGCGTACTCACGACAGCCTTTACCCTGCGCTTCCCGCACTCCCGGTCATTGACGGGCTGCCTGGCACGTCTGGCCACCAAAGCACTGGCTTACACCCTCAGCTTCTTCTTGGCTCAACGTGCTGCGGCGCAACCTGCGAAGGCGCTGGCCGCCCGATAAGTTGGTCGTCAGAGCTGCTGGCCAAGGCCTCTTGGCGCTATCCCGCCGAGAAAGCCTGTTTGAAGTTGCCTGCCATTAGCTTGGTCTCACCGTGTCATTGGCAGGTCAGAAAAACCCGCGGATAGAGTACATTGGGTAAAGCCCTACTATGGCCACATTGACTGGGATGACCTCTTCGACTGGTGGCGTGGGCCAGCCGTGCAGTAGGTGCAGCCAGAGGCCACAGCTGTAGTCCATCGCCCAGGCCTACGCGATATTCACAAGACATCAGATCAGGTAGAAGCTACTCTGTCGGTCGCCAATAACCCGGCAGCCCTCCCGCGTGACCACCACATCCTCCTCCAACCCCAGGCGGACTTCCTGCCCTCCCCATTCGGCGACAGGCCCTGCCACCGATAGCTCCATGGTGAAACTGCTATTATAGTCCAGTGGCACATCTCCACGGCCTGGACACCTCTCCTGCTCCCAGGGTAATCCGATCAGGGGGCCTGGCTCATGCAGAAAGAGGCCCAGGGAATGGGAATACACGCGCGGGTTCGGGATCCCTTCACGCCGCGCCCGGGCCAGGATGTTGCCCAAAAGCTCGTTGCCACTGAGCCCATGCCTGAACTCGGCCATGAAGATATCCTGGAGCCGATTACCCTCGGCCAGGAGCGCCTTCAGGCTATCGGGAGCATCTCTCTCCCCGGGCCGGCGCACATAGGCCCATTGCTGATGGTCCGAGTTCAGCCGCAGATACCGGATCCCCACATCGCAATGGATCAGGTCCCCCGGCCGGATAACGCAGTCTTCCTCGCCATACCATTCCTTCATCGCTGTGCTGCGCACCAGGTTGAAGTAAGGCTTGAAGGCAACCTCCAGCCCAATGTCAGCACACCTCTGCCAGTAATACCACTCCAGATCACGCGTAGTGGTCACGCCCGGCACAATAGCCTGATGGCTGTAACACGCCGCGATCAAACTATGGGCGACGCTCACCACATGGGCATAGAGCTCGATTTCTTGCTCGCTGAGTGTGCTTAACCAGCGAATGGCCAGCGGCTCAGCGGACTGTAACCTATCCACATAGCGCTGCGGGAGCCTGGTAACAAGTTGAGAGTAGAGGTTATGGGTCAACCCTCCGGCAGCCCATTGCACGGACCCAATGTTGATGCCGATCTGCCTGGGATCCCGTTCCTCGATGAGCTTGATAAGCAAAGGCCACTGCTCAGCCTCAACCTGCCCTTTATAAGGTCTTTCGTAGAGGTCATGGGTATTGGTGCCAGAGATGTTGATCCGCTCCACACCCTGCACTTCTCCGCGGTCGAAGAAAACCAGTATCTGGAGGATCGGGCACCAGGTATCCACAGGGATCAGCGTAGTGAAGACCGGGTCAAGGTTGTCTTCCTGGCACAGGATGAGCCACATGTCAAAACCGGTAGCCCGCATGGCAGCGGGCAGGATTGTCTCCAGGCGCTGATGCAGGATCCGGTTGACTAGCGCGGCCCGCTCGCGTAACGACAACACCTTTGGCAGGGCCCCGCTTCCATGGCCTCTGGATATCGTATCGGTCATATGAGCCTCTTTGAATCAGATGGTGCCAGGCCTCCCAGGCTTGCTGGAGCCTGGGAGGCCTGTATTGCCTGTTGAAAGCCGGTCCTACCGCGTTTCCCGCCTACTTGCGCGCCGCCAGCTTGGCCTCCCAATCAATGGTCCAGTCCTTGAAGTTCGGCCTGCGCAGAGGGGGAAAGTCCCGGTGAAGCCACGGCTTGGTCAGGATCAGGTCGGTCCTCCAGTAGATGGGGGCCCAGGCAAACTCCTCGCCAAAGGCGATCTCTTCAGCTCGCCGATAAAGCCGCTTCCGCTCCTCAGGATCGGACGAGGCGTCGGCCTGCGCAATCACACGGTCGAATTCCGTGTCCAGGCAGGTCTGGCAGTTGGGGTCAGCGCACCCACGGCGGGCCATGTTCTCCCCATCGCACCGATACCAGGAGATGTAGTTGCTCTGGTCAGGATAGTCTACGCTCCAGCCCATGCGGTGGATGTGGAAAGTCTCTTCGACAGGGGTGTCCTTCATACAGGTCTGGACGTACACTGGCCATTCCTGGCATTCCAGCGTCACCT
>DAOTZS010000074.1:0-13992 GCA_034434335.1 Anaerolineae bacterium
CGGTGACGCCGCCAAAGATGGCACCCAATGCGGCTGCCGTGTTGCCGTCTACCAGCACCTTGCCCTCATTGAAGCCAGACATCCGCTGCACCCGGTAGGGATCCTGCTTGGCCAGGTTCTCGGCGGCCCAGGCATAAGAGCGGTTAACCATGTCCATGTTAAGCTGAACAGGGGTTCGCTTGCCCTCGAAATTCCACTCGATGGCGGCCTGGATCTCCCCCAGCTCAATGTCGAACAGATAGGCCATCACCCCAACATAGACCATGTTGGCGATGTAGTCCCGCAGGTTGAAGGGAAGGTTGGCAGCCTGGACCAGCTCCTGAACCGGCATGGGGTAATAGACCACATCGTCGCGGCGGGCCGGGATGGGCAGGGCGTCATCGTAGAGGACCACGCCGCCCGGGGCTACATTGGCCATGTCCTCCGCCACGGTAGCACCGTTCATGCATACAGCGATTTCGTAGCTATCGCGGTGCGCCAGGTAGCCATCTTTGCTCAGGCGGATGGCATACCAGGTGGGCAGCCCGTGGATGTTACTGGGAAAGAAATTCTTTCCGGTGACAGGGATGCCCATCTTAAAGAGGGCTCGCAGCAAGACAGTGTTACTGGTCTGGCTGCCGGAGCCGTTGACTGTAGCAACCCAGATCGAGAAGTCATTGACCACTTCCTCGTGCTGGGCCAACCTCATTGGGGCCTCTTGAACTGCGATACTCATAGTTTCCCTCCTTGGAGCTGTCTGGCACTCAAGGGTATCTCATGGGCAGCGCCCATCCGGTCTATCAAGAGCATATGTTCGGAAAGCAACTCCTTGCCGGCAGCATAATCTCCAGCGCGGATAGCGCGGGCGATCCGATCGTGATAATCCCACACCGTCTGCAGGTAGCTGTAGTCTGCATAGGTGCTGAGGTCCACAGCCTCATAGGCCTCCCAGTAGGCTCGCAACAAGCCCTGCACAAAAGGGTTCTCCAGCCGGCTGAAGATGGTCAGGTGGAACTCCCGATGCTCAGGATGAGGAATCTGGGCCCGCTCCTGGTTTAGCTTGGCCCATGCCGAGGCGACGAGTTGCTGGAGGTGTTCCTTATCCTCATCGGTGAGCAATACCACCGCCTCATCCCAGAACGCGGTTTCCAGGTGGATGCGCAAGGCACTGAAAGCCCTGAAGAGCTGCTGGTCCAGGGCCAGGGCGACCAACAGGCTGAGGCGCACGGCTGGCAAAAAGTCGTAGGGCAGGGTCTGGATGCCGCGGCCGGGCCTGGCATCCACCAGACCTAAGGCCCGGGCCACTTCTAACTGTTCCCGCAACTTGCCCACGCTGACGCCGCTTTCACGGCTGATCTCTTCAATGGGGGGCAGCCGTGTGCCAGGTTCGGCGGCATGGGTGAGCAAATAGCGCAGGAATTCAGAATCAATCCTGGAGAGGATCACGTGCACCCCCTTTGTTCAATTAACTCACTTTATTGGATCAATAGGCTTATACTAAGCTTAGCAGAGGAGGAGCCAACAGTCAAGTGAGCAAGGCTACTGAGTCTGCCTTCTGAAGGGCTTTCCAGCCCGATTGTACGCAACACTCCAGCAACAACCTGGGCATGGCGCTATAATTGGAGATAAATGGGAAACCATAGCTGAAATCCTGAAAGGAGCCTTTTCCATGGCAAAAAAGACCTCACTTCCCCCAAACGTGCCCGCCGTAGGCACCCTGGCCCCCGATTTCGAGCTGCCGGCTGACAATGGGCAACCCGTACGCCTGAGCGACTACCGCGGCCAGCGCGTGGTCCTCTACTTCTACCCCAAGGATATGACGAGCGGCTGCACCACCCAGGCCTGTGGCTTCCGCGACAGCTACCCGGAGATTACGGAGCGCAACGCTGTGGTGCTCGGCATCAGCCCCGATGGGGTTGCCAGCCACGTGAAGTTCAAGTCAAAATACAACCTCCCCTTCCGCCTGTTGGCAGATGAGGACCATAAGGTGGCAGAGCTCTATGGCGTGTGGGGCGAGAAGAGCATGTACGGCAAGAAGTACTATGGGATCATCCGCTCGCACTTTGTGATTGATGAGCAGGGGCGGATTGCCGACGTGCAGTACAATATCAGTCCGGAGGAAAGTGTAGAAAGCGCGCTAGCCGCTTTACGCCTGGGGTGATCGCCAGGCAGCATCAGGCCGCGCGGCGTGCCACGATATAGGCGGTCACCGAGCGCCAGGGCACTGTCTGGCCGGTCAGGGCCTGGCGGTAAAGGGCTTCGACGGCGGCCAGTTCGTCCGCGTCCAGGAAGGATGCCAGGCGCTGGCTGTAACTGGGGCGCTCGCCCGCCGGCGCAGGAGTGAACCAGCGCTCTACCAGTGCCGGGGTGATGCGCACCTCGTCCCGCGCCTCGACCGTCTCGATGGAGACCTGCGTCAGGCCAGCAGCGGTGAGTGCCTCTCGCAGTTCCTCTTCGGCCCAGTTGACCATTGGGTCGGCTGGATCCGTATAGATGGCCTCTTCGGCGTCCTGCAGGCGCCGCGCGAGAGCCTGGCCCAGGGGGTCGAGGGTGACAAGCGCATATAACCGCTGGGTGTAACGCGGGATCGGCTGGGCCAGGCTAAGGATCCCGCCACAGCGGAGGAGGGGGGCAATCAGGCTGGCCGCCACACCTGGCCCACTTCTATGCGCCGGGGAGGCCACGGTGACGGCAGCCGCGTCGCGCGGAGGCGTCAGCGCGCTGCGGCCGACCACCGCGTCAAAGCGGACGTCTCCCTCCCCGCGCAGGGCCAGCAGTTCCGGCAGCTCGGCCAGGGTGCCCTGGAGCACAACAGGCCGTTCCAGCTCGGGCAGCCTGGCCGCCATCTCCCGTAGGGCGGTGGCTTCATCGCTGCGGTAGGCCAGGGCCCACACCCCGCCCTCAGGCGCGCGGCGCAGGGCCTCCCAGGTCAGCAGCCCAGTGCCAGCATTGAGGTCCAACACCAGGTGGTGGCGCTGAAGTTGCGCTGCATCCAAAACCCGGTCGCGTAGGGCCGCCAGCCGTTCGCTGGCGCCGCTGACCGCGCGGGCCAGCCAGCGGTCGCGGTCCCCACGCGCGGCCGCGCCTGTAAAGGTGAGCACTTCAGGCACTCCGAAGGTCCCTTCCCCTTCCAGCATGGCCGCCAACTGAGCCTCGCGCCGGCGCTCCACTTCCGCTTTGACCTTGGCTTCATAGCCCAGGTTGCCAGGCTGATAGAATACCCGGCCCTGGAGAGCATCCGGCAGATACTGCTGTGCCACCCAGTGATCGCGATAGGCGTGAGGGTAAAGATACCCTGCTCCGTGCCCAAACCCCTCCCTATCCCGGCTGGCATCGCGCAAATGGGCTGGCACTTCAGCCTCCCGTTCCTGCTCTACCACGTTCAGGGCGTCAAAGAAGGCCATCACCGAGTTGCTCTTGGGTGCTGTGGCCAGATAAAGGGCTGCCTCGGCCAGGTGGAAGCGGCCTTCCGGCAGGCCCACGTAATCGAAGGCCTGGGCACAGGCAGTCACCACGCGGATGGCGTTAGGGTCGGCCAGGCCCACATCCTCGCCGGCAAAGATCAGCATGCGGCGGAAGATAAAGCGGGGGTCCTCGCCGGCGTAGACCATGCGGGCCAGCCAGTAGAGCGCGGCATCGGGATCAGAGCCGCGCAGGCTTTTGATGAACGCGCTGATGGTGTCGTAGTGGACATCGCCCTCTTTGTCGTACAACACGGCGCGGCGCTGGATGCTCTCCTCGGCCACGGCCAGGTCGACATGGATCACGCCATCGGGCCCGGGTGGGGTGGTCTCGACAGCCAGTTCCAGGGCATTGAGCAGGCTGCGCGCGTCCCCGTTGGCCACGTCCACCAGGTGGGCGAGGGCATCTTCGTCCACCTTTACATTCCAGCGGCCGTAGCCCCGCTCAGGGTCGGCCAGGGCCTGGCGGGCAATTTTGAACAGGTCCTCTTCGGTGAGCGGCTTGAGCTGGAAGATGCGGCTGCGGCTGACAAGAGGCTTATTGACCTCGAAATAGGGGTTTTCGGTGGTGGCACCGATCAGGATCACGGTGCCGTTCTCGACCCAGGGCAACAAGGCATCTTGTTGAGCCTTGTTGAAGCGGTGCACCTCGTCTACGAAGAGGATCGTGCGCTGGCCAAATTGGCCGCGGCGCTCCTGCGCTTCGGCCACCGCCTGACGGATATCGTTGACCCCAGCCAGCACGGCGTTGATGGCGATGAAATGGCCACGTGTCGTGTTGGCGATGATGCGGGCCAGGGTTGTCTTCCCGGTGCCCGGTGGCCCGTAGAAAATAACTGAGCTGAGCTGGTCGGCCTGGATGGCGCGGCGTAACAGGCGCCCCGGCCCAACAATATGTTCCTGGCCGACGAACTCGTCCAGGGTGCGTGGGCGCATGCGGGCAGCCAGGGGTGCCTCCTTTTCAACCAGCTCCTCGCGGCGGATGTCAAATAGATCGCTACGGTCGCTCATCACTTTAATTGTAGCGCAGGGAGACGTTGTGTGCAACACGGCAGCAGAGTATAATGTCGCCATGAAAAACCAGCAGCCGCCCACTGATTACCGGGCCTTTCGCCGCCGGATGGACCGCAACCTGGCCATCGCGGTAGTGATCTTCCTGGTTGGCGTCGGTGGAACCCTGATTGCGCTGATCTACGGCCGGGGCGCGGCTGTGCTCGGCATCATCTGCTTGCTGGCGGGGTCAGCCCTGTTTGCGCTGGTGTGGCTGTTGCTGACGCTCATGGAGCGCTGGAGCAGTCAGTAGCAGGCGCCCCGTGAAGGTGGCTCCCAGGAGGAACAGAAGCTGCGGCAGAATAGTCGGGATGGTTCAAAATCGGATAACACTTTCTGCCCCCTCGGGCCTTCACTGCCCCTCACCCCCTTTGTCCCCCTTCTCCCTTCGGGGCGTGGCCCTTGGCCTGCGACCAGGGGGAGGGGAGGAGGCAGAGGGAGGGATGGGGGGCCCTGGGCGGCAATTCTAACGACCGCAAGAAGTGTAAACCGAGTTTCCCGGCAAATAGAACTATCCCGAATAGTCCCCCCTTGTCAGGATCCCAGGGCTCGGGTACAATGAAGCGGGAGGACAAGGGTGGTTTACGCCCTAGAGGGGTGAGATCATCGTCACGGTGATGGTCTATGTGTTCTATAGAAAATGGCAGGGGATAAGGAGTACCACGGCTGCCAACGCCCACACTTCGAATACTGAGTCCAGACATTAGAGTGACGCTTGTCAACCCAATTGCATATGGCTGGATGCAGGCCTCTGGAGGGCAAGCAAAGTCAAGCAGTTACACCGTTATGCGGTAGGGAGAGTTGTCTTGGAGACCATTCGTTCATTTGCTGAGAAGGTCATCGCCAACGTAGAGAAAGTGATCATTGGCCAGCGGGAGGCAATTGAACTGCTATTGACTGCTCTGTTGTGCGAAGGGCACGTCCTGATCGAGGATGTACCTGGGGTGGGCAAGACCATGTTGGCCCGCGCCCTGGCCATCTCGTTGGCGGTCAGTTTTAAACGTCTCCAATGCACCCCCGACCTGCTCCCCAACGACGTCACGGGAGTCTCAGTCTACAACCAGCAGACAGGGCGGTTTGAGTTTGTCCCTGGTCCTGCTTTTGCCAATATCCTGCTGGCCGATGAAGTGAACCGCGCTACCCCGCGCACCCAATCGGCCCTGCTGGAGTGCATGGGGGAACGCCAGATCACCGTTGATGGTGTCACCCGGCCTCTGGCCCGGCCCTTCATGGTGCTGGCTACCCAGAACCCGATCGAGTACGAAGGCACCTTCCCCCTGCCCGAAGCGCAGCTTGATCGCTTTCTGCTCAAGCTCAGCCTGGGTTATCTGGACCCGGCGACCGAAAGCCAGATGCTGGTCAACCTGCGCGGGCAACACCCTATCGAGACGATTGGCCCGGTGGTGGATGGCAGCCAGGTTCCAGAGCTGGCGCGGCAGGTTTGGGATGTCCATGTGGACGAGACGGTGCGTGACTACATCGTGCGGTTGGTCAACGCCACCCGCTCCCATCCCGACCTGTTACTGGGTGCCAGCCCACGCGGCAGCCTGGCCCTCTATAAAGCCAGCCAGGCCTGGGCCGCGCTCCATGGCCGTGACTACGTGCTGCCCGACGACGTCAAGAAGCTGGCGCCTCTGGCATTAGCTCATCGCTGCCTGGTTCACCCCGAGAGCGCGCTCAAAGGCCGCACGGCCAAAGCCATTATCACCAGCCTCCTCAGCCAGGTCCCACTGGACCTGGGCAAGGTCGAATAGTCGCATGTTGTACCTGGTGGCGACGCCGATTGGCAACCTGGACGACATCACCTTTCGAGCCCTGGACGTCTTGCGCGCGGTGGATGTGGTCGCCAGCGAAGATACCCGCAAGACGGGGATGCTGCTGAAGCACTTCGGCATTCACAAGCCCCAGATCGCGTTCCAGGAGCATAATGAGGAGAAGGCGGGCGAGCACATCATGAACCTCCTGGCAGAGGGCAAATCGGTGGCGCTGGTAACCGAGGCCGGCACCCCAGGCATCTCCGACCCAGGGTTCACCCTGGTGCGGCGGGCCATCGCGGCCGGAGAGGCGATCACCATGATCCCGGGCCCGACAGCGTTGATCATGGCCCTGGTTCTGTCTGGCCTGCCGGTGCACAGCTTTACTTTTCGCGGCTTTCCCCCACGCAAACCTGGCCCCAGACGGCGCTTCCTGGAGGTGGATCGCGATTCGCCCCACACCCTGATCTTCTATGAGTCGCCCCGCCGGGTGCAGGCATTGCTGCGCGATGCCCTGGCCGTGTATGGTGACCGCCAGGCAGCGTTGGCCCGCGAACTCACCAAGGTGCACGAGACCATCTTGCGCGGGAAGTTGTCGGAACTGCTGGCACTTGTAGGCCAGGAGGCACCCCGGGGCGAGTGCGTGGTCGTCATCGCCGGAGCGGGTACGGCTGCCGGCTGAATCCGGGGCCGTAGCCCGCGGGCCAGGGTTATGGTTCCCGCTGGGAACTGGCCTGTTTTGTCATGTCCGAAATCCCAATCCTGCTGATCCTGCTCCTGTTGATCGCGGTGCTGTTGCGCCTGGACTTCGTCTTCTACCTGGTCTACGTCCTGGCTGGCGCCTATGCTTTGGCGCGCTGGCGGACGGCGCGCAACCTGCCGGCGTTGCACATCCAGCGTCACTTCACCGACCATGCCTTCCTGGGCGAAAAGGTGACGGTGGAGATGGAGCTGCAGAACCGCAGTTGGTGGCCAATACCCTGGCTGCGCGTGGACGAGACACCGCCCACCGAGCTGGTAATCGGGGGTGGAGTGCATCAGGTCGTCTCGCTGCGCCCCAAGGAGCGGTTGCGGCTCTGCTATGAACTGGAGGGCCAGCGTCGTGGCTACTATCAAATTGGCCCGGCGCGCTTGAGCACCGGTGACCTGTTCGGGTTTGCCGAGGCCAGCGGCAGTTTCGATACCCCGGACTACCTCACCGTCTACCCGCGCGTCATCCCCCTGCCCCGGCTGCCCCTGACCTCTCGCTCGCCACAGGGCACGGTCAGGAGCCGGCAACCCATCTTCGCCGACCCAACCAGGCCGATCGGGGTACGGGAGTACCATGTAGGCGACCCGCTGCATAGCATTGACTGGAAGAGCAGCGCCCACGGTGGCACACTCCAGGTCAAGAAGTATGAACCGGCAGTCTCCCTCACCAGCATCATCTTCCTGGACCTGAACGCTGAGGCCTATAGCCGACGCCTGCGCTATACTGCCAGTGAGTGGGCTATCGTGGTGGCAGCTTCGCTGGCCAACTACCTCATTGGCGCCCGGCAAGCGGTGGGCCTGGCCAGCAACGGCCTCGACCCCCTGACGGAGACCCGTTGCTGGCGCATCCCTCCTCGCCCTGGCCGCGCCCACCTGATGAAGCTGTTGGAGTGGCTGGCACGTGTGCAGCTCGCCGAGGGGTATCCCCTGACGGGGTGGCTGCCTACGGCTGCTTTGGGCCTCTCGTGGGGCACCACCGCGATCGTTGTCACCCCGACAGGGGATGAGGCGATGTGCCAGGAGCTTCATCACCTGCTGCAAAGGGGCCTCAATCCGGTGTTGGTGGTGGTAGAGCCGTATGGCCAGTTTGGGGTGGTACGACAACGGGCCAGGAGCCTGGGCATCACAGCTCATCTGGTGGCCGATGAGCGCGACCTGGATCGCTGGTGCGCCAGCCCGTGATTCCCTCAGTTGGGCCTCCCGGCCGATGAAGGCGGCGTATGGAACGGAATGCTCGTCCGAGCCTGCAGGAGTTTGAGGATACGATCTGGACGCGGGATTTGCTGCGCCCTCTGTTGACGGCGCTGCTGGCCACCTGCGCCATCGCTGGCCCCATGGCGGTCTACCGTGCCCTGGTGCCGTGGCACCTGGGCTATGTGCTGCCATTGGCTTTTCTGGTGACCCTGGAGGGGGTGTATAGCACGCGACAGCTTGGCCGTCCAGACTGGCGCGATCGGAGGGGCATGCTGTTTCGTGCTGGAGAGGTTGTGTTGCTGTTGAGTGTGCTGCGGCTGGCAACGTGGGCTTTTTCCCTGGGCCTGCCCAGCATGGCGGACCTGCAGCTCTGGCTGGTGGATCCTGGCGCCTTCTTTGACGACCAGTTTGTGGTTGTCGGCCTGTTCTTGTTGTTAGGGTGGGGGCTGGCAGTGGGGATCACAGGCGATTTTCTGGACCTGGCTATTCAGCCGGACGAGGTGGCGGCGCGCGAATACCGGGGCTGGCAGGAAAGCCGTAGCCAGTTGCGCGTCTATCGCCCCACCTCACGCGCGGAGATCGTAGGACGTTTTGCCAGCCGTTGGCTGTGGGGTGGCATCCTGCTGGTGATCTGTGCGGCCCTTTCGCAGGTGACCGCTCAGGTCAGGCATGGCTTACCATTTCGGATCGGGTTGATGCAGCTTGGCTTTCCCACGGAGGTGCTGGCGGCTCTGTTGGGTTACTTTCTGGGCGGCCTGCTGCTGATGAGCCAGGCACGGTTGGCGTGGCTGCGCGCGGAGTGGTATAACCAGGGCCTGGAGGTAAGGCCGCGTCTTCTCAGTCGCTGGTGGGTCAACAGTATTGTGACCCTGGCGTTAGTGGCCTTGTTGGCGGCTTTATTGCCAATTGGCTCCACCAACTGGCTATCGCGCGTGCTGTCGGCTGCCCTGGCGGCCCTGATTCGTGTGATCTATAGCCTGATGTTCCTGTTGCTGATGTTGATCTCCCTCCTTTTCTATCCCTTACGCTTTCTATTTTCCGAATCCAGTGAGTTGGCGAGGCAAGTGCCATCTATGGAGGTGCCAACGCAGGCGGAAGTGGTCAGCCGGCTACCTGAATGGCTGGGGGGCGCTGTGCTGTGGATGGTGGTGGCTGGGCTGGCGGGCTATTTGCTGGTCAGTTACCTGAGTGCACATGGTGTGCTGCGCGGGGGGTGGCTGAGGTGGCTGGAGCGGCTGCGCTATTGGTGGCGGGCGCGCTGGGCTGGCCTGCATGGTGCAGCGCGGGCCATGGCGGTTGCCCTCTCGGCACGGCTGCGGAGGCCAACCCGGTTGGGCCCGCGGACAGGGGTTGGGGCCCGCGCGATCAGGCTTAGCCGGCTGCCACCCCGCGGCAAGATCCGGTATTTTTACCTGCGCGCCCTGCACCGGGCGGCCGAGCGTGGCCTGGTCCGGCCCATCTACAAGACCCCCAGCGAGTTTGCAGAGGACCTGGCCCAAGGCTGGCCAGAAGCAGAGCTGGACGTGGAGGCCTTGACGGCGGCGTTTATCTCCGCGCGCTATGATACCCGGCCAATCGAAGCTGGTGAGGCGCACGCTGTGCAGGATGTATGGCGACGGCTGATGAGAGCGCTGCGCAGAAGGGGAGGAGCTCACGGCGGCTAAGGTTCGCTGGAGATGTTTCTGCGCGGCCAGAAGGTTGGGGCGATACAGCAAAGAGAGACATCCTTGAAGCAATCCTCTCGCGGCGAGAAGTCTCCCCACCGAGGGCACTCAATCCGGGTGGGCGATGGCAATGCCGTCGCCCACCCGGATAGAAATTAGAAGCAAAGCCCGCTGCAAGAGGCGGGCAGTCGCCCCGATAGTAACACCCAAGAAGGGGATCATCGCCTTGTTCCTACATCCGTTAGGCCCAAGCTGTTTTTGACAAAGCGCCTGGCCTTGGGTTATACTATTGGTGGCCCTGAGTCCTTACACGTTTTCCGGTAGGAGCGCGTATGGCCTGAATAGAGGGAGGTGGTAGCATCACTCTTGAGCACCTTTTTATAGGGTGCTTTTGAACAGATTCTCCACTGTGCCCAGGCAGATGCGGGTTTCCTGCCGGGCGACAGGCATAGAGAGGGCCTCACCGCAAGGTGAGGTTTTGTGTTGTTAAAAGAAGACGTGGTGGGACAGTTTGGTGGCCGGAAGGAGGTGAAACAGGAGTGGCTACGGTGACGTTGCGACCGGGCGAATCGCAGGAGTCGTTGTTGAAGCGCTTCCGCAAAGAGGTGATGAAGGAGCGTATTCTGCCCACCGTGCGCAAGAAGCGCTGGTTCACACCACCCAGCGAGTTGCGACGCCTGAAGAAGCAGAAGGCGATCCGTAAGGCGCGACAGGCACAGCGGCGTCGGGAAGAGCGCGAGGGCCTGCGCTAGGGCGAAGTGCCAGGCCTGGCGGCCAGGGTGTTATGGGCAGATAAGCTGGCAGAGGGGACTGGCTCTGGCCACTATGGCGTTTGTTTACCGTTCCTTCCTCCCCCGGCCCTCTCTTTCCCTGGCTGAGAGGGAAAAGGTGCCGCGGGAGGAGCCAAGCGGCCCCGATAGGTCGCCGGGAGTGGTTGTGTGCCCGGTAGAGAGAACCTGATCGGGAAGCCGTTCTTGGGACAGGAAGGTGGTATTACATGGCTAAGCAAGAAGAGAAGCTGACCTTGGAAGGGAAGGTGGTGGAGGCGTTGCCCAATACAACCTTTCGCGTCAGGCTCGAAAACGATCACGAGGTGCTGGCTTACCTGTCCGGCAAGATGCGCAAGTATTACATACGGGTGCTATTGGGGGACCGGGTACGGGTAGAGTTGTCACCTTACGATTTGACGCGTGGGCGTATCGTCTATCGCCACCGGAGCCCTGGTAGCCCTGCCTGACAGCAGGGCGGGCGCGTGAGAGGTCTTGGCCGGAGCGCGGTTGGGTCCGGTAGGGTTTGGCTTGCCTTGCGATGGTAAGCTGCTTCTTCGGGCACGCTGAGCTCCTGGGCAGACCAGGCTTTCAGCCTGATTTAGGTATTGGACAGCTTACGAACGCAGCATGACCGAATAGATACTGGTTTTTTTGAAAAAGTCGCCCTCTGGGTGGCCGGGGGGTTGACAAGTTGTGCTATAATAAGATACGCAGTAGCGCATGCCGTAATGGGCGGTGGGTTAGCCACCGCCCATTACGCGTAGGGGCGGGAGCAGCAGGTAGTGGCGTCTGTTTCACGTGAAACACCCGGCATATCTGGGGGTGATCTCCTTGTCGCAGCCCGGCCGATCTGCGACTATGAGGGGACCAGCTACCGGGCTTTCTTTTGGGAAGGGCAAGGCCGGGAGTACGAAGACCTGGCAGAACGTCTGGCCCTCAGCCGTCTCCTGCCGCCGCAGGGTGAGCGCCTGCTTGATGTAGGAGCTGGCTTTGGTCGCCTGGCGGACCTGTACCAGGGGTATCGGCAGGTGATCCTGTTGGACTACGCCACCTCTGGCTTGCGAGAGGCCCAGGAACGGCTAGGGCGCTCGGAGCGCTTTATCTACGTAGCTGCGGACCTTTACCGCCTGCCCCTGGCGCAGGGGACCTGCGATACCGTTGTGTCGGTGCGAGTATTGCATCATCTGGTGGACGTACCTGCCGCACTGCAGCAGATGGCGTGGGCTTTGCGGCCCGGCGGTGCCTGCGTGCTGGAATATGCTAACAAGCGCAACCTGAAAGCTATCCTGCGCTATCTGGCTGGCCGCCAGAAATGGTCCCCTTTCAGCAAAGAGCCTTATGAGTTTGCAGCGTTGAACTTTGACTTCCATCCGGCCTGGATAAAGCGTGCTTTG
Source organism: Anaerolineae bacterium (assembly GCA_034434335.1). Classification (GTDB taxonomy): domain Bacteria; phylum Chloroflexota; class Anaerolineae; order CG2-30-64-16; family CG2-30-64-16; genus DAOTZS01. The sequence goes on from DAOTZS010000074.1 coordinate 12,017, forward strand.
GCAAAAGCCGGATTCGTTGTGGAGGCAGAACTGGCCGTATCGTATTTCCGCCATCCGCTGCTTAAGCGCCTCGTCCCTGCTCGCCGCCTGGCAGCGTGGGATGGCCTTCTGCAGCGCACAGGGGCTGTCTGTAAGCTCTCTCCCAGCGTCTTTGTACGTGGACGGACGGCCGGCTCTGGCAGCCTAAGATATGAGCCGCTTTTCCGTTGCCCAACTTGTGGCTGCCAGAATCTAAGTCAGGCTCAGGATGGGCTCGTATGTCCAGCCTGCGGCGCCGCCTGGGGAGTTGTAGACGGGATTTATGATTTCAAGACGCCCCTTTCCAGGGGAAATGCTGGAAGTATATCCGCCGGTAGCGCAGATCACCCTCTGCAGTGATCAGACGCGCTATAATCTGGATTGCCAGATATGATCATGATGGCAAAAGGAGCGTGTGTCAATGTATGCAGAGGCTGAAGGGCGAGTCATTCGCCCCAACGACGAGTTGCAGGAGGAATTCAATATCAGCCCGGCGGAAGCCGCCGAGCAGTTGATCACGATGGGGCGCGATCAGGGCTTCGTGACCTATGACGATGTGCTCAACGTGTTCCCCGAAGCCGAAAATAGTCTCGACCAGCTCGAGGACCTCTTTGCCAACCTGTTTGAACAGGGCATAGAGGTGAACTCGCTTCGGGAAGAGGAGGAGGCTGAGGAGACCGGTGAGGAAGAGGGCGCTGAGACCGCCGAACTGGATCTCGACCTCGACCTGATTGACATTGACGACTCTATCAGCCTCTATCTCAAGGAGATCGGCCGGGTGCCTTTGCTCACGGCCGAGGAGGAAGTGGCCCTGGCCAAGCGTATGGAGCGCGGGAAGGAAGCGCGCCAGAAACTGGCCCAGGGCGTGGATGATCCAGCCGAACGGGAACGCCTGCTTGCAGCGGTCAAGGATGGGCAGGCGGCTCAGGAACACCTGATCAAGGCCAATTCCCGCCTGGTGGTGAGCGTGGCCAAGAAGTATGTCGGCCGCGGGGTGCCATTCCTGGACCTGATCCAGGAGGGGAATATCGGCCTGATCCGGGCGGTCAAGAAGTTCGACTACCGCCGCGGTTACAAGTTCAGCACCTACGCTACCTGGTGGATCCGCCAGGCAGTGACGCGCGCTATCGCCGATCAGGGCCGCACCATCCGCGTGCCGGTCCACATGTATGAGCAGATCAACCGCCTGACCCGGGCCAGCCGCCAGTTGGTCCAGGAACTGGGCCGCGACCCTACCACGGAAGAGATCGCCGAGCGCCTGGGGGTGCCTCCGCGCAAGGTAGAGCAGATCATCCGCGTGTCGCAGCGGCCCCTTTCCCTGGAGATGCCCGTGGGAGAGGAAGAGGATAGCTATCTGGGGGACTTCATTGAGGATGACGAGGCCGAGAGCCCGACCGACTCCGCATCGCAGACCATGCTGCGCGGGGTGATTGATGAGATCTTTGAGTCGCTAACCCCACGCGAGGTGCGTATCCTGCAACTGCGCTTCGGGCTGGTAGACGGCTACTCTTACACGCTGGAAGAGGTCGGCAAGAAGTTCGGGGTCACCCGCGAGCGCATCCGCCAGATCGAGGCACAGGCCCTGGGGCGTCTGCGCCACCCCAGCCGCAGCCGAAAACTGCGCGATTACCTGAGCTGAACCCCTAATCCTGCCAAGTAGCCAGGCAACAGCGCCGCCCAGTAGCTGGGCGGCGCTGTTGCTTTCCAACACTTCTCCTCTCCCAACCCTAGTGCCGTGTTAAGCTAGATTCTGGCATTTTGCAGTCAGTGCGTTCCCCCTCTCACCCCCTTTCCCCCGCTCTCCCCTGGGAGGGGAGAGCGGGGGAAATCCCAAGTGTGGGGGTTTCTGGGGCGGCGAAGCCGCCCCAGAAACCCCCACACTTGGGATTTCCCCCGCTCTCCCCTCCCAGGGGAGAGCGGGGGAAAGGGGGTGAGAGGGGTAACGCACTGACTGCAAA
>DAOTZS010000075.1:0-30284 GCA_034434335.1 Anaerolineae bacterium
AGGAGCCAGCTTCAGGCCTGAGAGAAGCTTGTTATTTGGACCAAATCGGCACCACCTGGGGTGCCGATTTTGGTTTTTTTGCAACTATTCAGGCCGATTGAAATCGCCCCTCCTGGGCACTTCGTGCCTGATGTCGGCCTACGCCGACACTCTTCATGTGTGCATCGTGAGAGAGGTCGGCGCAGGCCCAAAGAGGGTGACGCCTCGGGCGAGCCCTCGGCGTGGCCCTTCCAGTCACCGCCTGAATAGTTACGATCTTTCGGGGTGGTCCAAAATTGGTTAACACTTCCTGCCCCCCTCGGGCCTTCACTGCCCCTCACCCCCCTTATTCCCCCCCTCTCCCCTTGGCCTGCGGCCAGGGGAGAGGGGGGAATAAGGGGGGTTTTTGCAGCGGCAGCCGAAGGCCGCCGCTGCAAAAACCCTTTTCTCTCCTCCCCTCCCCTGCCGCCAAAGGCGAGCGGGGGAGGGGAGGAGCAGAGGGAGGGGTGGGGGCCCTTGGCGGCGATTCTAGCGACCGCAAAAAGTGTGAACCGGTTTTTCCCCGGTAAATTGAACCATCCCGATCTTTCTTACCGCTCCCACAGCGCCACCGTTTCCACGTGATAGGTTTGGGGAAACATGTCCACCGGTTGGGCCTCCACCAGGTGGTAGCCTGCGGCGCCCAGATGAACGGCATCGCGGGCCAGGGTGGCCGGGTCGCATGAGACATAAGCAATGCGCCGTGGCTTCAACGCGGCCAACCCCTGGATCACCTGCGGCCCGGCACCAGCCCGGGGTGGATCTATCACCGCCAGGTCAACATGTTGCCCCTGTGCCAACAGGGCGGGGAGAACAGCTTCCACCTCGCCTTCATGCAGAGTGACGTTGTCGCGGCTGCCGGCGTTGACCGCACAGTCCTCACAGGCCGAGGGGGAGGACTCGATACCGATCACCTCTGCCACCGCCTCGGCCAGGGCCAGGCCAAAGAGGCCCACCCCGCAATAGGCATCCAGCAACACGTCACCAGCCTTGGGCTCCAGATAGCTGCGCACCAGTTCAACCAGGGCCTCAGCTCCTACGGTATTCACCTGAAAGAAACTGGTGGCTGAGATGCGGTAGGGGATGCCGGCCACCTCCTCAACGATCCAGGGATCGCCAATCAGGCCGCGCACGCCTCGCGGCGTGATCAACGCGCAGGCGGCCGGCAGTTCAAGCTCCAGTTCAGGCTGCTCCTCCCCGGCGGTCTCCAGGATGATCAGCGCCTGGCCGGTGTTGATCCCAGCGCGCAGGCTCAGGCCCGTGAGCGCCGGCCAGGAGATATCCAGCGCGGCATGGAGCTCATCCAGCCGCTCGTGGAGCAGCAGGCAACGCTCCACGGCGATAACCTCATGGCTGCCGACGCGACGGAAACCCAACTGACCCGTTGGGGTGAGGGCGAATTGGGCATGGTTGCGGTATCCAAAGGCAAGCAAGGCAGGGGCTGGTCCTCTCTCCTCCGCCGAGCCGCTTTCATCTGTGAAGGGGCTGGCCAGCACCAGGGTATCGGCCACCGGCGGTTCCGCTAGCCGGCCCAGGCGGCGGAGCTGGTCGGCGACGATGGCTTGTTTCAGCTCGGCCTGGCGTTCGTAGGCAATATGTTGCCACTGACAGCCGCCACAGCCATCGGGGCCGAAATAGGGGCAGGGCGGGGCAAGGCGGTCGGGGCTGGGCAGAAGCACGTCCACCAGCCGCGCCCGCGCCCAGCGCTCTCGCTCCTCGACAACCTCAACCTGCACCCGTTCCCCTGGTATGGCATAGGGCACGAAGATCACCTTGCCCTCGTGTCGGCCCAATGCCTCTCCCCCGTGCGCGATCCCATCAAGGGTCAACTCCACCAGATGGCTCATCTCCTGCCTCTCCCTTTGGAAGCCTGCACCCTGGCTGGTGCCCGGCCCATGTGCGTGACAAGATGGCGTCCTGGACCCGCTCCCCGTAGCGCCATGTAAGCACCAGCATGATCCCTATCAGGCCGGCCAGTGCCACCCAACCCTGCCATGGAAGCTCCCTGGCGTAAGCACCAGCCCACACGGTGCCAATAATACCGGGGAGACGGCCTATAGCGGCCGCGGCGATCAGGGCCCGCAGCGGCAGCGGTGTGAGCCCGGCCAGCAGGCAAATCGTGTCATCGGGCAGGCCGGGGATCAGAAATACGATAAAAAAGAAGCGCAGCCCCCGGCCCACCATCCACCGATCAAGCCGCGCCAGCCGCGCAGGGCTGACCAGCCGGGTCACCAGGGGCCGGCCAGCCGCCCGAGCCAGCGCCATTGCAACCGCCGAGCCAATCACCAGGCCCAGCCAGCTAGAGAGAAGGCCGGGCCAGAACCCAAACAGATAACCCGCCACGAAGTTGACCACCTGGCCCGGGATCGGTGCCAGGATGACCTGGGCCGCGGCCAGGCCCATCAGGGCAATGGGGCCCCACACTCCTGCCGCGCGCACGCGGGCAATCACCTGCTCCCTGTGCACGAAGGCCGCCTTAACCGGCTCATCCCAGACCGCCAACGGTGCGGCCAACAACGCTATCACCAGTAAGATCACCAGCCCCCGGAGCCAGAGGGGCCAGAGGCGGGGAGAAGGGTGAGAGGCGTCCGCCATGCCGCTTCTCCTTTGCCTGCTGCCTGCTGGCCGGGGTATAATCGGTTCCATGTCTCACTCTGTGCCACGGGCCTACCTGTACCTGCTTGTCTTCAGCGCGGGATTTACGACCCTGGGGGTCGAGCTGAGCGCGTCTCGGCTGCTAGATCCCTGGTTTGGTAACTCGCTGATCGTCTGGGCCGCGCTGATTGGACTAGTCCTGCTCTACCTGGCCGTGGGCTACTGGCTGGGCGGCCTTCTGGCTGACCGGGCACCCCGTCTCGATCTGTTGTTGCGGCTTACCGCCCTGGCGGCGTTGGCTGTAGGGCTGGTGCCGACAGCCAGCCGGCCGGTGTTGCGTGCCGCCAGCCAGGGCATTGCCGAGCTGAATGCCGGGCTATTGGCGGGCACTTTGGCCGGGGTCCTGCTCCTCTTCACCGTGCCGGTCACCCTGTTGGGGTGCATCAGCCCCTTTGCCATCCGCCTGGCTTTGCGCGATGTGCAGAGCAGCGGCCAGGTAGCCGGCCACATCTACGCCCTCTCCACGGCCGGCAGCATCCTGGGGAGCTTCTTGCCGGTGCTCTGGCTTATCCCCACCATTGGCACGCGGCGGACGTTTGCGGCCCTCAGCATTGTGCTGTTGGTGGTGGTGCTGATAGGCCTGGTGCACTTGCGCCGTCGGCTCGACCTGCTGTTGGCCCTTGCTGGCCTGGGCCTGGTCGTAGGCCTGGCTCTGCGACCTTCAGGCCCGCTCAAGCCAGCCGCCGAACTGTTGTATGAGACCGAATCCGCCTTCAATTATATCCAGGTGCTGGACTACGGCACCGAACGCCAGCTTCGTCTCAACGAGGGTGAAGGCATCCACTCGGTATATCGGCCTGGGGGTGGCCTGGCCGACGGCATCTGGGACTACTTTCTGCTGGCCCCGGCCTTCAACCCCGCCCCCTATCGGCCCGAGCAGGTAAAGCGCATTTATGTGGGTGGTCTGGCAGCAGGCACCATCCCGCGCCTCTTCAGCGAAGCCTATGGCCCTCTGCTCATTGACGGCGCCGAGCTGGACCCCACCATCATCGCTGTTGGTCGCCGCTGGTTTGACATGAACGAGCCCAACCTGCGCGCGGTCGCCGCCGACGCGCGCTGGTTCCTGGCCCATTCTTACCTCGGGGATGGCCGGGCAGAGATCTCTTCCCCAGGCTATCAACTGATCGCCGTTGACGCTTATCGGCCGCCCTACATCCCCTTTCACCTGGTCACGGTTGAGTTTTTCCGCCTCTGCCTGGCTCGCCTGGCAGAGGACGGGGTTGTGGCGGTCAATGTGGGGCGCACGCAGACCGACTACACCCTGGTAGAAGCGGTGGCGGCAACCATGGCGCAGGTCTTTCCCAGCATCTATTTGTTGGATGAGCCGTCGGGGGACAGCCCTCTGGGCAACACGCTGGTGATCGCCACCCGTCGGCCCTCAACCCTGGCCGACTTCTATGCCAATCTGCCTGCCTTCGACCACCCTATGCTGGCGGAAGCCGCTCGCCGGGTCGCGGGCCAGGTCCGGGTCGCCACGCCTTCGCCCGATGCCCAGGTGTTCACCGACGATCGCGCGGCGGTAGAGCAGGTGGTGCACGGGATCGTACTTCGGCACATGTTGGGAAAAGCAGGCCAGCGATAACTTCGTAGTGGCGCCTTCAGTCGCTTTTCCTGCGCTGGACGGCTAAAGTCGTCACCACATTGAACCTCATTATCTCAGAAAACGCCCGCCGGGGCAATTCCACAACGCGGCCCCAGGGCATGATTTGTTCATTGCGGAAGCCAGGAAGCGATGACTACTGCTTTGAGACTGGTATGTGGTGTGGATGGGGGGCAGACGTCAACCCGCTGCGTGCTGGCCACGTTGGATGGCCGGGTGATAGGGTGGGGGACGGGTGGCCCGCTCGTCCATTTGAGTGCGCAAGATGGCCCCCGCCGGCTGACACAGGCGCTGGCTGAGGCGCTGGAGCGCGCCTGGCAGGCTGCTAACGTGCCTCCCCAACCTTTGGAGGCAATCTGCCTGGGCCTCACGGGGGTGGAGTCTGGGGAGCCAGAGGCCGACCAGGCCACAGAGCTGGTGGCTGGCCTGGTTCAGGCCGGGCATATTGACGCGCGCGGGGATGCAGAGACGGCTCTGGAGGGCGCCCATGCCGGCCAGCCCGGGGTGATTATCATCAGCGGGACAGGTACCATCGCTCTGGGCAGGGATGCCAGTGGCCGCATGGCCCGGGCCGGCGGCTGGGGGTGGCTGCTAGGGGATGAGGGGAGCGCGTTTGCCATCGGCCGCGCCGGCCTGCTGGCAGCCCTCCATGCCGCTGACGGCCTGGGGCCGGCAACGGCGCTGGAGGAGATGTTTACCCGCCATTTCGCCGTCGCCAAGCTGCGAGACATCAAACGGGTGGTGTATGCGCCGGGCTTCGGCGCGGCCGGCTTCGCTGCTCTCGCGAGCGTTGTATCACGGGCCGCGGCCGAAGGGGACCAGGTGGCACGGGGCATTGTGCGTGCTGCCGGCCGGGCGTTGGCGCAAGAGGTCGCTGCGGTTCTGCGCCAACTGGACTTCCGTGGCCCGCAGGCAGAAGGCTGCCCCTGGCCGGTCCCCGTTGCGGCTGTGGGCGGCGCTTTTGAGCATGTGTCAGGGCTGCGCAGCGCTTTTGCGGCTGCCCTGCGTCGCGTAGCTACACCGACCAAACTCGTGGAGCCCCAGATGTCGCCGGCTTTGGGGGCTGTGATGATGGCCCTCCGGGCCTGTGGTGCGGACTGGAGGGCTGCGCTGCCAAATCTGCGCGGGACAAAGATCGGCTGAGGGAGGGACTACGATGGCCGTGCGATGGCCGGTGATCGAGCAATTACAGGGTGGGCTGATCGTCTCATGCCAGGCCCAGCCTGACAGCCCATTTTTCGGGCCGCGCTTCATGGCCGCGTTCGCGCGGGCCGCTGAGCGTGCCGGCGCGGTGGCCGTGCGGGTCAACGGCCCTGGGGATGTGCGCGCCGTCAGGCGGGCTACTTCTTTGCCGGTCATCGGCATCTACAAGCAGAGACGTCCGGGCTGGCCCGTTTACATCACCCCTACTCTGGCGTCAGCGCGTCAGCTCGTGCGTGCCGGTGCCCACATCATCGCGGTGGATGCCACGCACCGCCCGCGGCCTGGAAATCTGGGGCCAGAACAGTTGATCGCCGCCATCCGGACAGAGTTGGGCGTGCCCGTAATGGCGGACATTGATTCGTTGGACGAAGGGATCGCGGCTGCTGAGGCTGGTGCTGACCTGGTGGCGACAACCCTGGCCGGCTATACGGAGGCCAGGCCACCCACTGCCGGCCCTGACCTGGAACTGGTGCGCGAGCTGGCCAAACGCCTTCCAGTGCCGGTGATATGCGAAGGCCGCATCCGTACCCCCGAGGAGGCGCGGGCGGCCTTCGCATGCGGAGCCTATGCCGTGGTTGTTGGCACCGCTATAACCAACCCCATCGCGATCACACAGCACTTTGTGCGTGCTACCCCGCGCGGTGCTACTCATCCTCCGCCAGAAAACATTCGAGCCCCTTTACAATCCCCATCGCCACCAGGTCAGGATGATGGGTGAGGAGGTCGCGGTCGCCCTGCAGAAAGCCAATCTCAATAATGGCGGCGGGGGTGTCAGGTGCGATTTCACGGAAGGCATGGTAACCGCGCATATCGTAGGTGATGGTATCGGGATGGGGCTTCAGCCCCGTCACCGCTTCATACTGCTGCCAGAGGCATGTCACCAGCGCGTCAGAGGCCGCGCTGCCCCCTTCAAGGGTGGCTACTTTGAAGCCGCTGAGGTCATATTCGCATGAGTCGCTGTGGATGGAGAGGAAAGCGTCTGCCTGGTAGCCACCAAGCCGCTGATCGAACTCCTGGAGCAGGTCAACGGTTGCCCCGCGTCGCGCGAGGCGGCGGACCACTTCTTCGGCTACCTTCTCGTTAACCGCGACCTCGGTGAGGCCATCGGCGCACACCGCGCCGGAATCGTTGCCGCTGTGGCCGGCCACGATGCCGATGCGCCAGCCGGCCAGCGTCTGTGGTGGGCCGAGGAGCGGCTGCAGCCAGGGCGGGCCATATTCCGCCTCAGTGGCACGCCACAGGGACCATCCCACGGCCAGGGATGCCAGCAGGACGATGCCTAACATGATCCGCTGTGCTCGGCGTATGACACTGGCCCGCATCGCGCCTCCTGGTCATAATCATACCCTTAACTTGTCATTCGCGCAATCGGCACCTGGCTCGCATCGCTGGCCAAGCCCAATAGTTACGCCGTTTGACTTTTCAGCTCGCTCCAGGTATAGTGAAAGCGGTAGTAGTCAAGGAACAGCGCAACTATTCAGGCCGATTGAAATCGCCCTCCCTGGGCATTTCGTGCCAGGTGTCGGCCTCCGCCGACACCCTTCATGTACAGGAGTTACGCACTTTGAGGCGTATCGCCCCATCCCCCTACCCCCTTCCCCGCAAGGCGGGGAAGGGGAATCGGGATTAAGGGTATTTCTAGGCGGCGAAGCCGCCCAGAATACCCCTTCAAAGGATTCCCCCGCCCCCGATTGGGGGCGGGGGCCAGGGAGTGGGGGCAGAGCATAGTGCAACTGCGCAACTCCTGTCATGATGCATCATGAGAGAGGTCGGCGAAGGCCGACCTCTGGCCGCAGGCCCCGAAAGGGTGACGCCTCGGGCGAGCCCTCGGCGGGCCCTTCCGGTCACCGCCTGAATAGTTACGGAACAGCTTCATGTCGGGGGATTCTATGAGCGAACTCGGGCGTCTGTTGCAAGAAGCCCGCACTGCCAGAAACTTGAGTTTGGCTGACGTTGAGGCCGCAACTCGCATCCGACAGAAGTACCTGGAGGCTATGGAGCGCGGGGATTTCGCAGCTTTGCCACCGGGTGCTGTAGCGCGTGGGCTCTTGCGCACCTATGCCCGCTTTCTGGAGCTTTCGGTAGATGAGGCGATGCGCCGCTACATCGAGGAAAGCGGCGATGCCGGTGAAGACATCCCCATTGCCGAGCCGGGAAAACCACGGCTGGTAGACTATAGGCCCCTTGAAGTGGAGTTACTGGATACCAGGCCCACCTGGACCTGGCTGCACTGGGCCGTCACTGCCATTGCCATCCTGGTGCTTGCGTTTGCCGGCTGGTGGTATTTCAATCGTCCACCGGGGCAGAGCTTACGGGCTGCGTTTGGCCCTGCCCCTTCCTCCACCCCCACGGCCACGGCCACCCGTTGGGTCGTCACTGCCACCCCCAGGCCTCCGGAGCCGACTGCCACCCAGCCCGCGCCTCAGGTCATCCCTACTTCCGATTTGCTGCCGTTGCCCACACCTACGGTGCCTCCCACGGAGACGCCCACCCCCAGGCCCACGGCAACGCCCGAAGTAGTACCCAGCCTCGCCATGGAGATGCGTATTACCCAGAGAGCCTGGGTCAGGGTCTTGGTGGACGGCCAGAAGGTGGAAGAGAGTACCCTGGAAGCCGGCGAGACCCGCTTCTGGGAAGCTATGGAGTCTATCCTTATCCGCACAGGCAATGCAGCCGGTGTGACCCTGGTGCTCAACGGCGAAGAATTGGGGCCCATGGGCCAGGTTGGCGAGGTGGTTGAACGGGAATGGGTGGTAGGCGAGGGGGAGCTTCCAGCCGGCCCAGCCGTATCTGAGCCAACACCTACACCCACACCTGCTGGCTGATTTCTCCCTGCCTGCGGCGCCTCTCAGGCAGCGCATCTCACTCTGGCGCCCTGCGCCTGAACAGGCACTATGCACTATTATCTTCTCACCCTCGGCTGCCCCAAGAACACCGTAGATAGCGAAGGGATGGCCATGTTGTTGGGCCAGGCAGGTCTGCGCGGCACGGCGACCCCTGAAGATGCCGACGTGCTGATTGTCAACACCTGTGGCTTTCTGGCTGCGGCCGAGGAGGAATCGCTGGTCGCCCTCAAGGAGTTGGCCAGGAACAAGCGGGATGGCCAGGCCCTGATCGCTGCCGGTTGCATGGTCGAGCGCGCGGGGGAACGCATCGTGCGTTCTGTGCCCGAAGTGGATGCCCTGTTGGGCACTCGACGCTGGATGGAGATCGTGCCTCTGCTCGAAGGCCTGCGCGAACGGCGTGGCCCACACGCTTTCGGCCGCCTTGCGCTGCTGGGAGACCCTGCCCTGCTGTTTGTGGGCCCCACGCCCCGGCCACCTGTCGTGGCCGGCAGCGCCTATCTGAAGATCAGCGACGGCTGTGATGCCCCCTGCACATTCTGCGCTATCCCCGGCATCAAGGGCCGGCTGCGCAGCCGGCCCCAGGAGGCCATCGTGGCCGAGGCCAGGTCGCTGGTGGCCGGCGGCGCGCAGGAGCTGATCCTGATCGGCCAGGATATCACCAGCTATGGCCGAGACCTGGGCCAGCCTGACGGGCTGCCCGACCTGCTACAGGCTATCCTGGATGCTGTGCCCGACCTGCGGTGGCTACGCCTGATGTACGCCTATCCCGGTCGCATCTCCGAGCGCCTGATCACCGTCATGGCAGGCGATCCGCGGGTATGCCATTATCTGGATGTCCCCCTTCAACACGGTCATCCGGCAGTGCTGAAGCGAATGTCTCGGCCCAGCAATGTCGAAAGGCAACTGGAGCTCTTTGCTCGCCTGCGCGCTGCCATGCCTGACATCGCCTTGCGCAGCACGTTTATCGTGGGTTTCCCAGGCGAAACCGAGGCGGAGTTTCAAGGCCTGCTGGACTTCCTGGCCGCCATCCAATTCGACAGGGTCGGGGCTTTTACCTTCAGCCCCGAGCCGGGCACGAAGGCTTACGACATGCCAGGCCAGGTGCCCGAGGAGGTGAAAGCTGAACGATACGCGCGCTTGATGCAGGCTCAGCAGCGCATCTCCCTGGCGCGCAACCAGGCGCAGGTAGGCAGGGTGCTTGATGTGCTGGTGGAAGCCCATGGGAAGATACAAGACAGGACCGCGCGCGGGGACGATGATGCCAGAGTGGCAGCCGGCGCGCGTCTCGAGGAGCTAAGGGGGCCCGTTTCTGTGGCGCGTTCCTACCGCGATGCGCCGGAGATTGACGGCCAGGTAATCATCCCTGGGAAATTGCCAGTGGGCAAGATGGTGCAGGTACAGATCACCGGAGCCACCGAATACGATCTGCTGGCCACAACTGAGATTGAGGAACCGAACTCTGGCGAATTCAGGAGACACCCACAGCTTGGGCTTGGCAACCTGAGCGACACAAGACGTGGACTTCGTAGTAGCGACTTCAGTCGCTCAGAGCGCGTTCAGGACGACCAAAGTCGTCCCTACGAATTAGCTACTCGATGACCCGGTACTCTCCGTCCAACACCTCTCCTCCAGCCTCGTCGTGACCAGGCTGGCTGTCGTGGCCACGCAGAGCAGCCAGGTGCTCCCTCACAACGGCAGGCGGGCAGAGCTCGATAAACAGCCTCACGGCCAGAGCCAGGATCACCAGATCGTCCACCTGCCCCAGGAGCGGCACCAGATCGGGCAAGAGATCCACAGGAAACAGCACATAAGCAGCCGCCAAAGCCGGAACCAGTAACTTGGTTGTGGTGGCCACCCGCGGGTCACGCATCAGCCTCCAGGCCAGGCGTGCACTGCGGATCAGCCCTGGCCACAGGCCGCTCTGGCTCCCCACAGGAATCGTCTTTTGCTTTCTGGCTCTCATCTGCTATCCCCTTCTCCCGCGTGGAAACACGCGTGGCCCCCGAGGGGCGGTTTCCCCCGGCCAACTCTGGTTACCGAATGGCCTGGCTCTGGCTTCTGCCGAGCCTGTTACCCCCTTTTCTGGTCTGCATGCTCCTGCGCATCGGTCTCGGATGGGGGCGGCGTTTCCGGTTCCCGCTTGCTTTGGGCCAGCAGGGCATAGATATCTACCGCACCTTCATCGCTGGACGGGGGCGTGCTCTCGGCTGAGGTTGTCCTGCTTGGCGGCTCGGGCTCGGCTACCTGTGCCGGGAGCTCCTGGGAAATCGAAGTCCCTGGCGCCGGCTTGCTGACCTCGAAGTCAGGTGGGGCGACCACCGGAGGCGCCTTGCCAGCGCGGCCCAGAGAACCGGCCAACAACCCCAGCCCCCCGACCAATAACAGCACGGGCCACCACTGCAGCACCGTCTGGGTTGTGCTCAGCGCGCTGACCAGCGTAACCAGCCCTACCAGGATCAATGCTGCCATCGGGATAGCAGCCCAGCGGGTGTTAAGCTGGACCGGGTGCAGGAAGTAGAGGAGGGCGAAGACCAACCCCAGGCCCACGAAGAAGAGCCCCAGCCAGCTCAGCCGGCTCAGGCTCTCCTCCAGCCCTACCAGCACTCCCACTACAGTCAGCACTCCTCCGGGGATGATAGCCCACCAGTTCTCCTTGCGGGCTAAAAACGAGGCCCAGAAGCCCAATGCCACTCCGAACAAGATCAGCCCCGCGCCCCATCGGCCCAATTCCATCCCGCGCGCCTCGAGCACGGTCATTGCCCCAATGCTCAGCAGGGTAAAGCCGGGGATTGCCCGCCACCAGCCGCCAGCGTTGAAAAGGAACCAGATCAAGAACCCCAGGCCAACGACTGCAAACAGGCCGCCCCAGATCACATCCCCCCACTCCTGGAAAACCCCCAAGTTCTTCAAGAGCAGAAACACACCGACCAGGACCAGGAAAAGCGCCCAGGCCAGTTTCTGGCTAAACCATCTCATTTTAGTGTCCCTCTCTCGGGATGGTTCAAAATCGGTTAACACTTTCTGCCCCCTCGGGCCTTCGTTGCCCCTCTCCCCCCTTGGCCTGCGGCCAGGGGAGAGGGGGGATTATAAGAGGGGGTTTTTGCGGCGGCCTTTGGCCGCCGCAAAAACCCTTTTCTCCCCTCCCCTGTGAGGAGGTGGGGGGCCCTGAGCGGCAACTCTAACGACCGCAAAAAGTGTAAACCAATTCTACCAGCAAATTGAACCATCTCCCTCTCTCTTATGACAACAACTGCCAACGACGGAAGTGGCCTCTCGTCTCTCTCGGGACGGGCTGCGGGGCCGCCGCTCTCTATCATGACAGATCTGCCACCACAAGTCAGTCAGCAGCCCCATCCCCCGCGCGCGAGTGAGCTGGGAAGGTTGCCCGATTGGCCGGCGACCTGGCCGCATCCCAGCCATGGGCCCTGGCCCAACGCCAGTCGGTGGCTGCCTGGAGGGCAAAAGCCAGGGCGAGCAGGCTCCACAACACCCTTTCCCACCAACGCGTGGCACCCCAGGCCAGGCTGGCTGTGAACATCAGCATGCCGCTGGCAAAGGGTACCTGGAACAGTGCCAGGCCCAGAGCATGGCGCAACCGCACCCTGCGCACAGCAGCCCACCAACTGGTATAGCTCCATGCTGCGCCAGCGATGGCCAACCCGACAATCCACAGCGCATTGCGCGCCACAAAAAGCCAGTCTATCAGACCGTCCACCTCCGCGTCCATCGGAAGAGATGTTCACGCTCCTGGCGCGCTGGCCCTGGCGAGGAGTGACGACCACGATTTGATGGATATGGCCCGGGCAAGGAGTTCTGGCCTAGCTCTCCAACAAGTTGAGGACCCCTGCCGTACGGCTGGCCTGCCCATCAAATGAGCTGTGACAGAATACTAGGCGCCCTCTTCCTTGCCGGCCAGCTCATCGGGCTCCCACTCGCTGACGGCCCATGCGCTGGCAGTGAGAACCAGCCTGATCTCGTCTTCTGTGCCGAAAGCCAGCGCCAGCCCGCCTTCCTCGTCGGCCTGGTCGTAGTCCATCAGGGCCAGCTCGTCATCCACCAGTTTGCCCACTACCTCGAAGATATCGTCGATGCCCCGGGTTGGCCCGCTGTCCGGGTCAGGGTAGGCCATCGCCGCGTAGAGCTCCAGGGCCAGCCCATCTTCCAGGAACAGGTCGCAGTCGAAGACTTCCTGCTCCTCGGGCGGAGTTTGCTCCTGGCCCTCCTCTTCCTCCGCCCCTTCCCACAGCTCCAGCCCGAGCACCTGCAGCCCCAGCAGTTCATCGAGCTCGGCGCGGGCGTCGTCATCCAAAGTGACCAGCAACTCCTCATCTGGTTCCTCGTCGAAGTCCGGGAAGCGCTCGAATTCCGCTTCCGTCCCATTGTTGTTCATAGTAGTCCTTTCTCCTGCTTACCTGAGACATTGAATTGGCCGTTCCCGCCGGGTTCGCTGAAACGGCGCCACGCGCCATTGACTTTTCACCCGATGATCCCCTGGCGCGCATGCATTGTACCACCAGATTGATCAGGGGGCGAATTTGAGGGGACGACCCTGCAAGTCGCGCAGTGCAAGAGGGGCTGCGAAACTCGACCTTAAAATCTAGCGCCAACCTATTGACAAAGACGATCCGGGCTGCTATACTTATAGCGCCACAGGGAAGATAGCTGATTGGGTGTAGACCAAGGCAAGAAGAAAGTACGGTGGTTCAATCTGATGGTGAAAAACCAAAAGATAGTCCACCAGAAATCGGAGGCAGGTTGAGCTAGTCAGTTGTCGGATCTGTGGTGAGGGAGCCCCGAGAAATCACTGGTTGTCCTTAGCCCGAAGTGCTCCAGAGAACCTGGAACTCTCGCCAGCTAACCTGAAAAGCCCTTGCCTAACCGCAAGGAAGCGCAGGTAATAAAGCTGACAAGGCGAGACAAACGTGGGCCAGGGGACGAGAGAACCAGATGGTTGCTTGGGGCCCCTCTGTTTTAATGGCCAGCCTTCTCCAGGTTGGCCCTTTTTACATCTTCGCTGCCCGATCGGCCCAACCTCAAAATCTCCGGTTTTAGCTCGCCCACAAACGGCAGATGCCGATACCCTTCCTGGTAGTCTAGCCCGTAGCCCACTACAAAGCGATCTGGCAGGTCAAACCCTTTGTATTTCAGGGGGATGTCGGCCAGGCGATGTTCAGGCTTGTTGAACAGTGTGCACACCTCCAGGCTGGCCGGGTTGCGCGCCTTCAGGGTGCGCAACAGATAGCTCAGGGTCAGGCCCGTATCAATGACATCCTCGACGAACAGCAGGTGTCGCCCTTCGACCGCCTCGTCCAGGTCCTTGATCAGGCGGACCGGCCCCTTAGCCGGCTGCCTGGGGGCATAGCGGGATATGGCCATGAAGTCTACAGTCACCGGGATGGTGATGGCACGCAGCAGGTCGCTCATGAAGAACAGTACGCCCTTGAGCACGCCGATCAGCAATGGGTTCAGCCCCGCGTAGTCCTGGCTGATCTGGGCCCCAAGTTCCCTGACCCGCCGACGGATCTCTTCCTCGGAGAGCACAATCCTGCTGATGTCGCGCAACATAGGTGAGAGGCCAGGCTGCTCAGAGTCCATGGATATGCTTGTCATCGGATGCTCCTCTTGGCGCCAGGAGCGCCAGGAGCGCCAGGCGCTCACAGCTTATTCGTCATCATTTCGGGGTAATCCTCGACACCGAACTTCAGCAGCAGCGAACGGATGTCACGGCGCTTGAACAATTTGATGTTGACATCGGGATAGAGTTCGCGCAACCGGCGTACTTTGCGGTTCTTGTGGCGGATCTGATGTGGCTGCATGGTGGTGAGTTCTACGTACAGGTCCTGTTCTGGCAGATAGAAGTCGGGAGTGAAGGCATCGGTCACGTTCCCTTGCTCGTCCCGCTCCAGGACAAAGGTCCGAGGTTCATACTGCCAGGGGATGCCATAGAAGTCGAGGATACGGGCGAATTCCTCTTCGACCGGATGGGCGAATGAGCGTGCGGAAGCCTTCATGAGCGATCTGTTTCCTTGCTGGCAGCCATCCGCTCCGCCGCCAGGCAGATGAGGTCCACGGCGGCTTCGATGCTGAGCCGGGCCGTGTTGAGCACCAGGTCGTATAGCTCGGCCGCGTGGCTGCGCAGGCCGAAATAGCGCCGCAGATAGCTCGCCCGCGCCCGGTCAGAGGCGTCCACCCTGGCCGTGGCTGCCTCCAGAGAAAGCCCGCCAAGCTCCTGGACCCTCTGGATGCGCACCGCACGCGGGGCAATAACCCGCACATGCAGGGTATAAGGGTACTCAGCCAGCACTATCTGGCCACCCCGGCCCAGGAGGAGCAGGTCGCCAGCGCGGGCAAGGTCGTGCATGATGGCAGTGACCTTCTCCCGATAGAGGCGCATGGCAGCTCTGGTGGGTTTCAGGCCGAGCAGGCCCAGTTCGTCAAGCTCAGCCAGGGCCACTTCGGGCACTCCTGCCTGCCGCGCGGCCTGATTGATCAGCTCGCGGCCCACCAGTCGCAATCCAAGGCGGGTTGCCACCCTTTGGGCGATCTCATCGCCGCCGCTGCCAAGCTGTCTGGAGAGGGTAATGATGGGCATCGGAATTTCTCCTCGTACGCCTACTTCATCTGGCACAGGCGTTCAGCCAGCCCTGAATAGCGCATCTGGGCCCGGTTGTTGTGGACGGCAATGGCAATCGCGCGTGGAGTGCCCACCAGTACCACCAGCCGCCGCGCACGGGTGACCGCCGTATAGAGCAGGTTGCGCTGCAGCATCACGTAGTGGGCCGTCAGGAGAGGGATCACCACAGCCGGAAACTCGCTGCCCTGGGCCTTGTGCACACTGATGGCATAGGCATGGACCAGCTCGTCCATCTCCAGGAAGTCGTAGACGATGTCCCGCTCATCCATGCGCACGGTGACCGTCTGGTTCTCGGCGTCAATGGCAGAAATGTACCCCATGTCGCCGTTGAACACGTCTTTATCGTAGTTGTTGCGCACCTGCATCACCCGGTCCCCGCGGCGAAAGACCCGCCCTCCGATTTGCTTCTCGGGCACGCCAGGCCGGGGCGGACACAGCACCGCCTGCAGCCGCTGGTTGAGGCTCGCCACGCCGACCTCTCCCCGGTGCATCGGGCTGAGCACCTGGATCTGCTCGGGCCGGAGCCCAAACTTGCGGGGAATGCGCTCGCTTACGAGTTCCACGATAAGGTTGCTGGCACGCTCGGGGTCATCTTCCTGGAACAGGAAGAAATCGGTGGCGTTGCGGTTGTCCAGGATGGGCATGCGCCCCTGGTTGATACGGTGCGCATTGGTAATGATGTAACTGCCAGGTGGTTGGCGGAAAATGGTATCCAGGCGGATCACTGCAGCGTTCGGCAGCGGAGCACCTCCATCTGATGTCCCCTGGCCCTCAATAGCGGTAATGATGTCGTGCAAGATGTTCCCCGCGCCGACGCTGGGCAGTTGGTCCACATCGCCCACCAGGAGCAAGTGCGCGCCGGGTGGGATGGCCTTCAGCAAATGGTTGGTCAGCACCAGGTCCAGCATGGAGGCCTCATCTACGATCACCAGATCGGCTTCGAGAGGATGCTCCTCGTTACGCTGGAAGGTAAGGCCCTCGCCTGGCTTGAACTCCAACAGCCGGTGGACCGTCTTGGCTGGATGTCCCGTTGCTTCGCTGAGGCGCTTGGCAGCCCGGCCGGTGGGCGATGCCAGGGCCACCCGCGCGCCGGCGGCGTGAGCCAGGCGCAGGATGCTGCGCACGGTGGTCGTCTTGCCTGTGCCTGGGCCGCCAGTGAGCACTGTAATGCGATGGGTCAGGGCCGCGCGGATCGCTTCCATCTGCCGCCCGGTGAGGGCAATCCGGCTCTGGGCCTGTAGAGCGGCGAAGGCGGCCGGCCAGTCGAAAGAGCGAAAGGCGATCAGACGTTCTTCGGGGGCTTCGGCCAGCCGGCGCAAGCGGCTGGTGACACCGACCTCGCTGTAATAGAAGGGGATAAGGTAGACAGGATGCTCCTCC
The DNA here is from genome assembly GCA_034434335.1 of Anaerolineae bacterium. GTDB lineage: Bacteria > Chloroflexota > Anaerolineae > CG2-30-64-16 > CG2-30-64-16 > DAOTZS01. The sequence goes on from DAOTZS010000075.1 coordinate 16,337, forward strand.
GTCACCGCTTGAGGCGTGGCACCAGAAGTGGAGCGGCGCGGTGGCGCTTCCTCCACCCACACCTCTCCGGCCTCCTTCAGCGCCCTAATCCCCTCGGCGACCCGCTCTGGCGGCACCCCCAGCAATTCGCTGGCCCGTCGGGTGAGCTCGCTGTCTGGCAGATAGACGTTCCCTTCATCTGCTGCCTGGCTCAGGACATAGGCCACGCCGGCCGCTACCCGTTCCGGCGCGTCCTCGGCAATGCCCAGATCGCGCGCGATCTTATCCGCGGTGACGAAGCCGATGCCGTAGACCTCGCGCGCCAGGCGATAGGGGTCCGACCGGACCACCGCGATGGCCTGATCGCCGTACTGTTTGTAGATGCGCACGGCCAGGCCGGTGGAGACATTATGGCTTTGCAGGAAGAGCATCACCTCTTTGATTTTCTGTTGTTCGGCCCAGGCACGGGTGATCAGCTCGATACGCTTACGGCCGACACCCAACACCTCGTGCAGCCGCTGCGGCTCCTCTTCGATGATGCGCAGGGTGTCCAATCCGAACTTGCGCACGATGCGTTGTGCGGTCACCGGCCCAATCCCCTTGATCAGGCCGCTGCCCAGGTACTTCTCCAGCCCGGCGATGGTGGCCGGCAAGATGGTCCGCACCTGGTCGGCTTTGAATTGGCGACCATACTGCGGGTGTGCCATCCAGGCCCCGCTGACTGCCACCGACTCGCCGACGTTGATGCCCAGCATGTTGCCCACCACGGTGACGGTGTAGTTCTTTCCTTCCGGCAAGAGCTGGGCTACCGTGTAGCCATCCTCTTCGTTATGGTAAGTAATACGCTCGATGGTCCCGCGCAGGATCTCGGGCATAGCTGTTCTCCCCCAGGTGCATTTTACCAGACCGCAGCCGCCGCGCAAACAGCGTCAACCTGCGCTGACGCGCTGATCTGCGGGCTCGGCGAAGGCCGACCTCTGGCCTGGCGCGCGCTTGTGCTCACCGCGCGCTGGCGGTATAATGGCTGAGAGCGCCCTCAAGGAGGCGATCGGGTACAGGTGTCAGGGGTTGTGCCCAGACCAGGAAAGGGGAAGGTCCGATGGTACAAACTGTTTTGATCTACGCCACGTCGCGCCAGCGCAAGCGCCTGGCCAGGGAAGGGATTACCTTTCTGGCGGAGTATGATGACTTCGTGCTGGCCGACGTATCACCTGAGCAGTTGGCGCGTTTGCGGATGCAGGGTTACGAAGTAGAGGTGCAGGAACAGCCGCGCGTCATGGAGCTGAGGGGCCGCTCCGTTGCCGTTCCCCAGCCAGAGGAGTCCGAGGCTGGGGCTGAAAAGGGACTGTCGGTCCGTGCCGCCGATGTCTATACCCTGCCGGAGGGCCCTTCGCCAGAACGCTACGGCCCGGGCAGGCACTACTACCTGGTGCAGTTCATTGGACCGATCAAGCCGGAATGGCTGGCCGAAATCGAGGCCCAGGGAGGCACCCTGCACGAACCGATCCCGCCCTACGGCTACATCGTGGGCCTGGAGGAAGCATCTTACCGATGGATCACTACTCAGCCAAGCTATGTGCGCTGGGTGGGGCACTACCAGCCGGAGCTGCGGCTGGCACCCGATGTCGTCGAGGCCCTCAGGGCCGACCCAATGTTGTCACGCGGTCGCGCGCGTGAGGAGGGTACACCTTCTGCTGAGGCACCCGGCGTGGAGCGAGTGCCGACTATGTTTACTGTGCGCTTCTTTGAGCCCGAAGAGCTGGTGCAGGCTATCCCCAGCATCCGTGAGCTGGGAGGGGTACCCGGTCCTTACGAGGGCGGTTCAACGGTCATCACGGTCTCCTTTGACCCGCAGCAGCCGGACCTGGCGAGCCGCGTGGAAAGGCTGGCGCACCTGCATGGCGTGCGGTCGGTGGAGAGCTACACGCTGCGCCAGCTCTATAACGATGTGGCACTGCGCCTGATGGGTGCCGAGGAGGTGATCGACCCTGCGGGGTTAGGTCTTAGCGGCCGGGGCGAAATTGTCGCAGTGGCCGATTCGGGGTTGGACACCGGTGACCCAGCCTCGATCCATCCAGACTTTGCGGGTCGTGTGGCTGCCATCTATAGCTGGCCTGTGGCCTCCGACTGGGCCACGGTGGTTACAAACAGTGGCGCCGACGATGGTCCCGCCGACACTCGCTCCGGCCATGGCACTCATGTCGCCGGTTCGGTGTGTGGGAACGGAGCTGCAGCCCTGACGGCCGGCAGCCGGGCTGTGCGGGGCCTGGCTGCCGAGGCCCAGCTTGTCTTCCAGGCTGTCGAGCAGAAGCTGGAGTGGACGGAAGCCTATCGCCGCGACTACTACCGGCGCTATCGCCGCTATCCGCCCGACTATGGGTTGGCTGGATTGCCTGCCGACCTGGTGCGGCTGTTTGAACAGGCTTATCAGGCCGGCGCGCGGGTGCACTCCAACAGTTGGGGAGGTGGTGGCTTCGGCGTGTACGACGATTATGCCGAGGCAGTGGACCGCTTCATGTGGGAACATCAGGATTTCCTCATCCTCTTCGCAGCCGGCAATGACGGGAGCGATGGCGATCGGGATGGCAAGGTAGATCTGGGCAGTGTTACCCCTCCGGGCACGGCCAAGAACTGCGTGACCGTAGGTGCGGCAGAATCGGTGCGCGGGGAGGGGGGCTATCAGCGTTCCTATGGCCGGCTGTGGCCGGCGGACTTTCCGGCTGAGCCCCTCTTCAGTGATCTGCCATCAGATAGCGCGGACCATGTTGCTGCCTTTTCCAGCCGCGGCCCCACCAGGGATGGCCGCATCAAGCCAGACCTGGTCGCGCCGGGCACCAATATCCTTTCGGTGCGCTCGCAAGTACTTGACCATGCGGTCAACGGCTGGGGGCCCGCCCCGCTGCCCCTCAGGGGCTACTATATGTTCGATGGGGGGACCAGCATGGCCACGCCGTTGGTGGCAGGGGCGGCAGCTCTGGTCCGCCAATATCTGCGCACCATCAAGCGTCGCCAAACTCCCAGCGCCGCGTTGATCAAGGCTACCTTGCTGCACGCCGCATGCTACCGGCCAGAGCGTCCTGCTCCCAGCCCCGATGCGCGCAGCTACGATTTCGCCCAGGGCTGGGGCCACCTGGACCTGGCCAGCGTCTTGCAGCCGACCGAGCCTGTGCAGGTGCGCTGGTATGAGCACCGCCGTGGGCTGCGCAGCGGCGAGAGCTGGCGTTGGTCCTGCCAGGTGGCCGATGCGAGGGTGCCCCTGGCGATCACCCTGGCCTGGACGGACTACCCGGGCAGCGCCGGCCACTACCCCAATCTGGTGAACGACCTGGACCTGGTGGTGACCAGCCCCTCTGGCAAGGTCTACTATGGCAACTCAGCCGTCGGGCAGGATGGCGGCCGGCCCGATCGGATAAACAACGTGGAACGGGTGATCATCCCTCAGCCCGAGCTGGGACGCTACCAGATCCGCGTGCGGGCGTTCAACGCCCCGCGCGGGCCACAGGGGTTTGCTCTGGTGTATTCCGGGGGGCTTCAGTAACCGGGTGAGGAGGGGGGGTAGAAATCTAGCTGCCGGCCTGGTTCTGGCCCAGCAGAGCCGCCTGTTTGGCCTTCGCGCGTGCCTCAAAGCGCGCCAGATCAATGATTGCCCGTTCGTGGATTCCCTCGCCGATCAGGTCGAGGCCATCGTGCGCGGTGACGCGGAAGGTCAGCCGGCGGCCATCCACAGCGATCAGTTCGGCGCGGGCGGTTACTGTGGCGCCCAAAGGGGTGGCGGCCAGATGTTTCACGTTGACCATGGTGCCTACCGATTGCTGGCCCGGCAGCAGGTGAGCAGCGAGGGCGTTGACCGCGGCCCGCTCCATCAGGCGCACCATTTCAGGGGTCGCAAACACGGCCACTGTGCCGCTGCCCAGGTGACGAGCTGTCAGCTCGGGCACGACCTGGGTGCTGGCTTCGCCGGCCAATCCGAGGGGGAATTGCTCGTTGAGTTCTGTCATAGAGGCCGCTCGAATTCGGGATGAACTCTGGGTCCGCTGGAGGCATCCTTATGCAGGTGCCGGCCTGGGGGCAGGAGCTCCGGCAGGACGGTCACTGCCTGGCTGGGCCAGGCCTTCGCTGGAGCCCGAACGGGTTCCATCGCGCGTTGGAGCTTGAGAGGGGGTCGGTGCCGGTGGTCGGGGCGGCACGCCCGGCACACCTTTGAAGAACTCCTCAAATTCCTCAGCATCCAGGGTTTCCACCTGGATCAGCTTGCGGGCAATAGCGTGATGCAGGTCGCTGTACCTGGTCAAGATCTCCTTGGCCCGGTTGTAAGCCTCCTGGACGATCCGCCTTACCTCTTTGTCTATTTCCCGGGCCACCTGCTCGCTGTAGTTGCGCTGCTCGCCGATCTCCCGCCCCAGGAAGATCAGCTCGTGCCTCTGTCCAAACACCATCGGCCCCATCTTGTCGCTCATCCCATACTGGGTGACCATGGCGCGTGCGATCTTGGTAACCTTATCCAGGTCGTCTACAGCGTTGTTGGTCATGTCCTGGAAGATCATCTCCTCGGCAACACGGCCTGCCAGGGCCGCGGCCAGGTCATCCTCAAACTTGGCCCGGCTGATCAGAAGGCGATCCTGTTCGGGCAGGGCCATAGTGTAGCCCAGGGTCATGCCCCGGCTGATGATGCTGATCTTATGCACCGGGTCGCACTTGGGCAACATGCGTCTGACCAGGGCATGGCCAGCCTCATGGTAAGCGATGATCTCCTTTTCTTTGTCTGAGATGATGCGGCTGCGGCGTTCGGGGCCGGCGATGACCCGCTCGATGGCCTCCTCGAACTCGGCCATGCCAATGCTACGCTTGTTGCGCCGCGCCGCCAGAATGGCCGCCTCGTTCACCAGGTTCTCAATGTCCGCCCCCACAAAGCCAGGCGTGCTCTTGGCGATCACCTCCAGGTCCACGTTGGGCTCCAAAGGCTTGCCCCGCACATGCACCTTGAGGATCGCCTCCCGCCCCCTCATGTCGGGGCGGTCCATCACCACCTGCCGGTCAAAGCGGCCAGGCCGCAGCAGCGCCGGATCGAGGATGTCGGGCCGGTTGGTGGCCGCGATGAGGATCACGTTGGTGTCGGTGTCGAAGCCGTCCATCTCCACCAAAATCTGGTTCAGGGTCTGCTCCCGCTCATCGTGGCTGCCCCCCAAGCCCGCCCCCCGCTGCCGTCCCACCGCATCAATCTCATCAATGAACACGATGCAGGGGGAGTTGCGCTTGGCCTGCTCAAACAGATCGCGCACCCGGCTGGCCCCCACCCCCACGAACATCTCCACAAACTCCGACCCGGAGATGGAGAAGAAGGGCACCCCGGCCTCGCCGGAGATGGCCTTGGCCATCAACGTCTTGCCCGTGCCCGGGGGGCCCACCAGCAGTATCCCCTTGGGGATGCGGGCACCGAGGGAGGCGAACTTCTGGGGCTCCTTGAGGAACTCCACCACCTCCTGGAGCTCCTGTTTGGCCTCGTCGGCGCCGGCCACATCGTCGAAGGTCACGGTGGGCTTGTCGCCGGTGAAGACGCGCGCCCGGCTCTTGCCAAAGGAAAAAGCCTGGTTGCCGGCCCCCTGCGCCTGGCGCATGAGGAAGATGAAGAAGCCGGCCAGCAGCAGCACGGGCAACACCGAAGCCAGGATTGGTCCCAGGTTGGTCCAGAGGGAAGGAGGCTTGACCCTGATCTGGATCTGATTGGGCCCATTGCCGAAGGCACTTTCCGGCACATCCAGATTGCGCAGCGTCTCCACCACGCTGGCGTTATCTTCCTTGCGCGACTTGACCTTCGCTCCGTTGGTAAACTCCACCAACAGGTCCTCGCCATCCACTGTGATGCGCGCGATCTCTCCCTTGCGTGCCTGTTGGGCAACCTGGCTGATGTCTACCACGGGCAGGCTCTCGCCATTGCGCATCAGGGACCCGAACAAGAACACGGCCAGGACGATCACCAGGCCGATATAGATCAGGTTATTGCGCGCTGAACGCATGTTGTTCTTCATCTGAACGGCTGGCCTCCGCCGCATTAAGTTTATCACAACGATCAGGGGGCGTCAAAGCGCGGCTGCGATGGGCCGATATCCCAACCGCGTACACGCTGCCTTGACTGATCTGTTATGCGCATTATCGCGCTCCTCACAGGTAGTCTCCGTAGCGTCTCTTCCGTTACCAGCCCTCTGGGCGGCAGCTCTAAACCGCGGCAACGTGAGGCGGGTTGGAAGCGCGCCCCATCTTGGTGGCAAGCTGAAGCTTGCTCTACAGGATGATGGCAAGCTAAAGCTGGCCCTACAGGATGGTGGCAAGCTGAAGCTCGCTCTACAGGATGATGGCAAGCTAAAGCTTGCCCTACAGGATGGTGGCAAGCTGAAGCTCGCTCTACAGGCTGATGGCAAGCTAAAGCTGGCCCTACAGGATGATGGCAAGCTGAAGCTTGCTCTACAGGATGATGGCAAGCTAAAGCTTGCCCTACATCCAGAGGCTGATTTTGGCCTCATGGGTACGGGATGATATACTGGTCTTTGTCATACGTCAGGGGTGCCCAGAGCCAAAGCTCTGGGCCGAAAGAGTGAAGCCCTACGGGCTGGTTTTAGCCCCAATGGGGCTTTGCTCTCTCAGCGCGGGAGTTCAGTCCCGCTTCTATAACCGTACAGGTCTATCACATATGTTCGGGTGATATTCCGATGTACATCCGTGACTATCAGCGATGGCTTGAGGCCTGGGACAGGGCGCGCGGCTGGGACCGCGTATCGCCGGCCCACACGTTGATCCACGCCCTGGAGGAGCTGGGCGAGGTGGCCCGCCTCGTGCTGCAGCTCGAGGGATACAAGAATGGGGGCAGCCCAGAGGAAATTCGCGAAGAGCTGGCCACCGAACTTTCAGATCTCCTCGTCTTCGTATTCAAGCTGGCCTACCAATGCGGCATTGATGTGGAGGAAGCATTGAAGGCCGGCCAGGCCAAAGCAGACCAACGCTGGGGAGACCTGGAGGCCGCCAGCGCTGAACTGGAGCGCTACCTGGCCCAGCAGGCGGAGAACGTGAATCGCTTGTGTAGAAGTGGCGACAAAGAGTAGAGGGGAAAATGCAACGCGATCAGGATTGGTTACGGGAAGCCCATGCCGAGTTACAGGCAGCCCGCGATCTGTATCGGGCTGAAAGCGTTATTGCCGGACCGCCCTGAAGTGGGGAAGTTGGAGCACTTCCTGAAACGTCTGCTCGATACCCGACGTGACGAAGTGGAATTCGTCGTCCTCTTTGGATCCATGGCCAAAGGAAACTAGTCCTTGGGCAGCGACTACGATCTCCTGATCGGCCTGCGAGGAGAGGATGGGAAGCGCCTCATAGACCGCATTTATGAATTCTCGCTTCTGGTGGATGGGAATATCGAGGTGTTCCCTTATAACCAGGCTGCGTGGGAGCAGATGTTTACGGATTTCCACCCCTTGCTTCTCGAGGCTTTGGAATACGGGATAGTTCTCTTTGATCGAGGTGCCTTTGCTGCCATGCGTGATGCCTTTAGCCACTGGCGAACTGAGGGCGTAGTTACTCCCTCCGGTGCTGGCTGGAGGATCGCTTCATCCCGTATAGCATTTTAGGGCCGTCTGCACACTCAGCATTTCTCCCACATAGAGAACGTTATGAACGCAAAACCATTGACCTTCCAAGAAGTAATCATGCGTCTCCAGGCCTTCTGGGCCGACCAGGGCTGCCTGATCTGGCAGCCGTATAGCGAGAAAGTGGGCGCGGGTACCGCCAACCCGGCCACGGTGCTGCGCGTGCTGGGCCCCGAGCCGTGGAAAGTGGCCTACGTCGAGCCCAGCTACCGCCCCGACGACGGCCGCTATGCCGAGAACCCCAACCGCATGCAGATGCACACCCAGTTCCAGGTCATCCTCAAACCGGCCCCTGCCGACGCGCAAGAGATCTACCTGCGCAGCCTGGAAGCCCTCGGCATTGACTATCGTCAGCATGACATCCGCTTTGTGGAGGATAACTGGGAATCGCCGGCCCTGGGCGCCTGGGGCCTGGGCTGGGAAGTCTGGCTCGACGGGCTGGAGATCACCCAGTACACCTATTTCCAGCAGGCTGGCGGCTTCCCCCTCGACCCGGTGCCGGTCGAATACACCTACGGCCTGGAGCGCATCGTCATGTATCTGCAGGGGGTCCGGGAGGTGTGGCAGATCACCTGGGACGGAGGGCGAACTTACGGCGACATCCTGAAGACCCCCGAAATCGAGCACTGCAAGTACGACTTCGAGATCGCCGATGTCGGCCGGCTGAAACAGATGTATGAGCTGTTTGAGGCCGAGGCCAGGAACTGCCTGGAGCACGGCCTGGTGATCCCGGCTCACGATTATGTCCTGCGTTGCTCTCACACCTTCAACCTGCTCGATGCACGTGGGGCTATTGGCGTTACCGAGCGACAGTACTACTTTGCCCGCATGCGCGACCTGGCCCGCCAGGTGTCAGTGGCCTATGTTGAGCAGCGCCAGCGCGAGGAATATCCATGGCTGGGCGAAAGTTCCCGGTTACAAGTTGAGAGTGCCAGGTCGCAGGTCGGGGGTCAGGCGTCTCAACCTGCAACCTGGAGCCCGGAACCTTCGACATATCTGCTCGAAATCGGCACGGAGGAGCTCCCCGCGGGCGACGTAGCCGATGCCATAAGCCAGCTCAAGGTAGCCGTCCCCAGGCTGCTAGATGAATTGCGTCTGGCCCACGGCGAGCTCTTTATCAGCGGCACCCCGCGCCGGCTGGTGGTGCTGATCAAGGAGCTGGCCCCGCGCCAGTCCGACGAGGAGACATTGGTCAAGGGGCCGCCGGCCGACCGCGCTTTCGACAAAACGGGCACTGCCACCCAGGCCGCTATCGGCTTCGCCCGCAAATATGGGGTGTCGCTGGACTCCCTCACGGTGCGGGAGGAAGGGGCCGGCCGCTACGTCTACGCGACGGTGCGCAAGGCCGGCCGGCCGACAGCCGAGGTGCTGGCCGAAGCACTGCCCGGCCTGGTTGGCGGGCTGCGCTTCGCTAAGGCCATGCGCTGGAACGCCAGCAACGTTTCCTTCTCGCGGCCGATCCGCTGGTTTGTCTCGCTCCTGGGGGACGCGCTCGTACCCTTCACCTATGCCGGGCTGACCGCCGGCCGCGTCACGCGCGGGCCGCGCTGCGAAGGCTCCCCCACGCTGGAAGTAACCCATGCCGATGCCTACCTGCCCCTGATGGCTGCCCACCATATCATCGTGGATCGCGATACCCGCCGGGCCACCATCAAGGCCCAGGTGGATGCCCTGGCCGCCGAGGTGGGTGGTCAGGTCCCCGACGACCCCGCCCTTTTGGATGAGGTCACAGACCTGGTTGAGCAGCCCACTGCTCTGCGCGGCAGCTTCGAGCCGGAATACCTGCGCCTGCCCCAGGAAGTGCTGATCACCGTGATGAAGAAGCACCAGCGGTACTTTCCGGTGGTCGGCAGGTTGGGAAATCAGGCCGCCAGTCTACCCGTCTACCAATCTACTAACTCCAACCTGCTCCCCTACTTCATCACCGTGCGCAACGGCCCGGCCGACTACCTGGATACAGTGCGCGCCGGCAACGAGGCCGTCATCCGGGCCCGCTACGCCGATGCCGCTTACTTCTACAGGGCCGATACCTCTCGCCCGCTGGCCGACTTCACGCCCAGGCTGGCCACCCTGACCTTCCAGGAGAAGCTGGGCTCGATGCTGGACAAGGTGCGCCGGCTGGAGCGCCTGGCGCCGGAGATCGGCCGACTGCTGGGGCTGGACCAGGCCGAACTGGCGACCCTCAGCCGGGCTGCCAGCCTGTGCAAGAGCGACCTGGCGACTCAGATGGTGGTCGAGCTGACCGCCCTGCAGGGGATCATGGGCCGCGAGTATGCCCGCCTATCTGGCGAACCGGAAGAGGTGGCACAGGCCATCTACGAACACTACCTGCCACGCTTTCAGGGCGATGCCCTGCCCCAGACGCGGCCCGGGCTGGCCCTGGGCATCGCCAATCGCCTGGACTCGCTGGTGGGGCTGTTTGCCGCTGGCCTGGCCCCCACCAGCACCGCCGACCCGTTTGGCCTGCGCCGGGAAGCCCTGGGGCTGGTGCAGGCCCTGGTCGGCAGGGAGCAACCTTTCGACCTGCGCCCGGCCTTGCAAGCCGCGGCCGGCCTCCTGCCCATAGCTGCCGGCGAAGAGGTCCTGGCCGAGGTGCAGACGTTCATCCGGGATCGGCTGTATGCCCTGCTGCGAGACCAGGGCCTGCCCCACGACGTGGTGAGCGCGGTGCTGGCCGAACGCAGCCACGACCCCTATCGCGCGGCCAGGGCCGCGCGCGACCTGGCAGACCTGGTCTCAACGGCCGACTGGCCCCAGATGCTGATCGCCTATGCGCGCTGCAAGCGCATCGTGCGCGGGATAGAGGAGCACTACCCCCTGGCACCCGAGTTCTACACAGAGCCAGCAGCTCAGCAGTTGTACCAGGTCTATCAGAGTGTAAGCCAGCGCGCCAGCGCATGGCGCGCCGGTGCCAGTGGGGTGCAAGCTCTGGGCGAGGTGTTGCGAGAACTGCAAGAGCCGATCAATCGCTTCTTTACAGACATTCTGGTGATGGCCGAGGACCCGTTGCTGCGCCAGGCGCGGTTGGCGCTGGTGCAGCACGTGGCAGCTTTACCCGACGGCCTGGCCGACCTGAGCCAGTTGCAGGGGTTCTGACACGTATAGTGCAGGGAATGGCCAGGGCAGATGAGCGAGTACGTGACCTTCGAGGACATCGTGACGGCCGGCGAGCGCATCGCGGGTGTGGCTCACCGCACCCCGGTGGTTACCTCGCGGCTGCTGGATGCCGCGTGTGGCAACCGCCTGTTTCTCAAGTGCGAGAACTTTCAACGGGCTGGGGCCTTCAAATTCCGCGGGGCCTTCAACGCCGTCAGCCAGTTGAGCCAGGCCGCGCGTGAGGCCGGGGTCATCACGTACTCGTCGGGCAACCATGCCCAGGCACTGGCCTTGGCCTGCCAGCTCACGGGCATGCGGGCCACCGTTGTCATGCCCCAGACCGCGCCACCCCAGAAGCTGGCAGCCACGCGGGACTACGGTGCCCAAATCGTGCTCTACGACCCGCAGGTGGCCAGCCGTGAGGTGATCGCCCAAGAGCTGGCCGCGCGGCACGGTTATGTGGTGATACCGCCTTACGACCACCCCCACATCATTGCCGGCCAGGGCACCGCCGCCAAAGAGTTGCTCGAAGAGCTGGCTCCTGACGGCCTGGACTACCTGTTCGTCCCTTGTGGAGGCGGTGGGCTCCTGAGCGGTTGCGCCGTGGCCGCCAAGCATCTGTGTCCGGCGTGCAAGGTGATCGGGGTTGAGCCTGAGGCCGGGGATGACGCCACTCGCTCATTCAAGACGGGTGTCTTGCACACCGTACACAACCCAGACACCATCGCCGACGGCGCGCGCACGCCATCCCTGGGCCACTACACCTTCCCCCTCATCCGGCGCTACGTGGACGACATGCTGACCGTCTCCGACGAGGACCTGATCCGCACCCTGCACTTCGTCTGGACGCGGTTGAAGCTGGTGGTCGAGCCGACCGGTGCATTGGGCCTGGCCGCGCTGTTCAGCCAGCGCTACCCACTGAGCGGCAAACGGGTGGGCGTGATCATCAGCGGCGGCAATGCCGATGTGGTGAAGGTGGCAGAATGGTTCAAGGCCCTGGACAGCGGAGGATAGGACCATGATCCCCGAGCGCCTGCGCCTGTATAACTTCATGTGCTATCGCAACGAGCAAAGCCTGGATTTCAGCGGCATGCATCTGGCCTGTCTGGCCGGCGACAACGGCCACGGCAAATCAGCGTTGCTGGATGCCATGACCTGGGCGCTGTGGGGGAGGGCGCGCAGTTCGCGCGACGATGACCTCATCAGCCTGGGCGAAAACGAGATGTGGGTGGAGTTTGAGTTCTCCCTTGGGCCGCAGCGCTATCGCGTGTGGCGGCAGCGCAGCAAAAGGGGCCGCGGCCAGACTGCCCTGCACTTCTACGTCTGGAACGAGCAGGGAGGAGCATGGCAGCCCCTTGATGAGGGAGGAGTGCGCGAGCGCCAGGCTCAGATCGTGCGCCTCTTGCGCATGGACTACGAGACCTTCGTTAACTCGGCCTTCCTGCTCCAGGGCAAGGCCGACTCCTTCACCCTCAAGACCGCCAGCGAACGCAAGCAGATCCTGGCCGACATCCTGGGGCTGGACCGCTACGCCCTGTACGAACAGCGAGCCAGGGAGATGGCCCAGGCCCTGAAGGAGCAGGCAGCCCAGGTCCAGGCCGACATCCGCTGGATCGAGGCCGAGCTGGCACGCCGCCAGGAATACGAGGCTCAACTGGCCGCGGCCCAGCGGGCGGTGGCCGAAGCTGTCGAGCGCCTGCGCGCTGCCGAGCTCGAACAGGCCCGGGTGCGCGAGGTGGTCATGGGATTGCGCAGCCAGGCCCAGCAATTAGCCGACCTGCGCCGCCGCCTGGAGCGCAGCCAGGCCGAACTGGGCGACCTGCAGCGCCAGCTTGCTGCCGCGGAGAAGCGCGTGGAGCAGTTCATGGCTGTGCTGGCCCAGCGGAACGAGATCGAAGCCGGCTGGGCAGCCCTGGAACAGGCAAGACAAGAGGATGAACAGTGGAATGCTCGCCTGCGACGCCATACCCAGCTTCAGGAGCAGTTGGCCAGCCTACAACGGGCGGTGGACCAGGCCCGGGCCAGCCTGGAGGCCGAACAGCGCCGCCTGGCCGACCGCTACGCCGAGCTGGGCCGCAAGATCGCGCTGAGCCAGGAGCAGGCTGGCGAGCTGGAGGAGGTGCGCGCCATCCTGCAATACCTGGACGCGCGGCACGCGCGCCGCGAGGTAATCGAGGGTGAACTGCGTGGCCTGGAGGCCAGGCTGGCCGGCCTGAAGGCCGAGCACAAGCGCGTCGAGGCTGATGGCCGGCTGGCCAGCGAAAAGATCGCTGCCCTGCGCGAGGCTGCCACCTGCCCCCTGTGCGGGCAGGGCCTCACCCCGGCTCATCGCGACCAAATCCTGGAGGAGCTGGCCGGCGAGCGGGATGCCCTGGCTGAGCGCTACCTCACCCTGAGCGCCGAGATCAAGGCCCTTACCGAGCAACGGGCAGCCCTGGAACAGGAAAAGATCGGCCTGGAACAGGAGCTGCGCCTGCGCGATGCCCGGCAACGCCGGTTGGCTCAGCTCGAGACCTCGCTTGCCGAGGGGCAGGCTGCGGCAGCGGAACAGAGCCGTCTGGCCACCGAAATGGCCGAGGTCGCCCGCCGGCTGGCCGACCAGGACTACGCGCCGGATGAGCGCGGCCGGCTGGCTCACCTGCAGGCGCAACTGGACGCCATCGGCTATGACCCCGCGGCCCATGCTCGCGTGCGTGCGGAGGTTGACCGCCTGCGCCCCTTTGATGCACGCTACCAGCGCGAACTGTTGCCCGCGCTCGACGGCATCGAAGATGCCCGGGCCCGGGTAGAAGCCCTGCGCGGCCAGCTCGATCGCCGCATCGCGGAAGTCGCCGCCGACCAGGCCACGGCCGACCAGCTCGCCCGCGCGGTCGAAGAGCTGCCCCGGCTCGAGGAGGCCCTGGCACGCGCTGACGCTGCCGTCTCGGAGGCTGCCCAGGCCGAACGTGAAGCCCGTCGCCGCGAGGGGGCTGCCCTTCAGCAGCTCAGCGCCCTGGACGCCCTGGTTGAGCGCCGCGCCGGGTTGTATAAGCGTCTCAACGCCCTGAACACGGAGATCGGCATCTACCACGAGCTCCAGGAAGCCTTCAGCAAAAGGGGCCTGCAGGCCATGATCATCGAAAGTGCCATCCCCGAAATCGAAACCGAAGCCAACATCCTGCTGGCCCGCATGACCGAAGGCCGCATGAGCGTGCGCCTGGAGACCCAGCGCGAGAAAGTCACAGGGGGTATGGCCGAGA
>DAOTZS010000076.1:0-27345 GCA_034434335.1 Anaerolineae bacterium
ATGATCGTCTGGGTAACGACCTCCATCAGCCGTATAACCTGCTGGGGCTGGTCATAGATGGCGGCAAAGATCCCAGAACCCCAGATGATGCTGGCATTGTCGAACGGTCCCTGGATATCGAGCAGCTGCGAGCCCACAACCTGCTGTAAGCGGGGGTATGGAGCCAGCATCTCCCGATAGTAGGCAACAGTGTCTAGAGCCCGCCCCACCAGCCCACTTTGCAGGTCAGGCACGCCGTTTTCAAGGATATGGGCCAGCTCGTCATGCGGGACCGCCAGTGCAATGGGCAGAGAATCGCGGAAGGTCATCGTTGGGCAGCCAAAGAGCGATGCGATGATGCCGGTGCCATAGTTAGCCCGAATGCCGTAAAGCCGATCATCTTGCAGCTTCGCGCCGACATAGACATCGCGCAACTGATGCAGGAACATCTTGGCTACATCATGGAAGATCTCCTCGAAGTCGAAATCCGGCCACTCCTCCTCAGATAACGGGTAGTGGATCACCGTCGGGATGTGTTCTACTGGCTGAAAAGCGAAGGCGCGACGTTGTAGGGTCCTGGTACGCGCCACATGCGAAGGATCTACTATCGCCTCCAGCTTCTCCAGGTATGGAGCGATTTCTAACCTCTTCCCGTCGTTCATTGAGCTATCTTGTCATCGCAATCTGTAGGGGCTTTGCTATTAAGTGTCTGGCACTTCACCGGATTACTCAGAGAATGCGAGGGATGGTTCAAAATCGGTTAACACTTTCTACCCCTCGGGCCTTCATTGCCCCTCACACCCCTTTGTCCCCTCTCTCCCCTTGGCCTGCGGCCAGGGGGAGAGAGGGGAATAGGATGGAGGGGGTTTGCGGCGGCCTTTGGCCGCCGCAAACCCTTTTTTCTCCCCCTCCCCTCTCCCGCTGCCGAAGGCGAACGGAAGAGGGGAGGAGGCGGGTTCACAAGGGTAGGTTTTTCGCCAGAAGGCCCGGACGTGAACGTCCGGGCTGAAAGAGCGAAGCCCTGCAGGCTAAGAATCTAGCCCCGAAGGCCTCGGTCCCGAGGGCCCTCGGCCCGAGGGGGGTTTCGCCCTCTTAGCCCGGTGATTTATCGCCGGGCAGCCTCCCAACCCTGCAAAAACCTACCCTTATGAGAGGTGGGCGGGGGGAAGGGTGAGGGCTCTGGGCCGCCAATTTTAATGACCGCAAAAAGTAAACCAACTTTCTCGGTGAATTGAACCATCCCGAATGCGAGTTATATCAGCCTCCAAACACATGTTAAATCGGGCCGGGGACGGGGGCCAACCGGGGACAGATCAAACGACTGAAAGCCAATCTGCTGTGCCGGTGAGCCAGGTTGCAGCCGGAAATCCCCCCGCTCGGGGGCGCAGAACTGCGGATCAGCAAGGAGTGAGTGTTCATCCATGCCCTTTGCTCGCCATTCATCCCAGGTTAAATTGCCGAACCGAAGAGGCCCACCCCCCTCGCGCCAATACAAATTGTGGTCAAAGACGAAGTTGAAGTCCACCTCGCCCGTCAGCCATTGTTCGCTGTTCCCAAGGACGATGTTTCGCTCAAACCGGAAGCGCAGGTGGTTCTCACCACGTGATGCCTGAAGCTGATGATCTCGCGCGTAGGCGAAGATGTTGTTGTGGACGATATTCGCGCGGCCGTAGTGCTGATGAAGACCACCGTGCGTTGTGTTGTAAACAAGATTGTTCTCGGCTACAATGCCTGTGCTGCCCTCGTCAAAATAAATGCCCCATCCGCCATAGCGGATGCCGGCAATATCATGCCACAGGTTATTGCTGATAACCGTTCCTTCCTGGATGCCCAGCGTATAGATGCCGCCCATGTCGCTCAGGATTGGCCCGTCTCCATCGCTGCGGATGCCAATGTGGTGCACATGGTTGAACTCTACGAGGTTGTTGCCCGCCAGCGACCGCTCATAGCCCCAGGTCCAGCCAATGCTGATGCCCGTGTAGTAGAAGTCAGCGATTTCATTGTGGAGCAGGCGGTTGCCGTAACTCTGGCCTATCCAGATACCAACAGCGCTATGGAAGATGTGCCCGCCGTCGTAAATGTGGCAGTCGGAGATCTCATTGTCGTGAGTTTGCTCGCTGGTATTCTCGCGAATCACCGTTTCGCCGATCTTCAGGCCTCCTGCGCCCAGGTCGGCGATCTCGCAGCCAAGGATCCGATTGCCCTGGCAACCCCGGGCCAGTTCCAGGCCGTAGGTGCCCACATGAGCAATCGTGCAGTCCGCGAAGGTGCACTGACGTGCTCCCTCGCCGTACACCGCGCCGGGCACGCCCACTGCAGCCTGGGGAAAGCCACCCACATCCGAGCCGGGCCCCTCCCCTCGACACCTTGGAGGGAAATACCACTCAGTATGAGTAAAGGTAAGGCCGCGAAAGAGAAGGTGCTCCACCCACAGGTCTTTCCGTGGCTCACCCTCTATCCGTACCACTTGCGTTAGCGTTGGCGCGATGATCTCCGCCTGGTTAGGATCCTCATCGGGCAAGGGCCAATAGTAAAGCGTTCCCGTCTCCGCGTCGAGAAACCACTCGCCCGGCGTATCCAGGATTTCGAGAGCGTGCTCAACATAGTAGAGGTCATCTGGGTCGAGACGGAAGACACTGCGCCGATGGCAGGAGATCACCTGCTCAGCTTCGTCTATACTCGCGATGGGGAGGCGCGATTCCACCCAGCGGTTCATCACTACCACCTCGGCTGCTGAGGCTGTTGGCCATGCCTTCAGATCACCTTCATGGAATCGAAAGCGATTCTGCCCCTCAAGCCATTGCTCGGGATGGTCCAGCCGCTCTTCCACGCGGAGATAACCTTGATTGGGATGCCGCGCCCGCCGGCGTCGCTGTCCATTGACCCACAGTTGACGAAAGAACCACTTGCCCTCGCGCACCTCAGGGAGGTTGGTCGTCCACAGCGGACGCTCATCTACGAGTGTCCTTTGCCAATTAGTGAGACGTCGTCCGCCGCTGAGGATAGGATGCTCGCCAGGGTAGGCCATATAAGCCACGGGCATTGTTTCTGTGCCAGAATCTTCGGGCGTGAAGACCAGGGGCTCGCTCAGGAAATAGGTGCCGCCGCGTACGTACACGGTCACTGGGCCAGGCAGCCGTCTCTTCTCCCGCTTCAGCTCGCGCACAACACTTTGTGCCCGCTGCAGTGTGGCAAAAGGGCCATCGGTACGGCTGGAATTAGGAGAAGGGAAACGCCCTGACCAGGCATCGTCACCTTCGAGAGAGACGTAGAAAACCCTCTCCTCAGAAGCTGTTGATGTGATCTCCGTATGCATCTTTCACCTCTATAACTAACAGGAGTTACGCAGTTGCACTACGCTGTGCCCCCACCCCCTAGCCCCCGCCACCGATTGGGGGCGGGGGAATCCTTTGAAAGGGGTATTCTGGGCGGCTTCGCCGCCCAGAATACCCTTATAATCTCGATTTCCCTTCCCCTATGTCCCCGATTTTGTTGCATTCACTGGAAAAGAAACGTGATCTCGGCCCGTCCATTCTTGTCCTCGAATCGCATCCCCAACACTGCATCGTTGGATCCCGGATCCCAGGCCAGCAGTATCAGATTGGCACCTGCCTCAAGATCTATGGGGCGCCGGACTGGCCGATCCTGGAACAGAATCACTTCCTCTTGGTGAGCACCGTTGATCCATGCCCGCACACAGCCAACGCCCTCCAGGTGTAGATATGTCTGGAGATCGGGTCCAGGTAACCCACCTAGCGTTTCCATAACTTTGCGCGGCTTCGGGCTATGGACCTCCAATCCGATGTAGATAGTGCCCACACCTTGCATTGTCGAAGCTCGCAATCGCCCGTCAGGTGTCTCCACAGTGGTCCAACCAGGCCAGGAGCGAAAGATCATGTTGTCGCCGCAGTATTCTACCTGTCGGTTTGTGAGAGTGACTAATTCGGACAGAGTAGCTGCGTCCAGGCCACGGACAACGTGCATCGCTGTCGGGTAGCCATCACTCCGTTTGTTAGCAATTGAGGTAACCTCGCCGGCGAGGATGTCACTGCCTGCTCGGATGCCCAGGTTCCACAGCAGCAGGCCCAGAAAACGCCGAAACTGAGGCTTCTCCGGCCGCCACCGCACCTGACAAAACAGCAGTTGCCCTCGTCCCACCTCAACTCGTACCAGTCCACCGCCGACCCGGGGTTGCGGGTCATCGAAGTAGGCACTCATGGCCGGCATGCGATCCAGTTCCGATGCCCTGTCGTCCCCATACAGCACATCCAACCCCGAACGAGTTGCGTTCTCCAGCAGACTCGTGCCTCCCTCAACCACGATCAGCCGTTCGACGATGATTTCCTTCTGACGGGTACTACGGTAAGGCCAGTTCTCCAGCCAGCACACCTCCTCATTACTGATGGCGGCAGTAAGGGGATGAGGTCTCGGTTTGATGAGTTGATATACAGCATGCTTTGGCTCGAATAGCTCAAGATCATGGCCGGCCACTGCCTGCCAATAGGAGCTAGCTTCAGAAGCCAGCTCCCAGACAATCACTGTGCCGCCGGCCTCCAGGAAACTGCGCCAGGCCTCCTCTGAGGCGGTTGGGATCCGCTGCCCGCTGAGGATCGCTACAGCCGCCGAGGGCACCTCCGAGCCGGCCAGCTTACTAGCATAGCCCTTTGCCAGGCCCGACGGCCAGGTGTGCCATAGCGTCGCATCTACGGCAACACGGAATTCGTTCTCGGACAGAGCAGGCAAGCGCCGAGCAGACACACCGGTGGCCAGGTAATGCAAGGCGTTGCGCAACAAGCGATCCCCTACAGGCAGTTCATCCAGGCGATCCATCAGGCGTAACTGTGTGGCGATCACCGTGCCCGCGGCCACCTGGGCCTCGATCACCGGCGCCCAGGTCAGGCCACCGATGCCGAAATCTCCACCGCTGCAGTCCACGAGCGGACGGACCAAATGCTCATCGGTAGGCTTGATGTAGGGAAAGATAGTAACCCAAGAATCAGAAGAGGGCAGGCCAAAGGGGTCATCGCCGAAGAAGCGCAGTTCTACCTCACCGATCCCTGCCAGCACCGGGTGTTGAGGGTCCCGCACGTGCGCCATCTCTATCGGCATACGCGCCAGTTGGAGACCAGGGAAAAGGCTATGCTCCTGCTCCAGCACCAGCAGCCGGCCTCCTGCGGCTACATAGTCATGGAACCAACACACAGCCGGGCTGCCAGGCCCCACACTGTGCTCGCCTACAACCACCACCGGCAAGACAACAGGATCGGGTGTAGCATCAAGGGAGAGAGCCTTCACTTCCACCCCATGCCGTCGCAGCCAACCGAGGATCCTGCTTGGCCCCCAGACAGCTATGGGTGGCAGGTCAAGGTGCTCAGAAAGTCGAGCAGCATCAATGATCTTCAGATGTCGGCACACCTCATCTCGCCCTTGGGGACTCTCAAAAGTAGTTACGATGACGGCCGTGCCCTCGCCAGTATCCCTTGTCGGAATGAGCCACGTGGCCATCCCTGTCTCGCCTGGCCGGATAGATAGTCCCTCCCGTGCCTCCCAGAGCACCCGGCCATCTTGTTGCAGGCGTACCCGCAACTCGCCCGAAACCGTCTCTGGCAAGTCATTGACGAGAAAGACCTTATGGGGGACATAGCGGTTTGTGTAGCACTGTGTCCGTTCCTGCCAAACAACCAACGCCAGAGGCCGTTGGGCATGGCGGATGAGCTCAAAACTGGGGCCGGGGCGGTAGCCAGGGCCATCAGACCACCAGGCGTATTCGCTCTCGTAAGGGCGATGGGCCAGGGGCTTGGCGTAAGGTGCGGAAGGATTGGGCCAGTGGAACGTCTTGGCCTCGGCTGGCCGGAAGTTGTCGAGGCCAGATGTGTTCCAGACGAACAGGCATGACACCTCATGGGCACGGCCTAATTCGATAATACGGGCCGCGTCCTTTGCGATGGAATGACACATCGCCTCATAGTCGGCATATACCTCGTCCCCGGCCCAGAGGAGGGCAGTAAAGGGCGATCCATAATGCCAGCGCCCCATCTCCCCGGCATGTAATGGCCGATCCTGTTCCCACCAACCCCAGCCATGACAGGATGGGCCATAGTGCCGCGAAATGATAGGCTGTTGCTTCTCACTCCAGATGGCACTGTCTCCCTCATGATAGGCCGGCCGGGTAGGATCGAGGGTATTGAAGAGCTCGCGTAATCTGGGTAGTTCTTCTCGGGCGCGCGGCATGGTACGTAGTGCCCAGCGCATCTCATTCTCGACACTCCAAAGCACCAGAGAAGGATGGTTTTTGTCGCGGCGCACCATGCGACGCACATGGGCAGCAGCCGCCGGCCACAGCCGCGGAGTGTCAAGAGCACCTTCAAATGAGCCGTAAAGTGCTGTCTCCTGACATACCAGCACCCCCATCTCGTCCGCAATGTCCAGGAAGTACTCTGGGTGCGGGAAGGTATGCATACGTACATAGTTCATATGGGCATCACGCAACTGCTGATACCACTGGCGCACATATTCCGGCCGCAGCCAGTGCGCGTGGGCCTTGTGACACCACTCGCCGTACCAGCGTTGTGACCGGCCATTAAGCATGATGCGGTGCCCTTCAATCCAGACCTCGCGAAAGCCGAAGCGCGTGACGAGCACGTCCACAATCTGGCTACCGTTCCGCAGCTCGGACACCAGATGATACAAGTGAGGATCTTCCACTTGCCAGGGCTGGTAATCGGTCCACGGCATAGCAAGGGCCACCTGCCGCCCTTCGCCGGGGGCCACATCCACTTCAGCCGGCGGGAGGCTCAAGGCGATGCGTTCGCCGTCATACACCGAGGCCGAGAGCACCCCGGCGAAAGGCGCAGGACCAGTGTTGCGCACCTCGTAGGTGATGGCAATACGGCTCTCCCGGACAGAGGTCACGATGGTCACATCAGCGATGTGAACCGCCGACCGCCATTCCAGGGTGACATCCTGCCAGATGCCGGCCTGGCGCTGCGCAATGCAACAGCCCCAGGGCACATCCACGAGCTTGAGCTCGCCGGTGTGCGGATGGGGGAAGGTCTGATGCTCGGTCAAGAAGACAGCCAGCTCGTTTTCGCCAGCGCGCATGGCGTGGGTCACGTCCACCTCGTCGCCGATGAACATATCGTCCTGCTCAGCGACCTTGCGGCCGTTCACAAAGACATGGGCCTTAGGAATGGCCGCCTTGACGGTCAGATACGCGCGGTAATCAGGGCACAGTTCGGGCACCAGAAAACCGGTGCGCATCCAACCACTACGGCTGATGCGCCATGTTTCGGGATAGAAATGGTCGGTGAAGAAACCAGGCACCAGGTAAGCATGTTCACTCCACCCCTGAGTTGGCACAGACTCAGGGCATAGCGGCGTAGCAAGGTCGGGATGTTCTACGGGCTGGAAGTCCCACCAACCATTGAGCAGGTAAGTGATACGAGGTTTCGAGTCTGCGATCATAACCACTGAGCCCCTGGAGTGCCTTGTCAGGCCGAGCCCTCATTGAGGCATTCTTTACACCCGTGAGCACCGTTCGCGCAGCCGCTCCAGAGTGCGCTTCGCCTGCTCCAGCGGCTGGCCAGGCATGTTGAACAGAAAGCGCGTGTCTGGTAGGGCCATGTCAAGCATCTCCAGCACTTTATCCTCCTCGGTCCAGGCCACTATCAGCACGGTCTGGCCCGAGAAGATCTCGATGGCAGGTCGCGGGCCCGGGTGCTGAAACACGCGGTTCAGGCCACGCAGGTTAGGGATCTGTTTGAAGTTGCCGTACTGGTGATCAGCGTTGGCGCAGCAATGCATGAATAAGCCGCCATAGGTTTGAGCAAGATCAACCAAACCAGGCAGGCAGAACTCGCCGAACATGCGCGCCGACATGGCCCCAGCCTCGTCCTCTGAAAGCCAGACGCCCAGTTCGGCTGGTGCCCAGGCGTTGGGGCAATGACACAGGTTGACCTCACCAACCTCACGGCTGAAAGTATCGAAGAAAGCCTTGAGCAACTGCTGGCACTTCTCCACCAGCCGCTTGACCGCCCCTGGATATGTAATCGTCGCCATGTATAGATCTTGTTTACGCCAGATCAGGGCCGCGATATCGAACGCGCTCTGGATGTCGGGCACACTGATCGGCACCTCTGGGCCGACGCGCTGGCGCACCAGGCGCGCCATCTCGAAGACGCGCCAGCGGCGGCGCGTCGAGGCCTGGTACGGCCAGGCGGTCGGCCTCCTCCGGAGTAGTTACCAGGGGAAGGGCACAGGGTGGAGAGTCCTCATAGATGTGCACGGGACAGCCAAAGGCGGCCGCGAACAGCTCAGTGCCTGTGCTCAGCTTGACGAAGGGCACGCTGTCGTCGTCCAGGGCTTCATGCCAGCGCAGGCGCTGTTCATAGTCCCTCAGCAGATAAGGGAGCCACTCCGTCAGCGGCCGTCCGGGCAGGGTAAAGTCGCCGTAGCACCACATTTCGTTTTCGACCGGCTCCGGGTCCATGATGATAGCGTGGCCAGGAAAAGGCCCGGCGAAGAGACTG
Source organism: Anaerolineae bacterium (assembly GCA_034434335.1). Lineage (GTDB taxonomy): Bacteria > Chloroflexota > Anaerolineae > CG2-30-64-16 > CG2-30-64-16 > DAOTZS01. The sequence continues at coordinate 8,508 of DAOTZS010000076.1, forward strand.
GCCATGAAGCGACGGTTGCACAGCGTACGCGAGTCCATAGATCAGCTCAGCATGAAGTGCCGGATGGCCACGCCAGGGGCAGCTCACCCATAGCCGGATTTGCGCAAGTTTGGCACGCCAACCAACACCTTCAGGTTCTATTCTTTGATGGAGCCAAGGGTCAGGCCGGTTACAAAGTAACGCTGCAGCAGTGGGTAGACGAGCAGGATTGGGATGGTTGCGATCAAGATCATAGCAGTTGCCAGGCCCTCGGGTGTGGCTTCCAGAAACGCCTGGCCGGCACGCTCAGCAGAGACGGCGGTCTGCCACTGAAGCATGCGAGTCGTTACCATGGAATAGAGGTAGCTTTGCAGAGGCCACTGAGAGGCTTCCTTGAGGAAGATCACGCCGTCAAACCAGGAGTTCCAGTGCTGCACGGCCGAGAAAAGGGTGACCGTGGCCAACACTGGTTTCGAAATGGGGATGAAGACACGGAAGAGAACCTGCAAATGGTTGGCGCCATCCAGGAGGGCAGCCTCCCATAGCTCATGTGGGATGCCACGGAAAAAGTTGATGATCAAGATGACATAGAAGATATTGAGCGCCGGCGGAATCACCAGCACCCAGAATTTGTTCAAGAGGCCCAGATCACGTAAGGCCAGAAAGTAGGGAATCAGGCCACCGCTGAACATCATGCCGAAAAGCAAGATCACTTTGAAAAAGGTGCGACCTGGCATGTAGATGCTATCGCGCGAGAGCGGATAGGCTGTAATCACCATCACCAGCAACCCCAAGCTAACCCCAACCACCACTCGCAACACCGAAATCCCGAATGAATTGACAAACAACTTGTCGCCCATCATAAACCGGTAATTGTCTAAATGTAGTCCCACTGGCCACAGCCCGACCCTGTCAGCCGAGACTGCTGCATGGCTGCTGAGGGATACGGCAGCCACATGGACAAACGGAGCCACGCATAACAGGCCCAGAATCAAAAGGATGAGGTAGAGAATCGCGTCCACAACCCGATCAGAAAAACCGGTCTCCCCGACCATTGCCACCTGCTCCTTGTCACCCAAAGCCTCTGGAACGCTGTTCCAAAGCCCAGTCTGGCTAGAAGATGCGATAGTTGGCGAACTTATCTGCCAACCAGTAAGAAAGCATAATCAGGAAAAAGCCGATGCCCGACTTGAACAGCCCTACCGCGGTGCCCAGACTATAGTCAGGCAGCCCACCCTGTCCCACCAGGCCGACCCGGAAAACAAAGGTGTCTATGATATCTCCCGTCTTGTACACCACCGGATTGTACAGCACCAGCACCTGCTCGAAACCGGCATTCAATACCCCGCCCAGGCTCAGACATGCCATCAGGATGATGGTGGGGCGAATACCTGGCAGGGTGATATGAATCAGGCGAGCGAAGCGGCCAGCCCCATCCACCGCGGCTGCCTCATAAAGCTCTGGGTTGATCGCGGTCAGCGCCGCCAAGTAGATCACAGCCCCAAACCCAAACTCCTTCCACACCTCGGAGAAGATCAGGGTCCAGGGGAAAATGTTTGCCTTGCCCAGGAAGCGGATGGGCGGAATACCAAGACCCCCTAGCAAGCGGTTAACTGGCCCTGAAGTGGACAGGATTTGTACCATAATCCCACCGATGATCACCCAGGAAAGAAAGTGAGGCAGGGTAGTCGCTGTTTGCACCGCGCGCTTAAAGAGCCGCACGCGGATCTCATTCAGCATGAGCGAGAACACGATAGCAACCAGTTGGCCAAAGATGATCTTGCCTACAGCGATGAAAAGGGTGTTGCGGATGATGGGCAGGGCATTGGGGCTATCGAAGAAACGGCGGAAGTTGTCCAGACCTACCCACGGCGACGCCAGTAACCCCTTGACGGGGCTATAGTCCTTGAAGGCAATCAGCACGCCCCAGATGGGATAGAAATGAAACAGCGCCAGCAACAGAAGAGCCGGCAGCAGCATGGCATATAGCATCCAGTGCTGCTTCAATACTACTCTGAGAGGAGGTTTGCGCTCTATGAGAATCGCTGGAGCCTTTGGAGCTACACCAACAGGTGCCCGGATGATACTCTCCATCCCTCAGCCCTTTCCTCGCGCCATCCGGTGGATTCGGGCCATGAGCAGCCCGAACCCACCGGTCATGGTCTACCACATACCAGGTTTAACCAAAGGTGGCCTTGTACCAGGCATTGACTTCGCGCGTGACCTCGTCGCCACCCTTTGCCTTCCACTCTTCCACAAAGCTATCGAAGCGATCCAGAGGTTCGTTGCCAATCACGATGTTCGTGAATACCTCTGACTCAAGAGTGTTCAGGTCAGGTAGCAACTTCTGCATGACGTCCGTGGGATTGCCAAAGTATTCGTTGATGATCTGCACATCGAGGGTATCGAACACTTTGGTGTAGTACTCAGCCTCGCGCAATACAATTGGGTTCTTGAGCAGGAAGCGTTGGGCCTTGTTGAGCTTAGCCGGATCCTCCTTTGTCCACTCCAGGATGTCCTGGAATGGTTCGGCCTGATAGGTGGGATAGACCATGTAGGGGAAGCCAAAGTCAATCGTGTCCATCCAGGCGTAGGTCATCGGCATGACCACCGGCCCATCCTTGAGCTCGCAGTTCTCATCCCAGACCCATTCCAGGCCCTCGACAAAGGCATGGCTATTACGCCATTCGCCGTATTGCTGATACTTCTGCCAGTTGACATGCATCTCGATGTGCCAGTTCAGGTTATTGATGCACGCCTCGATCTTGATCGGATCCAACCCTTTCTTGAAGACTACCTGAGTCTGCACCTCTGCCGAAGCCTTGCGGCCCTGCTTGCCTTGTGGCCCCTTGGGGTACGGGATGATCGCCAGCTTCATGCCGGGATTCTCCTGCTCCAACTTGACCTGACCACCGCCATGCCACCAGGGTGCCGTGAAGATGCCGATCTTGGATGCCGCGATATGGCCGGCCGCGTCCCCTTCGTTGTAGGTGTAGAAGTCGGGATCAATCAGGCCTTCCTCGTACCACTGGCGGATGACAGCCAGAGCATCCTTTACTCCAGGGGAGATCGAGTCGTACTTCAATGTGCCATCTCCGGCCTTGACCCAGCAGGTGGGCATAACACCGAATGCGCCGAAGATGGGGTCGAGGCTCTGATACCAGGTGACCAGGCGTTTGCAAGCACTGATGCCGAACTGGCACAGACCAGCATCCTTGAACGCCTTGGCCACCGTCCCCCACTCCTCGACCGTTTCGGGCGCCTTTAGCCCCAACTGATCCAGCCAGTCCTGGCGGATGAAGCACAGATTGTCCACGTTGTACGCCGGGCCCCAGGTGAAAGGAATACCATAGAGTTTGTCGCCACGCAGGCACGGCTTCCACCACTTGTAGTCCGGGTACATCTTCTTCTCTTTGGTCAGCGGCGAAGCGGTCGCTTCCCAGATGGCCTTGATGTCCTCGATGGCATCATTGTCAATCAGCTCCTCCAGGAAAAGGCCCCCTGCGTGGAAGGCGTCAGGTAGGGTACCGGCCGCCAGGTCTGCCGCCAGCTTCTGGTCACGCAACTCACCATACGCTTCCCAGTGGATAGTGAACTTAATGCCGGTGTGCTCAACCACCCGGTTGTACATGGGGTTATTGTTCCAACTCATACCCTCAGGGAAAGTAAGGCCAGGGTTCCAAATAACCTCAACTTCGACCGGGGGGTCATATACTTTGAAGGGTGGTGGGAAGGTAGGATTCCAATCCATCTGACAGCCCGGGGTTGGGGCTGCAGGGGGTGCCGGGGCCGCTGTAGCCTCGGCGGGTGCGGCTGGCGGCGCTGTGGGTGCGGGAGCCGGTGGCGCGGGCTGGGGCGCGCACGCCGCCAATGCCAGAGTGCCAGCCGATGCGGCCGAAATGCGCAAGAACTCGCGACGGTTTAGCTTTCTGCTCATCTCTGTCCTCCTGATTTGGCTTGTGGAAGCATAACACAGAAACCGGCCGAGAGGGAAATCGGTAGGGTCTGACGACTCGCGACACACCTCCTTTCCACCTAATCATTAAAGCTGTGGATTGCCACCGAACGACTACGCTGCAGCAACGGGGAACAGAGCAGGGACTTGCCTTTCAGGATTACATTCATTATACTACGATTCGATGAGCCCGTGGGGGAATTTCGGCCATGTGGGGGACATCAGGCGGACATGAGGCAAAGTACAGCGCGGGAGTACTTCCTGGTTGAGTTGCGCAGAGCCCTAAGGCACCTTTACGATCCTACTGTCCTGCGTCATAGCCCCCTTCTCGACCTCTTCAGCCTGAACGCCAGCGCGAATCCCCACGCCGCGCTGCGCCGCATTCTCACCGAAGGCATCCAGGCCCTTAAGCCCGGCGACGATGTCCCACCCTATGCCAGTGCCTGGCGCATCTACCACATCCTTACCTATCGTTATGTCGAGCAGTCTAGCCAACACACTGTCTCGGCTAACCTGGGGCTGAGCATCCGGCAGTTACGCCGACAGGAGCGCATCGCCGAACGGGCCCTGGCCGATTACCTCTGGAGCCGGCATAACCTGGAAGCCACAGCCCAACGCCTGGCCATCCCCTTGCAGCATCAACCTCAACCCAACGTCAACCTGACAAGAGCCGGCCAGGAACAGGAGTTGGAATGGCTGCGCCAGTCCCTCCCCAGCGAAACCGCTACTATCGGGGAGACGCTCGAGGTGGTCCTCCGCACCGCTGCCCCCCTGCTCCAGGGCTCAGCCGTCGAAGTGCAATGCCACGTGCCGGAAGGGCTGCCTCCACTTACTGGACAGCTCTCTACCGTGCGGCAGGGATTGCTAAACCTCCTCGGCGCAGCGGTGCGCTCTGCGCCAGGCGGGCAGGTGAGCATCGCGATTACCTCAGAGCCGGCCGGGGTGCGAGTCCACGTGCGGGCCGTCCCTCTGGGCCCGGCCCTGCCTCCCAATAAGCGAGGGGTCGAGCAACTCGAAATGGCGCGTCAGCTCATTGAGCTATTTGGGGGCCGGCTGGAGATCACCTCTGGCATAGAGAGTTCAGATGCGCTGGCCGCAACTGTGTTGCTCCCGGCAGCAGCACAGGTACCGGTGCTGGTGATTGACGACAACGTTGACACCCTGCGTCTATTTGAACGCTATCTTACGGGAAGCTACTATCGTTTCATCGGCGCGCGTGACCCCGAACAGGCCCTAGCATTGGCCGAGAAGTCTGCTCCTCAGGCTATCTTATTGGATGTCATGTTGCCAGGCATTGACGGTTGGGAGTTGTTGGGCCGCTTGCGAGAGCATCCCCGTACACGCCATGTGCCTATCATCGTCTGCACCATCTTGCCCCAGGAACAGCTAGCCCTAGCGTTGGGCGCGGCCGCCTTTATCCATAAGCCGGTCAGCCGGGAGCAGTTGCTGGCCGTGCTGGGTCAGCAGCTAACGGCATCCGGGCAAGGGTAGCGATAAGGGCTTCGATCGATGAGAGGAGCTGTTGTACTGACAAGCCGCTGCGGCAGGTGACGGCCAGCCCACTGCTGACGATGGGCTGGCCCAAGGGATCGCGTGCCGAGATCAGGATCACAGGGATTTCCTTCAGAGCCGGGTCTTCCTCCTTGGCCGCCAGAAACTGGAAACCGTCCATTTCTGGCATCAGCAGGTCGAGGAGGATTACGTCCGGCCGCTCGTGGCGCAAGATCTGTAACGCCTGTCGGGCACTCCCGGCCCTAAGAACGCGATAACCCTGCCCCGCCTCTGTCAGCATCCGGCCAAAAAGCTGGAGCGCATCAGGTTCGTCGTCCACCACCAGCACCTTATTTACTTTGCCATCCACGCGGCGCAGAGCCGCCAGCAGAGCCTCACGCGTAACCGGCTTAACCAGATAGCTCGATGCCCCCAACGCGTCGGCGGCCTGGTCTATGCCAGGCACAGCGCAAAGAAGCATCGGGATATCATACGGCAGTGCCTTCAGGCTGCCAACCTGGCCCAGCGCATCGGCCAAAGTCACCGCATTGATCAACAATGCCTGAGCAGGGGTCTGGTTCAGCTCCAGCACCACTTCCTCCAACCCTTCCACCGCCACGATGTCCACCTTATCCAGATAGCGACTGAGCAAGCGGCGCAGGGTGTCGCCCCGCTCCAGCACAATCAGGCGCGGCCGCACTACAGGCGGCTCGGCTCGCGACGGGCGGGTCCGCTCCTCGTAAGGTTGATAGGGATTGAGCCAGCGCGTCGCCCCCGCTTCCAGAGGCGCCGGCGGGTCCATAGGCAGACGAAAGTAGAAGGTGGTGCCGCGGCCCACTTCGCTCTCGGCCCACATCTGGCCATCGTGCAGTTCTACAAACCCCTTGCTGATACTCAAACCCAGCCCTGTGCCCCCATACCGGCGCCGCAGTGAGCCATCCAGTTGCTCAAAGGGCCGGAATAGCCGTGCCAGGTCCCCCTCGGCGATCCCCGGCCCTGTGTCAGACACGCTGACCACCACATCATCCCCCTCCCGCCAGGCTCGCACGCGCACCCCGCCCTGCTCGGTGAAGCGGCCGGCATTGCTCAGCAAGTTAAGTACCACCTCACGAATACGAGTGCGGTCGCAAAAGATAGGGGGCAGGTCGGCGGGCACCTCGATCTCCAGATATAACCCTTTAGAAAGAAACAGGGGGCGTACGGCAATGGCCGCCGCGCTAATGATCTCCGCCAACGAAACCCGCTCTTTGGTCAAAGCCATCCGCCCGGCCTCAATCTGGCTCAGATCCAACACATCATCAATCAACTCCGACAGGTGCCGGCTGTTGCGCAGCACCACCTCGAGGTCCGCTAACAGAGCGGGGGGAATGCGGCCATTATACGTTTGCGGTGAACTGGTGATCAGCTCGCAGAAGCCGATAATCATGTTAAGAGGGGTGCGCAGCTCGTGGGAGACGTTAGCCACGAATTGCTCTTTGGCGCGGCGTTCCTCTTCCGCGGCCTGGCGCAGCCCCTGTGCCAAGCGATTCAGCCGGGTAAGCTGCAGGTTGGCCGCGGCCAGGTCTTCCATAGCCTCGTACAGTTTGACCTGTTGATCGCGCGCCTGCTCGAGCGCCTGACGGCTCTCCTCATAGCTCGACCACGCCCACCGCACTGCAGTCAGCAGGGAATCGAACAGCAGCCAGAGGAGGGCACAGACACCCCACATGGCTGCGATGGTTGCCATACGCAGGGCAAGAGGAAGCTGGACGAGAGGGCCTGGCACAAGTAGAAGCAATAGGGTACAGCCGGCCGCCAGGAAGAGGCCCCCCAGAAAGCTGAGCGCCAGCGCGGCCAGGCCTACCGAGATGGCTAATAGCACGACCGCGGGTGCCAGCCCGCCCCAGATGACCGCCAACAGGATGGCTGCCAGGCTGCCGACCACCAACACCGAAGCTGCGGGTAGATAACCCCAACGGATCATTAGCAGCGCAAAGCCGGCCAGGACAAACATGAACAGAGCCAACCACAAGTGCTGGGATGGATCCTGAAATTGGCCTGGGCTTCCCGCCAGGATCAGCCCTGCCCCATACAGCCCTGCTATCCCCAGCCAGACGGCCTTCTGCTGCGTGTCTTCCAGCCAGGTATGTAAATCGGGTACCCCAGCCTTTCCTGGCTCAGATCCCTTATCACCCATCTACCACCTCCCGCTTTCTTTGTAACACACCAGCCGGGTTGCCAGGCCCAAGATATGGGTGGCCCCAGTATCCGCCAGAGCCTGCTGATAATGCGTGCACTGCCGGCTGCTGGACAACCAGAGGCCGCCACGTGATGATGCGTTGGGAGTAACCAAATTATACCCTCTTTCGTCCTAAAGATGCATAGGAGGCAGCACCGCAATAGAGCGCGCGGTTCCTCCTCACTAGCGAACCTATCCATAGCTCTACTTGATTGCGAGGAGTCCTATGGCCAGCATCAACGTACACGTCGAACCTTATAGCCTTCACAGCGCAGCTTTTGGCGGCGAGGGCTGGTCACCGCGCATGACCGACCTGCGGGCCGAGATCGGCACCATCTGGGCGGGATACGCGGTGGACAGCGAATGGGCGCCGCTGAAGGCGGTCCTTTTGCACCGGCCCGGCCCTGAACTGGAGAACATCGCCGACCCCAATGCCTTCCAGATGCTCGCACGGCCGGACCTGGCCCGAGCGCAAGCCCAACATGACGCGCTGGCTGCGGCTTATCGGCAGGCAGGGGTGGAAGTGCACTACGTCGCGCCGGCCCAGACCCCAAAGCCAAACCAGATGTACGTGGCCGACCTGATGTTCATGACCCCCGAAGGGGCCATCCTGGCCCGGCCGGCCTCGACCGTGCGCGCCGGCGAAGAACGCCAGGTGGCGCGGCGGCTGGCCGACCTGGGTGTGCCGATCCTGCGCAGCATCCGCGGCACCGGCACCTTCGAGGGCGCCGACGCGGCCTGGCTGGACCCGCACACGGTGCTGGTGGGCATTGGCCTGCGCACCAACACGGAAGGCGCACGACAGGTGGCGGCCCTGATGGCTGAGATGGGCATAGAGGTAATCACCGTCACCCTGGCCTACGGCGCCATGCATCTGATGGGGTCCCTGCGCTTCGCCGACCGCGACCTGGCCCTCGTCTGGCCAGGCCATATTCCCTACCTGGCCGTGGAGGCCTTGGAAGCGCGCGGTTACCAGGTGGCCTGCCTGCCCAATGAAGAGGAGATCCGCCGTGGCTTCGCCCTCAACTTCGTCACCCTTGGGCCGCGCGAGATCCTTATGCCCGCCGGCAACCCACTTACCCAGCGCTTCTACGAAAGCCTCGGCATCATCTGCCACACTGTGGAGATGGACGAGCTACATAAGGCCAGCGGCGGCATCGGTTGCCTGACCGGCGTCCTGGCCCGCGCGCCGGCGAGCCACTAACTGTGTTTTGACAGCCGAGCCCTTTTCAGTTAGAATAGCCCACGGAAAGGCGACGTAGCCAAGTGGCAAGGCAGGGGTCTGCAAAACCCCGATCGCCGGTTCGAATCCGGCCGTCGCCTCTGGTCAGTAAGAAGGGGCTGGCATCACGATGATGCCAGCCCCTTTTGTGTTGCATCCAGGGTGGCCACAACTCCGGCCGTTTGCACGGGCGTTTCAGTCCAGTTCCAGTCGCGAGAGTGTGCCCTCCGGGCCGTGCACCGGCAGGGTCACGTAGAACGTCGTGCCCTTGCCCACCTGGCTCTCGGCCCGAATCGTGCCGCCGTGAAGCTCCACGATCCGCTTGGTAATGGCCAGGCCCAGTCCTTGCCCCCCAAAGCGCCTTGTACTCGAGCTGTCCACCTGGTAGAATCGGCGATAGATCTTGGGCAACTCCTCTTCCGGGATGCCAATCCCCTGGTCTGCGACCGTGATCTGCACCGTTTTGTCATCCAGCCGCGCTGCTCTCACTGTTACCTGGCCGCCGTTGGGGCTGAATTTGATCGCATTATCAAGCAGGTTAGCGACAACCTGCTCCAGACGCACACTGTCGCCGCGCAAAGTAGGCAGGTCCGGCTCGCATTCCACCGACAATTCGATCCCAGCAGCGGCAGCCCGCTGCGCGAAGCTGCCCGCGCAGCCGGTCAGGATTTCGGCCAGGTTCGCGTTCCCTAACTCGAGCTGGCGGCGGTCCAGCGCCTGCAAGGACAACAGGTCGTTCACCAGCCGGATCATCGTCCGGGCATTGCGCAGGACGACCTCCAGCGCTGACATCTGATCCGGAGTTAGCTCTCCATACAGCCCCTCCTGAAGAGCCTCTGTGTACCCCGAGATGGACACCAACGGGGTGCGCAACTCATGGGAGACGTTCTGCACCATCTGGTTCTTCGCTTCCAGAGCATCCTCGAGGATCGCGTATGCCTCACGCAGCTTTTCAGCCTGCTGAGAAAGGTCCCTGGCCAGCGCAGCGTTTTCCTCGGCCAGTTGCTTCTGATGGGCCTCCATGCGCAGGGTGCGGTCCAGCATCATGAAAAGGCCAATAGACGGAAGGGCCACCAATGCCAGCCCCCATGGGTAGGGCACCACGACCAGGGCAGTCAACAAGCCAAGGCAGATCATCAAGGTTTGGGAGAGCAGGGTAAAGGGTTCCAGCAGGCGTAACCAGGCCAGAAGAGGGTTAGTCCCAGCCTGCAAGGCGATCACCCCCGCCACGACCCCTGTGTTGAGAAAAAGGGTCCCGCCGGCCGCGGCCAAGACGCCCAGCCACGACCTCCATCCCGATGGCACCCAGGGGGTGGTGGTGAAAAGGTGAAGCAAAAAACTGCTGGCCCCCATATACAGCAGGGTCTGGCCCAGGTTAAATAGCCGCTCGATCAGGATAATGGGGCGATCAATGCGGCCCAAGATGCGCCCCAAACCGGCGATGATGAGCGCCACGGGTGGGTCGAAGAGGAGCAGGCTGGCGAAGAGGGGAATTGTGTCCACATGGATATGGACACCCCGGGTGAGTTGCAGACTGTAGCGATCAGCCAGCACAGCCAGGGCCGCCAGGCTGATAAATAGCAGCCAAAAACTCAGGCTGCCGCGCAATGGATAGCGCCATAAGGAGTAGGCCGTGATGGCAAGGCCGAGGGCTAAAACGGCTGCCACATAGACCCAAACTCGTCTCGGGAGCGCCGGTCGTGCCGCTCTTTCCATGATCCTCTCGTCCGCTGGTGCGTCTTCCGTTCCCGGGCCTGCATCCCTGCCCTGGCCATGCCACCATCCAGTTCGGGCCAGTTCAACTCACTATAGAAGGCCACGCGCGCAGATGTCAACAGTACCTGGGTACTATCCGCGCTGCCTACCTGGGCAGACACGTGCCATCCTGGAGGATACCGCAGCCGTGTGGAGAGGCCGGCCAGACTGGACAGGGTATAAGGCAGGAGAACCAGCCCGGAAGAGGGTCGCTGCGTGGAATGCACCACAGCCGCCAAACCAGACTGCAGCTCGGCATTCCAAAGGATGAAAATGCCTCAACAAGTTGAGGATTCCCGAAGTTGTTCGGGCTATTTTCAAACCAGGCAAATAGGGCGGGTGGGAATCGAACCCACAAGGTCTCCCGACCGGCGGATTTTAAGTCCGCTGCGTATACCGTTTCGCCACCGCCCCGCTGGCAAGCCGATTTGTAACTATTCAGGCCAATTGAAATCTCCTGGGCACTTCGTGCCGGGTGTCGGCCTCCGCCGACACCCTTCATGTATGCACCATGAGAAAGGTCGGCGAAGGCCGACCTCTGGCCGCAGGCCCAAAAAGGGTGACGCCTCGGGCGAGCCCTCGGCGTGGCCCTTCCAGTCACCGCTGAATAGTTACGCCGATTTTAGCATTACCCCGCTCGGCTGTCAATCCAGGAAACGCCAGCTTGTGGCACACCGGTCGGCTTCGGGTACGGTGTTCGAGGCCGCTTTTCACCTCGACCTGCTGAGCAGCAACGCAGCCTGGTTATGATGGCCTTGCTGGCTGTTCCCGGCGTCACCCCAAGCATCCTCATCGTGGGCGGTATCGTGGTGACATCCGCTCAAGCAATATCCCACAAACATTGGCCGATCCCCTTTGCCAGTGTTGCCATCTTGGTGTAAGATAGAGCCAAGGAGAACCCTGTCGGCCACTCGGGCCTCAAGACTTTGGCCTGGCTGTTCTCCGCTGACCAGAGGCCTGCTCTCATGTACACATGCCCTGATCAGCCGCGGTACAGAGCAGCCGTATTCCGCTAAATCAAGGAGTCTCAGACATGCACAAGAAACTATTTATCCCCGGCCCTACTGAGGTACGCGATGAAATCCTCCAGGCGATGGCCACCCCCATGATCGGCCATCGCTCCACCGCCTATGCGGAGCTGCACCAAAGGGTAGAAGAGAAGCTGAAGAAGCTATTGAACACGGAGGGCAGGGTCTTCCTCTTCACCTCCTCTTCGACCGGTGTGATGGAGGGCGCCATCCGCAACTGTGTGGGCAAGAAAGTGCTCAACACCCTGAACGGCGAGTTTTCCCGCCGTTGGTATGAGATCGCCAAATCATGCGGCGTAGAAGCAGAAGTGCTCGAGGTGGAGCCCGGACAGGCTATCACGCCCGATTTGGTAGACGCCGCGCTGGCCAGGGGCGGCTTTGATGCCCTCTGCCTGACCTACAACGAAACCTCCACCGGCATCCTCAGCCCGGTCCCGGAGGTTGCCCGCCTGGTGCGGGAGAAGTACCCCGACGTGCTCATCCTGGTGGACGCGGTGAGCTGCATGGCCGGGGTGGAGATCCGGGTTGATGATTGGGGGCTGGATGTATGCCTGGCCGGGGTCCAGAAATGCTTTGCCCTGCCGCCTGGGCTGGCGGTGGCCAGCGTCAGCGCGCGAGCGCTGGAGCGAGCCAAGACCATCCCCTATCGTGGCTACTACTTCGACTTCCTGGAGATGGAAAAGTTCGCCCAAAAGTACAACACGCCGGCCACCCCTACCATCAGCCACATTTTCGCGCTGGATAAGCAATTGGACGCCATCCTCGCCGAGGGCCCTGAGAACCGCTATGCCCGCCATCTGGCCATGGCCGAACACTGCCGGGCCTGGGGTCGCGCGCGCTTTGCCCTCTATGGCGACGAACGCTACCTCTCCCCTACCGTCACGCACATTGTCAACACCATCGGCTTCGATTTCAAGGAGCTAAACAAGGAACTCGGCAGGCGCGGGGCCCAGATCTCCGATGGCTATGGCCCCTTCAAGGGCAAAACCTTTCGCATCGGCCACATGGGCGACCTGACCCTGGCCGATGTGCAGTGGCTGACCGCGCAGATAGACGATATCCTGAAGCTGGCGTAACCCCAGCGCCCCACTCATAAAACAAAAAGGAGAGCCCTATGAAAGTGCTCATCTGTGACCCGATTGCTCCCAGCGCTGTAGAGCATATGCGCAAGTCTGGCATCGAGGTGGATGTGCGAGACACCATCACGGCTGATGAGTTATTGCAGGTTGTTCCTGCCTACGATGCCCTGGTCGTGCGAAGCCGCACCAAAGTACGCAGATCGGTCATTGAGGCAGCCAGTAACCTGAAAGTGATCGTGCGCGGTGGGGTAGGCCTCGATAATATTGATGTGGATTGTGCCCGTGCCAGGGGCATCCGGGTGCTCAACACCCCGGGTGCCAGCACGGCCTCCGTAGCTGAGCTCACCCTGGGTTACATCTTCGCCCTGGCCCGGCCCATTGTGCAGGCCACCCTCTCGATGCGGGCAGGGGCCTGGGAGAAAAGAGCGTTCGAGGGGATTGAAGTGCAGGGCAAGACGTTGGGCATCATCGGCACAGGGCGAATCGGCACAGTCGTTGCCATGCGCGCGGCTGTGCTGGGCATGATCGTGCTCGGCTATAACAGGCGCACTATCGGACCTGCACCTTATATGGCGATGGTGTCCCTCGACGAATTGCTGGCCAGGTCTGACTTCATCTCCCTCCACGTGCCGCTGACCGAGAGCACCCGCCACATGATCAACGCCGAGACGATCGCCAAGATGAAGGATGGCGTGCGCATCATCAACTGCGCCCGCGGCGGGGTAGTTGATGAGGACGCGCTGTACGAGGCGATCGTGGCTGGCAAGGTTGCCGGCGCCGCGCTGGATGTCTTCGAAGAGGAGCCACCCACCAACCGCAAGCTGTTTGAGCTGCCCCAGGTGATCGGCTCTCCTCACATCGGGGCCAGTACCCATGAGGCAGCGGCACGCGTGGGAGACGAGGTGGCCAGGATCCTGATTGCCCTCCAGCAAGAGGGACGATAAGGCGTACCAATGTCAGCGATTGCCAATCTGGGCTTTCAGATCCCTGAGATCCTGCTCCCCAGGCCCGGGATTGACCTGCATAAATGGGCCGTCATCGCCTGCGACCAGTTCACCTCGGAGCCGGAGTACTGGCAGCAGGTGGCCGAACTGGTTGGCGACGCGCCTTCCACCTTCCACCTGATCCTGCCCGAGATCTACCTGGGCACGCCCGAAGAGGCGCGCCGTGTTCACTCCATCCGCCAAACCATGCAGGAGTACCTGGCCCGGGACCTCTTTGTGCCGTACAGAGGGCCAATCCTGGTCGAGCGGACGGTGGGAAGCAAGACGCGCTACGGCCTCATGCTGGCCCTCGACCTGGAACAGTACAACTACCGGCAGGGGGCCAGCACCCTCATCCGCGCCAGCGAGGGTACCATCCTGGAACGCCTCCCTCCACGCGTCCGCATCCGCTCGGGAGCTCCCCTGGAACTGCCCCATATCCTGGTATTGATTGACGACCCCGAACGTACCGTGATCGAGCCGCTGGCCGCGACTCGCCATGACCTGCCCCGCCTCTACGACACCGAGCTGATGCTGGGCAGCGGCCACGTGACCGGTTACCTGGTGGCAGAGGAGGCCCTGATCGCGCGCATGGTGGCTGCCCTCAAGCAGCTTGCCCAACCTGAGGCCTTCGTCCGCAAGTACGACCTCCTGCCGGGCAGCCCCGTACTGCTCTTCGCCGTGGGGGACGGCAACCATTCCCTGGCCACTGCCAAAGCCATCTGGGAGGAGCTGAAGGCGAAAAGGCAGGCAAGCGGCAGGCTCGATATGGAGCACCCTGCTCGCTACGCCCTGGTGGAAATCGAGAACATCCACGACCCTGGCCTGACCTTCGAACCGATCCACCGCGTGCTATTCGAGGTCAAAGGTGATCTTGTCCAGGCGCTGGAGGGCTTCTACCCTGGCCGCTGGCGCAAGCGGCCCTGCGCGGAAGCAGAAGAGATGATGGCCTTGGTAGACCAACAGGCCAAAGGGGAACATGCCGTGGGGCTCATCTCGCGGCAGGGATTTGAGGTGCTCTACATTGCCAATCCACCATCTAACCTGCCCGTAGGTACCCTGCAGGCCTTCCTCGACGCCTGGGGCCAGGCCAGGGGCTTCAACAGGATAGATTACGTTCATGGTCAGGACGCAGTGATGCGGTTAGGGCAGCAGCCTGGCAACCTGGGCTTCTACCTGCCGGCTTTCTCTAAAAGCGACTTCTTCAAAACTGTGATTGTGGACGGCGTCTTGCCCCGTAAGACCTTCTCAATGGGAGAGGCCAAGGAGAAACGGTTCTACATGGAAGCGCGGAGGATCCTGTAGCATGTCTATCACGTCTCACCTGCCCCGCTATCCGCTTGCCTTCCTGCCCACACCGCTGCATCCATTGCCAAGGCTGAGTGAACAACTGGCAATCTACTTTGAACTGCCGGCCGATGGCTTCCAGCTCTGGATCAAGCGCGACGACCAGACCGGGCTGGCGACTGGCGGCAACAAGACGCGCAAACTGGAGTTCCTGGTGGCCGATGCCCTGGCCCAGGGCGCCGACACCTTCCTCACTGTGGGTGCGGCCCAGTCCAACCACTGTCGGCAGGCGGCTGCTGCTGCCCTCCAGGCTGGGCTGGAATGCCATGTGATCTTGACCGGGCCGCCGCCCGCGGAGATCAATGGCAACCTTTTGCTTGACCAATTGCTGGGCGCCCATATCCACTGGGCGCCGCGCGAGGAGCGCCTGGCCAGGATGGCCGCACTGGCTGAAGAACTGCGCAGCGCTGGCCGCCACCCCTACACCACAACCTTCGGCGGCTCTGACCCCGTGGGCGCCTGTGGTTATGTCCTGGCCATGGAGGAGCTGTTCGGGCAGGTGACGGCTATGGGGCTGAAGCTGGATGCCATCATTACCGCCTCCAGCTCCAGCGGTACCCAGGCGGGACTGGTCGTCGGCGCGTGGGTGCTGGGGTGGGACGTGCCCATCCTGGGCATCAGCATTGACGAGACCCAGGCCAACCTGCAGGCCAAAGTCGCCGACCTGGCCACCCGCACCGCCAGCTACCTGGGCCACCCGCACACCTTTGCCCCAGAGGACATCTGGGTGAACGCCGACTACCTGGGTGCCGGCTATGGCATCATGGGGGAGTTGGAGCGCGAGGCTATTTACACCCTGGCCCGCACCGAAGGGGTTCTGCTCGATCCAGTCTACACCGGCCGCGCGTTTGGGGGGCTCCTCGATCTCATCCGTCATCAGGCTCAAGCCCTGCCTCAGCCTACCCGAGCGGAGATGAACTACCTCTTCTGGCACACGGGCGGTGTGGCGGCTTTGTTTGCCTACGCCGATCAGCTACCTGGCAGCCCGCTAGACCAGAGCCTGCCATGACCCAAGAGGAAGGGAGCGGCTGCCAGAGGACACGGTGGAAATTCGGCGCCCACTGTTTCCTCTTCACCGAGCGCTGGTCCGATGCCAGCCTCCACCTGCTGGACACCGCCCGCGAGCTTGGCCTGGATTGTCTGGAGATCGCGGTCGGTGATGATGTTAATTTCACGCCCCGGCTGACGCGACGCCGCGCGGAGGCACTGGGTCTGGAACTGGTCCTCAGCCCCGGTGGTTTGTGGCCTGAGGCATGTGACCTTTCGGCGGACGACCCGGCGGATCGGGCGCGCGGGTTGGCGTGGCACAAGCAACAGGTAGACCTGGCGGCTGAAGTCGGGGCTGTGGCCTACACAGGCGCGCTCTACGGGCATCCAGGGACGGTCAAACGTCGTCGCCCCCCGGCCGATGAGTACCCGCGCACGGCCGAGGGACTGCACCAACTGGCCGAGTATGCTGGCCGTCAGGGCATTCTGCTGGCATTGGAACCAATGAGCCGCTTCCGCACCCACCTTGTCAACACCCCGGCTCAAATCATGCACCTGATTGCCCTCGCCGATCATCCAAACCTGCGTGTGTTGCTAGACACCTTCCACATGATCACCGAGGTGCGCAATTATGCGGAGGCTATCTGGACGGTGGGCAAGCGGCTGTGGGGGCTGCACGCCTGCGAGAGTGACCGTGGAGTGCCCGGAGGAGGGCTGGTGCCGTGGGGGCAGGTGTTTGCCGCCTTGGATGACATCGCTTTTTGTGGCTATCTGATCCTGGAGACCTATAACACGTCCTTAGGCGACTTTGCCTTTCGCCGAGGTATTTTTCAAGACCTCTGCCCCGACGGCCGCGCGTTTGTGCGCCAGGGCCTGGCCTTCCTGCGCTCACAGAGGTGAATGCTCTCGGCAGCGTAATCAGTGTGAGCCCACGACGATAGTTCCTGTCCGCCTGTGGTCAGCGCGGTTGTGGGTGGCTTTCAGATATGGGGCAAGCCCGGCGAGATAAAGAGCAATCTGTACGTCGGTGACAAGGCCTCGATCCAGCTCATTCTCGACGCAGATCCGGACACAGGCGAGACGTTGGTGTTGTTGATACTGTTGAGCTGAAGGAAGAGGTCCAGCGCGTTCAGATGATGAGCCAGCGCCGCAGCCAGAGGCGACGCAAGGCGGCCCATAGACGCTTCCAGCTCCTTCTATCGCTCTCTGTAAGCTGAGCAACGTGGGTACCGTCGCCATATACGAGGGCTTCATAGGCCTGGGCCAGTTCCATCGCATCGGCTTTGACTACCTCGGCAGCGGGGCTCAAGCGCTGGCTGCGCGCTACGAGCTCCTCAGCGATGTCGGCCAGGGCAACCGCGTACTCGCGCGGGGTATCTGTCGGCTGAAGGGGCCGGCCCAGGCGCTGGCCCCACCGCGCGAGTACCGCGAACCAGTAGCCAGCTCCTTGGGCCACGTCAGGAAGTCCCCACCTCAGCGGCCAGCCCATCAGCCGCATGGCAAACCAGCACAGCAGCAGGCCGTTGACCAAAACCAGAAGACGCTGGGTGGTAGCCAGGCGCGCCGTCTGCGCGGCCTGGACAGCCGCCAGGTGGCGTAGCTCGGCCAGGCCGGCATCCAGGCTGACTCCCCCCGCTTCTTCCTCTGGGTAAAGACCAGCCATGGGCCAGGGCAGGTTCTCACGACCTGGCAATACCTGAGCCGGGGTGGGCTCGAAGGGGATCCACCCGTACTCCGGGAAGTAAAGCTCGGGCCAGGAGTGGGCATCCATTTCGGTAACCGTGTATAGATCGCCGCGACCGTCGTAAGAGCCTTGAGCATAGCCCACCGCCAGGCGAGCCGGGATGCCGTTCAGCCGGGACAGGACCACCATCGCCGTGGCAAAGTAATCGCAGTAGCCTCGGCGGAGCTCGAAAAGGAACCAGGAAACCACCTCCCGATCGGGGGGTGGAATGGGCACGTCTAGCGAATAGGGTATCTGGCGCAGGGCAGCTTCGATGGCCAACGCGCGCTCATAAGGGGTCTGTGCCCCGCGTGTGATCTCCGCCGCCAGGGCAGCCAGCTCAGCCGGCAGCTCTTCGGGCAGCTCGAGGTACAG
Source organism: Anaerolineae bacterium (assembly GCA_034434335.1). Lineage (GTDB taxonomy): Bacteria > Chloroflexota > Anaerolineae > CG2-30-64-16 > CG2-30-64-16 > DAOTZS01. The sequence continues at coordinate 26,650 of DAOTZS010000076.1, forward strand.
CTCAGAGATGGCGCGGGGGTAGGTGGTCGGCGCCGCGCGCAACTGTTCGGGGGTGGCTGTAGTCACCTCAGCCAGGACGGTATAGCGGGTGGCGGCATCGGGCAGGCGCAGGGCGATCAGATCCCCAGGGGCGCGCTGGACCGCATGATAAGGCCGGTCAACCGAGATCGGCTCACCGGCCGCATAGACCACGGCGCGTGTAGCTGCCACCACCTCCACCGCGCTGAGCACGGGGTGTCTGGCAGCCATGGCCGGCTCGTCTGTCCAGGGCATGCCGGCCGCAAACCCTTGATCCAATGCGGCGGGCTCGTTCTCCCAGCCGTGCCCGTTGTAGCGGGCAAAGGTCTGACCTCGCCAGTAGAGCCGCTTGCCCGGCAGCGCGCCTCGCACTCGCACCCGTAGGGCAACCTCCTCGCGCAGCTCGGGACGCCCTCCTAACAGATGTGCTCGCGGCAGGCCACCGGCTGCCACGCCAGAGGCCGGTACCAGGGAGCGCCCAGGGCGTACGCCAGGGAAGCTTTGCTCCAGCCGATCCTCAAACGACTGATAAGGCTCTCTGAAAACGCGCCAGAAGGCGTCGGACACCGTACGCAGGGAAGGCAGCGGCAGGAAGGGCGCCAGCACCATCACAAGCCCGGCTATGGCCACACCCACCATCGCCACCTCCAGGCGGATCTCCGGCGAGTAATCCACCCC
>DAOTZS010000077.1:0-15721 GCA_034434335.1 Anaerolineae bacterium
ACGTCCGTAGGACGGCAGCGGAAGCGTGAGCGGAAACTGTTACAGCCAGCAGCAGTACGGGCGCAGCGGCGCTGCGCCCGTACAAGGCGGCCAGGGTGGCGTGGTATGGTCAACGCAAGTGAACCTCCGCAAGCATCGAGAGTTAGAACAGGCGGAAGGTGCTGCACGGCCCACAAGGCCGCAACGCCTGGACCAAAAGGTGAGGGGTCAGGTATAGGCGGTCAAGCGTCGTCTGTCGCAGACGGAGCGCCCCCGGTGTAGAGGAGGGACCTACCCCACGCGGGTACACGAATGGAACGTGGTAAGCCCGTTGCTCTCCCAATGGGAAGGCGAACCGTAAGGGACGCTGACAGGGCAGCGGGTAAAGGAAGGTGGAGAAAGCGAAGGCCGCTCTGTAATGGAGCGGATAGGGGTTGCGCCTCCCATACGGGCAACATCACCCCACGCGAAAGCGGGCAGACTTCCACCGGGTCTCTCGTCACGAGAAAGTTGATGGCGACACCGAAACAGGAATCCGTAGACAAGGGAGCAGCCGCAAGGACTGCTGGCGCGAGCCTGCGTTAGTCGTCGGGAACGACGACACGGGTGTGGTCTTCAACACATATCGTGAAGTTGCATCGGGGCAAGTTCCGGTGCAGCGCGTCCTGTGAAGGGGGCGTTTGAGCGGCTTGAGCCGCGTGCGGTGAAAGTCGCAAGCGCGGTTCTTAGGGGGCTGGGGGGCAGCAATGCCTCCCAGCTACCCGACCAGCCGACCCGCTGCGCTCGCTCCGCATAGCGGCTTAGCCGCCAGCCGTTAGCCGGCCTTGTTGAAAGTAGATGTTGCACCGGAGCTGTAGCAGCGGCACGGAAGCCAGAAACCTCTCAAGGAGCGAGTGGAGAATAGTGGTGAACCGGGATAAGTCAGCGTAGGCGAACAGGAAACGCTCCAGACGTTTATTGGGATTCGGTACAAATTCCCCTGGGGGCACCTGTCTAAATCCCTGTAATCCTGGCCCGATGGACATGTGGTAATGGATCACGATGTGATCGGGCCATACCTCGACTTTCTCCACGAAGCCAGCCAGGGTGCGCCGCGCCAACGGGATATCCCCCGCCTCCACCTTCCTCCGTATCTCACGCAGCATCCCCAATAGCTCGCCGGTAGCGCAGGGCGTCAGCCATGTTTGAGCAGCCTTGTGCGCGCGGTTTGGAGGGGCGCAGCGCTGCGCCCATACTCAGGGCGCGAATCCCTTTGCGCAGGATGGATAAGGCTGATAGCGCCTCACCTGTGTACGCCTGACAGGCGTCTTCACCCATGGTGACGTCCAGTACGCAGGCGTGTGGTTTTCTACCGTCCAATGTCCACCTCGCAAGGTCTCGAGGGTGGCTACATCCACCTGGTACCCCGGCCAATGGCCAGCCCCTGTCCAGAGGGATCATACCCAAAGGCAGAACCACGACTTTGACAGGGCCCTACGACAAGCCCGCGAACGATTGACACCCATGAGCATCGGTGCTATAATCTGGTCAGCCAAAGGCATGGCTCCCACTAGAGCATGTGGACTGTCCCCAGGCAAGATTTGGATGATACGCACCGACTTGACTTCACTCAGGAAGGGAGGTGAGAGTATTCCGCACAGACACAACGGTATGGTAGAGCGGCTGCTGGCTTAGCAGAGACCTCTAGTAATGGCCCCCGATGTAGAAGGACAAAAGGAGGGAGACATGTCTTCCAAGAGCAGCTTAACGCGTCGTGACTTTGTTCGGCTGGTCGGTGCCGCGGCAGGTGCTTCTTTCCTGAGCGCCTGCGTAACTCCTGTGCCCAGGTCATCAAGGAGACGGTAGTTGTCGAGAAACCCGTAGAGAAGATCGTAGAGGTTACGCCAACTCCGCTTCCGACAAAACCCCCCGAACCCATCGTGCTCGATGTCTGGTGGAATGCCGACATCCCCGATCTGACCACCAAGTGGGAACCAAGCCCCGACAATGAGGAGTTCAAGAGGACGTGGTACTGGGGCGGTCTCGCTCGCGTGATGTATCCCCTTTCCTGGAGAGGCATCCTGGTGTCTCCCTGAAGATCACATCGCACAGTTGGGACTGGGATCTGCGTCAGAACCAGCTTATGGCCCTCGCCGCCGGCATCATCCCTGACGTCACCTATGGGGAGGCGTACGTTAATGAGTTTGTCCAGTTGGGTGTCTACAACGCGGTCTCCAATGCCGCTGCGCAGCAATTCCCCGAAGGGACAATCAGGGGTGCCAAGGTCGAAGACAAATTCTACGGCCTGCCGATGTCTTCCGGCGCGGACGTCCTGTTTATCAACCTGACCACCTGGGAAAAGGCCGGGCTCGACCGCAACAAGCTTCCCAAGACCTGGGATGAACTGGTATCCGCTTGCCAGGCGATCACCAAGATCAACTACGATCCCAAGTGGGGCAACAACTGCTACTTCACCTACGGCCCCGACCCCAACACCTATGGCACGACCATGCGCATCCTGCACTGGTTCAACCAGAACGATGCACCCCTCGGCAGCGACCTGGGAGTCCCATCGGCTAACCTTCCGAAAGCGGTGGATACCTGGCTATTCCACAACGACCTGATGTGGACTTCGACAGAAGCCTTGATCATGCAGGCTGAAAGCGAGGCCGGATCTGGCCGGCTGTTCAACGAGGGTGTCATTGCGATCAAGCCAGGGTGGAACAACGATGCCACCTCCGTAGGCGAGGGGAATATTGATGCGGTCGCGATTGAGTTCCCCTTGCCGCCAGGGGGCCATCCTGCTACGATCGTTATCGGCAACCAGATCAACTCGCCGCTCAAGAACGGGAAGCACCCTGATCTGGCCATCGCGCTGGTCGAGGAGACCCTGACCAGCGAGGCTACTCAGGCCTGGTTGGCAGACAATGCTGGCATCTGGATCCCTGCCCTGAAGTCTCTCCTGGAGCAGTACGAGACTTACGACCGGCTGGGCGGCTACAAGACCGAGATAGCCAAGAAGATCGTGCGGGTCACTATGAAGGCCCTCCTGGAGGGCGGCGCAGGACCTCTGCCTGGATGGCCGAAGAATGGCTCCCGTATCTGGGCCGAATGGAACAACACCTACCTGCGCATCTGGAAGGGCAGGCTCCAGGCCCCAGAAATCCAGAAGGAGCTGGACAATCTGCAAGCCACCATTGAGCAGTTGGTGAGGAAGACAGGCTGAGTTGCTAAGAGCAACGGGGGAAGAGCTGTTGTGTGCTCTTCCCCCTATTGGTGCCTAGCCGAGGGGGATAATGAAAGACGGGGTTTTGCAAATGGCTTCCCCATTTGCAAAACCCCGCGTTTTCTGTTCCCCTTCGGTTTACTCCAGCCCAAATCACGAAAGGTGAACCATGACCCTCAAGACTATTCCTGGCACACTTCGCCTGCAAGAAGCTCAACCTGCCTGGACCGAACGGCTCGCACGATGGTACCAGCGTCGTCGTGAGACCATTATAGCCTGGTCGTTTCTAACGCCGATGCTCATCTATTTCGTTGTCATGACCTATGTTCCTCTTATTTTCCTGATCGGGATCAGCTTCACCGAGTGGAACATCATCACCCCACCCCGCTGGGTAGGCCTGCAGAACTTCAAGATCATTTTCTCTCCCTTTAGAGACTGGTTCTATCTGAAAGTAATCGGCCGGACGATACTTTACGCGGTAGCTATCCTGACCCTCAACATCGTGGGCGGCTTCTTCACTGCCCTGGTGTTGAACCAGGACCTCCGCGGGAAAGGTTTCTTCCGCACCATGTGGTACCTTCCCGCCGTCTTCTCCGGCGCCGTGGTTGCACTGTTGCTCAGGATCTACCTGGCACCCTCGACCCAGGGTGTGCTGAACATGATCCTGTTCAAATTTGGGATACAGCCAGTGGACTGGTACCGAAGCACATTCTGGATGCCTATCATCACTGTGCTGTTCTCTGTGTGGCAGGGCATTGGCTTTACTGTGATCTTCTTCCTGGCCGGCCTGCAGGGAATTGACGAGAACTTGTACGATGCTGCCAAGATCGATGGCGCGAATGATTTCCAGCTTCTGAGGTACATCACCATCCCTCAGATGGTCCCTGTGTTGCTCTTCATTTCCGTCACTGGGATGATCGGCTCCATGCAGATGTGGGAAGTGCCAAAGATCATCACTGCTGGCGGGCCGGATGACCTGACCTACACGCTGATCTATAGCATCCACAACGATTCCTTCGGTGCCCTGGAAATGGGCTTGGGGACCGCCCAATCGTTTGTGCTGTTCATAATGCTGCTAGTTTTCATCGGTTGGCAGCTCAACCAGTATCGCAAGCAGTATGGTGTGTAAGTGGGGAGGCCGGGGAAAATGCGTAAACGCCGAACCCTGATCAGGACCTTGAGCTACATCCATACGACAACATAAGGCGAGGCGTTACGCTGATTGCAGAGGCCATCCGGCCCACTTTGGGGCCTCTGCCTCGCATGGTGGCACTTGAGCGCCTGAGGAGAACCGAAAGCCCAGAGTTCCTGGATGATGGCGCTACGATTGCCAGGCGGATTATCCAGATCGAGCCACGCGGCCATGATGTAGGCGCGATGTTGCTTCGGCATGCCTTGTGGCGTATGCATCAGGAAGCCGGAGACGGATCCGCTACCATGGCGGTGATGTATCAGGTACTGCTAAGTGAAGGGATCCGGTACATCACCGAAGGCAGTTGTAATGCCATGCTGTTGCGCGCGGGCTTGCAGAAGGGGCTGCAAGCGGTAGAGAAGAGCCTGCAGGAAGATGCCCTGCCGCTGGTGGGGAAAGAGAACATTGCCAGCTTTGCCCAGGGCCTGGTGCAGGGAAACAGCGAACTCGCGCACACCCTGGGCGAAATCTTCGATATCGTCGGGCCAGATGGCCTGATCATGGTGGAGAAGGGGAACAGGCTGGGCCTGGAGAGGGAATACATCGAGGGTACTATTGGCGCCTGAGCGGATGGTTTTCGCGCCAGTTCGTTACTGACCATGCCAGAAAGCAGACTGCGTTTGAAGACGCTGCTATCCTGATCAGCGACCTTTCCATCCAAGATCCGGCTCAGCTTGTCCCTGTGCTGGACCAATGCGTGAAGGCGGGGATTCGGAAACTGGTGATCTTGGCTAAAGAGATCTCGGACAGCGCGATCGGTCTGCTAGTAAAGAACAACCAGGCCAAGACGATCAGCACTCTGGCTGTCCGCACGCCGAGAGTCCTGGAGATGGACCGGGTTGCTTCGATGGAGGATATCTCCGTTTTGACAGGCGGCCGGGTCTTCTATTCCGCGGCCTATCCCGATTTTCGCGACTTCCGCGTTACGGACCTGGGGTACGCGCGTAGAGCTTGGGCCACGGAGAGTTTGTTCGGCCTCTTTGGGGGTAAGGGCAACCCGCGGCGCATCCGGCAGCACATCGTCAATCTACGCAGCATGCTCAGGCTGGCCGAAGATCAGCATGAACAGGAGATGTTGCGCGAACGCCTTGGCCGCCTGGCAGGAGGAACGGCTATCCTGCGCTTAGGGGGGGCAACGGACAGCGAAGCTGAGACGCGCAAGGCAATAGCCGAACGGGCGGTGACCGCTTTGCGCAATGCGATTGCGGGCGGTGTGGTGCCTGGAGGTGGCACAGCACTCCTGAATGCCCAAAGAGGACTGGATGCCCTGCCGGCCAAAGACGACAATGAGAGGATTGCCTACAGAATCCTGAGTCGGGCATTAGAAGAGCCCATGCGCACGATTGCAGAGAATGCGGGCTATCAACCGGATGTGATCATCGAGAAGGTGAAAGCTTCTCCTCGAGGTTACGGCTTTGACGCCCGGAACGGGCAAATCGCCGATATGCGGCAAATCGGAGTGTTGGATTCATTGTTTGTGTTGAAAAAAGCGCTGGAAATCGCCGTCAGTGGGGCAGCTCTGGCCTTGACGACAGACGTGATCGTGCATCATAGAAAACCCCAGGAATGCGTGGAACCCTAGAAGAACATGATGGACCCGGAGCTTCGGCTACCTGACCCCACTCCATGGACCATGGTCGGAGGCCCCTCACCTGGCACAGTCTCTGCCCTGGCCATCGGCCTGAGGCAAGGAGTGCATATCTTTGCCGGCACGCGAGCAGGGCTATATCGGACCAAAGAACCGGATGGCGAAGCCGGCCCGCGCTGGCAAAGGCTTCCCGCCGCGCCGCTGGAGATCATATCGCTGGGTGTCTCCCCCACATACGCAGAGGACTGTACAATCGTAGCAGGAACCGCACAGGGCCTGTTTATCTCCCGCGACTGCGGCGAAAGCTGGCAGGCAGCTCGCACGCCGATGCCGGACCCGGTTGTTCTGTGCGTGTGTTTTTCGCCCAACTACAGGGCGGACGGGATCATCCTCGCAGGTACGCTTGAGGATGGCATCTACTACACCGACACCTGGGGCGAAAGGTGGTCTTTCAGGGGGATCGGCATGCTGGATGCCGCAGTTTATGCGCTGGCCATCTCTCCGGACTTCGCCCACGACGAACTGATCTTTGCCGGCACAGAAACTGCTCTCTACTACAGCTACAACGCCGCGCGGGCCTGGAAACCCCTGGATTTCCCGGAGGATCTTGCCCCGATCCTCAGCCTGGCTTTGTCGCCCGCTTTTCCCAGCGATCATACTATCTATGCGGGCACAGAGCGCCATGGCCTATATCGCTCGGTGGATTTGGGCAAAACCTGGCAGAAACAGAACCTGCCGGTCACGTGTGTCAACGCCCTGGCCATATCCCCGCAACGCCATTGCCTGTTTGCCGCCACCAACTCGGGCCTTTACTCTTCCGCCCATGGCGATGAGAGCTGGACCTGCCTGCTTGACCGGCCTGACGTGTTCAGCTTAGCCGTGAAAGATGACCTTCTCATCGCCGGGCTGGCCAACCAGGGTGCCTGGTCCACCAACGACATGGCAAACTGGCGTCCCTTCTTCACCCTGCCGGCCAGGTCCCTGACAGGGATGGCTCTGTCGCCACGCTTCGATAGCGATCCGGTGGGCTTTCTCTGGGGATCTCAGGAAGGGATCTGGCGCACAGTGAACGCTGGCCTTTCCTGGACATGCCTTAACGAGGGCTTGCCCAGTCTTGACATCCGGGCGATGGCGCTATCCCCTACTTTCCCCCAAGATCGCGTGTTAGTTGCAGCTTCTGGCGATGGCCTCCTGATAAGCCAGGATGCGGGAGAGCACTGGTCTTGGTTGGAAAATACATCGGCTACGCATGTTGCCTTTTCACCCCGGGGCAAGTTCCTGGTCAGCGCCTTGTCGGAAGGGGAGATCCGTATGGCCACCGTGCCGAAGGGCCCGTGGCAAAGCATGCCAACCGCTTGGAAAAGAGGAGAGGTTCTGGCGTTGGCCGTTGATGACAACTGTCAACTCAGGGTTGCCGTGCTCGATCGGGCAGGAGAATCAGTAGCCATTTGGGCAGGGCTGCCAGGCGAGATGAAGCCACTCCTGGAGCGGGCTGCAAGGGCAACCCCTCTTGTTGCGTTTTGGATCCCCCCATATAACGAATCGGGTAGAACATGGTACATCAGCCTTGATCACCAGGTGTGGGAACTCCCGCGTCTACCAGGGGAAAGTCCCGCTAGCGCCAATCTGGTTTTTGAGGTGCCAGATGGAAGCAGAATAGTGAGCCTGACCGGTAGCCAGACTCCAAACGGCCCTGTGCTGTTCGCCTGCACGGGTCAGACTATCTACAAGTCTCTGGGGGCGAAATCGTGGACAGCCGTTCACTACTTTGGCGACCAAAGGGCTATCTCCCTTGTTCTATCTCCTGGCTACTCCGATGATCACACCGCCTTTGCGCTGTTACTGGGCGGGGCATTTTGCCGTGGCGTGCTATGATTGGTTTAATTTGCCGGGAAAATTGGGTTCACACTTTTCGGTCGTTAGAATTGCCGGCCAGGGCCCCCCACCCTTCCCTCTGCTCCCTCCCCTCCCCCGCTCGCCTTTGGCGGCAGGAGAGGGGGGGGGGAGAAAAAGGGTGTTTGCGGCGGCCTTCGGCCGCCACAAACACCCTCCGCGTATTCCCCCCTCTCCCCTGGTCGCAGGCCAAGGGGGTGAGGGGCAGTGAAGGCCCGAGTAGGCAGAAAGTGCTAACCAGTTTCGTACCATCTCACTAGCTCGCTCTCAGAATGGATCTACCGCTTCCGCGTCGTATTTGGTGGCCGTGGGACCAACCAGCCAGCCGCGTTGGCTTCTTCCGCACCTTTAGGGTGAGCCGCCCTGCGCTGGCTACCCTATACATAGCAGCCAGCGGCCCATACCAGGCCTGGTTGGACGGCGGCAAGCTGACCATCCCAGACGACCCCCTCCCTTCCTGGCGTGCGATGCATCGTATCGGCCTGGGATTGACGGCCGCCACCCACCGCCTGTGTATTGAGGCCACTTCGGGGGATAATGGACAGCCTTTCCTGCTGGCCTGTCTTGACTGGGAGGAAGAGGGCCGGCTGATGCGTGTGGCCACCGATGCCACCTGGCAGATGGCCGCCGATCCAGCCCCGGGCTGGGCCACGGAGCCAACCGACCTGACCTGGCGCCCAGCCTGGGCCTTTGACGGTGTCTGGGCCGAGCCTTGGGGCATGCCCTGCAATGCCCCTGATGACTTCTGCCGGCTGTCCACGGGGTGGCAGCGCTATTACACCGAGCGGGCATGCCATGTAGCCCGCCTTTATCAGGGGCTGAGCACAGCCGGCGCAGGGGCAAGTATCGCGGCCGACGGCAGCGTTGCCCTGCGGCCCGTTCCACCTTTCCCCCCTGCCCCACCGCGGTTGCCCAATCAGCGCCCGCGGCTGGAATGGTATCGCACGCGCGAAGCCCATTCCCTGACCCTCAATAACTGGCTCGACCTCTTTGAGCCTCGCGCCCCCCACGTGGTATTCGATCTGGGCAGCGAAACCTTCGCCCGCGTGCGCGTACGCTTGCGCCGTGGCGGCCCGGCCATCCTGGCCCTCACCACGGGCGAGTCGCTCAACGAGGTGGACCGCTATCCACGCCGCGTGACAGATATCTTTCAGCTTCAAGACTGGGATGCCTTCGTGACCGCGCCGACTGGGTTCCGCTATGTCAAGCTGATGGCCCTTTCTGGAGGGGATAGAGAGGTGGTCGTAGAGCCCCTGGAGATCCTGCACATCCGCTATGATTCCCCTCTCATCGGCCACTTCCGCTGCAGTGACCAAACCCTGAACACCATCTGGGACCTCTCAGTGCGCACCCTCCACCTTTGCATGCAAAACGAAATATGGGACGGCATTAAGCGCGATCAGTTGCCCTGGATGGGAGACCTCTACACCGAAGCGCTGGCCGTCTATTACCTCTTCGCTGAAGCGCGGCTGGTGCGCCGCACCCTGGCTGTGCTGGCCGAGATCGGCCCGGGGCCAGAGCGTGCCCTGGAAGCACAACGTTATCCTGGCCTGAAAGCCATCTGGCGCTCAACCAATGGGGACATCAACGGCATCCCCTCCTATACCATGTGGTGGGTGGTAGGGTTGGCCGACTATCTCCGCTTTACGGGCGATACCAGCCTGGTGGTTGAGGTGGCTGACGAACTGGAGGCTGCGTTAGGGCAGATCGCGCGAGGAGTGGGGAGCGACGGCCTGTGGCGGCCATCCGATGGTTGGGATTATGTGGACTGGGCTCCGCTGCCAGCCGCAGAGCGCCAGACCTTCTGCCACCTGCTGGCAACCTGGGCCATCCGCCTGGGCGCGGGCCTGCTGGAGACTCTCGGCCGGCCGGTTGAACGCTGGCTTGCCTGTGCTGAGCGTATGGCCGCCTCTGCCCGGCAGGCCTGGTGGCACGCCACAGGCAGCTTTGGCTTATCCCACCATGTCAATGCCATGGCGATCCGCAGCGGCATCCTCACAGACGCAGAAGCGGCAACCCTATTTGCGCGCACCCTGGAGCCTGACCCGCCCCTGCGCATGACGTACTGGCACCGCCATGGAGACTTGGACGCGGCTGCCCGAGTGGGGCAAATCACATGGGGGCTGGAGTACATCCGGCGCCACTGGGGCCAGGCATTGCAGGCTGGCATGACCACCTTGTGGGAAGCTTTTGACCCAGCCTGGCTGGGCAACGATCCACACGCTGTCTCCGTGATCGGCGCGGAGCATGCCCGCTACGGCGGCTATGAGACATCCCTGTGCCACGGCTGGTCTGCCGGGCCAGCGGCCTGGCTGCCGGCGGCCGTGCTGGGTGTGCAGCCGGCCGCGGCTGGCTTTGCTGCCGTCACCTTTGCCCCCTGCCTGGGGGATCTGTCATGGGCAGAGGGTACGATCCCAACCCCGCGTGGCCCGATCCAGGTTGCCTTACGCCGCATCGCCACAGGCCAGCAGGAAGCACATATCACCATCCCTCAGGGCATAGACCTGCGCCTGCCCGAGCGCCCGGCCCAATCGTGGCAGATCCGGGTATCTTCCTCGTAACCCGCTCACAGGCACTTTCGCACCGGTTTAGAGGGGACACGTATCTGCTGGCGTGGATGTGCTGCCCCAGGCTGGACAGGTGGTGGCCGGATTGGTCAGGTGAGCTGCCCCTGGCAGGATATCGCGGCGGTAGGCGGTCCCCGGAGCCGCTCCCTTCTGCTGAAGGCCAGGCATTGACCTCCTGACGTGGGTGGGCCAGCCACAAGTGGCTGGCCCACCCACCAGGCACTACGCTACTGCCCCAGGCCCTCCGTCTCCGGGCTGCCTGGTGTGGACCAGGAAAGGACGCAGAAGGTTGGTGAACTCCATGGGCAGGATAAACTTGGTGGCGGGGCTGGCGCCGATGGATTTCAGAGTGTCCAGGTACTGCAGGCTCATGGTTTTATCATCTATCGTGCGCGCGATGTTGTAGATGCGCTCCAGGGCCAGCGAGAACCCCTCCGCGCGCAGGATGGCGGCCTGGCGGTCACCTTCAGCCCTCAAGATGGTGGCCTGGCGCTCACCTTCCGCCACCTTGATCGCCGCCTCCCGTTTGCCATCAGCCTCGGTGACCATGGCACGGCGCTGGCGCTCGGCCGCCAACTGTTGGTTCATGGCCCTCTGCACCTCGCCGGGCGGGGTGATTTCCCGGATCTCTACCGTGGTCACCTTGACCCCCCAGCGCTCGGTCACCTCATCCAGTTTGACCCGCAGCACCTGGTTGATCTGTTCGCGCTTGGCCAGCACATCGTCCAGCATGATATCGCCGATAACTGCGCGCAGGGTAGTGGTAGCGATCCCTTGCGAGGCGCCCGCGAAGTTGCCTACCTGGATCACGCTGGCCACGGGGTTAACGACCTTCCAGTAGATGAGGAAGTCAATATCAATCGGCGCGTTATCCTTCGTAATACAGGTCTGCTTCGGCACCTCCAGGTACACTTCGCGCAAGTCTACCCACACAGGCCGGTCTATTAGTGGGATCAGCAACACCAACCCCGGCCCCCGCTCCCCAATGCAACGGCCCAGGCGGAAGACCACCAACCGTTGATATTCCCGCACGATCTTGATGGCCAGATAGAGAAGCGGGATCAACAAGATGAGCAGAATGACAGCCGTAACCAGAGAACCCAGGAAATCGCCCATGCTTTGCCCTCCTTACCTGATATCAGTCCGGCCGGCGACGGACCTGCAACCGTAACCCATCCCGGCCGACCACTTCGATGGCCTCTCCAGCGCGTACCTGGCCACCGATGGCGATCGCGCTCCACATTTCGCTCTCCACCTGGACCACGCCTTGTGGCGTCAGATCGGAGAGGGCCACTCCGCTCTTCCCCACCAGCGTATGCGTGCCCACCATGACAGCCCGCCGCTGAGCCCGCAACCCGGCCGTTACCGCGAAGCCAAAGAAGCTTACCAGCACGGCTGTCATAGCCGTAATCAGCCAGGGGTTGACCGACACCTGGGGCATCGTCGGCATGGTGGGATTGAAGGGGCTGAACAGCAGCAGGGAACCTAACACAAAGCTGATCGCGCCAGCAATGCTCAGCGCGATCCCTGTGACTTTAATGTCGGCGATGAAGAAGATGATGGCCAGCACGATGAGGGCAATGCCGCCCCAGTTAACCGGCAGGCTGCCCAGGGCAACAAATCCCAGGATCAGGGCAATGAGCCCGGTGACCCCGGGCAGGATGGTGCCGGGGTTGTAGAATTCGGCGACGAGGGCCAGGGTGCCGAGCGAGAGGAGCAGATAGGCGATGTTAGGGTCCACGATGCCGTGGGCAATCACTTCCAGCCAGGTCATCGGATATTCCTGAAGTTGCCCGGAGGCAGTATGCAGGACGACTTCCCGGCCGTTCATGGGCACTGAACGGCCATCGAGCCTGGCCAACAGGTCGGCCAGATCAGCGGCCACCAGGTCAATCACGTGGTTTTCCAGGGCCTGTTGTGCCGTCAGCGAGGCGCTCTTGCGCACCGCTTCCTCGGCCCAGCTCACATTGCGGCCCCGCTGCTGAGCAATGGCCTGCAAATAGGCCACGGCGTCGTTGGTAACCTTGTCTTCCAGGGCTGCCGGTATCTCGGCCTGGCTGATATCCACAGGATGGGCAGCGCCGATGTTGGTCCCCGGCGCCATGGCGGCCACGTGGGCAGCGGCGGTGATAAAGAGTCCCGCCGAGGCAGCTCGCGCACCCCGCGGGGTAACAAAGACCGCTACCGGCACCTCTGAGTTCAGGATGGCCTGGACGATTGTCCGCATGGCCGTATCCAGGCCGCCGGGAGTATCAAGCTGGATCACCACTAACTGCGCATTGGCGCGCGCGCCCACCTCGATGCCGCGTTGGATGTAGCGCGCTACCACCGGATCTACCACCCCGCGCAGCTCCAGTACAACTACTGGGCCTGCTTTCTCATCCTGGACAGCACCTCCCAAGGCCGGCGTCCATAGGCAGAGCAGCAAAATAGCAGCAGCCCAGGCCACCCTCATCGCGTATCTGATTGAGCTTGTACTTCGCCCGCCGCTCCCTATCATCTTGACCCCTCCCGTCTCCGCTTACATTGTAACACCTTGGATGGAGCATGTCAACGGGGGTTTTGCAAGAACGCTCTTCCCAAGACGTATCTGAGGCAGTGGCTTTGCACATTTACCCTTCCCTGTGATAAAGTTGAACCAGGCCGCACGGCCTTCTATGCCCATAAGCATACTGGTGGCCGCCTCTACCCAGGCGCTGGAGGCTGATCATGCACGCTGAGCGCTCTTCACCAGCCATGATCTCTATCTTGTTCGAGACACCTGACGTGCTGGCCGTCAACAAGCCGGAAGGGATGCCATCAATCCCAGCGGCGGTGAGGGAGCACGGCAGCCTGGTAGAGCTGCTGGGATCTGCCCGGGGTGAAAAGCTCTTCGTGGTGCACCGGCTCGATCGGGATACCAGCGGTGTGGTGTTGCTGGCCAGGAACGCTGCCGCGCACCGCCTGCTGAATGAGCAGTTCAGCTCACAAAAGGTACGTAAAACCTATCTGGCGGTGGTGCATGGCGTGCCCGCGACGCGACGAGGCCAGATCAACCTGCCGCTGCGGGAGTTCGGGTCTGGGCGCATGGGTGTGGACTTGCAGCGGGGGAAGCCAGCAACTACGGTATACCAGATCGTTGAATCCCTGGAAACCAACTACGCCTTGCTCGAGGTATCTCCCCTTACCGGCCGGCGTCATCAGATCCGCGTGCACCTGTACAGCATCGGCCACCCTGTGGTAGGGGACTTGCGCTACGGAGACAAGGCAGTGCAGGTCGCCTATCCTCGCCTGATGTTACATGCACAGCGGATTGAGTTCAGCCTCCCCTCAGGGGAGCGGGTTGTTGTAGAAGCGCCCCTCCCCGAGTCGTTTACTTCTTTCCTCAAACAGTTGCGGCCCTAGTATCCTATCTATAAGGCGGGATGGTTCAAATTCTGCCCCCTCGGGCCTTCACTGCCCCTCACCCCCTTCGTCCCCCTCTCCCCCTCGGGGCCGAGCCCTCGGGGCGTGGCCCTTGGCCTGCGGCCAGGGGAGAGGGGGGATTGAATGGGGGGTTTTTGCGGCGGCCTTCGGCCGCCGCAAAAACCCCTTTTCTCCCCTCCCCTCTCCTGCCGCCGAAGGCGAGCGGGGGAGGGGAGGGGACAGCAGAGCGTCGCTCTGCCCGTACTAACGAATTCTCAGACACGCTCTCATAGTTTACGCACTGCTAGCGGAGCTTATGGCCAGCTTGAGCCAGCGATTTCATCGCAGGCCCTTTCCCCGCAACAACCCATCTACCCAGGCAGCCTCCTCTGAGGAAAGCGGCGCGGCCGGGGGCTTGCGGTAGTCCACCAGATCGGCATAACCGCCGTTGTCGTAGCAGCGCTCGAAGACCCTTTGCAGGTCCAGCACCACATCTGGATCTGGCTCCTTCAGCGGAACCCGTATCCGGGGCAGCCGGTTAGCGAGAGGGATGGGGTACAACTCGAAATGGTGACGCTCTGGCCCTCGTCGTACGCAGACCAGATATCGGTGCGGCCGCAGGCCAGCACGTGTCTCCTCAGGCACTGCCACCGTGTGCAATCCGGTAGAGAGCAGGTCTATCTCCACCAGATGCACCGGTGTATCGAGGATCTCCTGCTGCTTATGGCAGTAGAGGCGATGCCCCTCGCCTGGGTTCTTGTTGGCCGGGCTGAGCACCTCGATGGCCGTCACCACCTCGCCCCCCGCGTGGACTATCTCCACAAATGGCTCCCTGTGCTCTGTTGGTGGCAGGGTAACGATGATGGGCTCATCAGCAGAGACCTCCTCCGCCTCTGTTGTGACCTTTGCCTCGGCCACCGCATAGGTGGTCTCGGCCTCCCGCACCGCTGGCCGCCGGATGAGGACAATATCCGGGTACAGGGCCTGGGGCGGAGCCAGGATATAGATTCGCTCACCGATGCGGGCGAGATAGCGCGGGCGTAGATGGGGTTGAAGGGCATCGGCAATGTAGGTGATAAGTCGCTGGTGTACATCCGGCCAGCGAGCTGGATCTTCCAGATATGGGTCCATCCCGGGGAAAGGGCCTGGCATGGCTCACCTCCTCGTAGGCCGCTGCTATCCTGTGACTGAGCCAGAGCTGAGTGTGTCCGGTTCTCGAAAAACCAGATCGAACTCCAGGGCCCGGCTGTCCAGCACCTCTTCGGTTTCTGAGCTCAGGGCGGGCACCTCGTCCGAGGCCAGGTCTGCCTCAAGCTGAACAGGCAGCAAAGGCTGCATGAGCGTGATCTCCAGCCGATAGCGCGCGCCGGGGCGAGGTGGTCGGCGCAGGTGCATGGTCACCGACTGATAGCGTTCGCGGATCTCCACCATGAACATCTGGGAAACCAGTTGGCCATCCGGGTCATAGACAGCCAGGTCCAGGCTGGGAAAGGCAGTGAACGGGCTGGTTTCCAGCCGCACCCAGAGCCGGGTGAGGTCGGGATAGGGCCAGACCTCGGCGCGTTCGATCACAGGCGGATGGGCCTCAGGATGCATGTTCAGGCCCCTTTCTCTGGGCCGCCCGCGCGCCGTTCTGCACTACACCAACGCCCACCACCACCAACAGCGCGCCAGCCAGGACAGTAGGGGTCAAAGGCTCGCCCAGGGCAACGATGGCTAAACCAGCCGAGAACAGGGGGATCAGGAGCAAGCTCATGCCGGCCCGCGCTGCTTCGGTTGTAGAAAGCAGGTACATCCACAGCAGGTTAGCCAGCGCGCCACTGCCCAGCCCCAGAAGCAGCACCATCAGCCAGGCTGTGGCCGGCGCTCCCATAGCAGACGCGATGCCCCCATTGGTGTGCACTTCCCACATC
>DAOTZS010000078.1:0-3161 GCA_034434335.1 Anaerolineae bacterium
TGGCTGTAGAAAGGTTGCCGCCCGAGAAGGTGCCCTTGTAAACCTTGCCGAAGAGGTCAATGACGATCACATCGTCCTTGACCAGGGTCTGGATAACCCAGGAATTCATCTCGCCCACGCGGCCTTCCTGCTCGTGGCCATACTGCATGAGATAGTCGTGCAGGTCGGGCCGCTTGGGTACAAACACCCCCGTGACAGCCCGGCCGACCAGGATGCGCTCTGGGTGCAGGTTAATCCAGTTGCCCTCGAACTGAAACTGATAGCCTTTTTGCCAGCAAACGCCCCACGCCTCTTCGGTGGTAACGAACTCCATACGGCGCAGGATGTCATCTGGGACACGCGGCCGGCCGTCGTCAAAGCGGTCACCTTTCCAGAGGGGAGTGAGTTGGATGATGTCTTCGCGGTTGTTGAATTTCATGATGGCAGAGTCCTCCTGTTGCAGTGTAGGGTCAGGGAAGGAGATCGGGGCTTCAGCCGTATGCAGCCTTGATCTCCGCCGCCAGGGGCGAATCTTGGCCAATCCCGCACACCCGCTCAAGCGTGGTTGTCAGCCCGTCGCGGGCCAGCATCTCGGCCAGGGCCAGTGAACTGGGGTCAGCAGGATGGCGATAGCGCAGGGCCGCCACGATGCCTTTTGTAATCCAACAGCGTGGCAGGCCATACTCCACGGCCAGGAGCGCCGGAGCGACCAGCCGTTCGCGCGGGGAGAGCTTACGGATGGGATCGCGCACCACGCGCAGGATCTCATCCCGCAGTTCGGAAAGCGAACCGCGGCGCACGAAGTCGGCCTTATACGCCTGAATGCTCTCGGCTGAAAAGCCGTGTCGTCGGCGCACGACCTCACCCAGCTCGTCCAGGGCGCCCAGGACGTGTTCGGCCACTACCGGGTCGGCCACAGCCTCATGGACATAGCGGTGACCACGGTGGAAGGCCACATAGCCGCAGACTGCATGGGCTCCGTTATGGATAAAGAGCTTGCGCTCCAGGCGGGCGGTCTGGTTGTCCACCAGCTCCAGGGCCGTCAGGCCAGCGGGTTTGGGGCCGCGGAACTCAGCCGCACATGCGGTCCACTCGTTGTAGTCTTCGGCCACCAGGTTCAGTGAGCCCTCGGGGGGCCTGGGCACCACACGGCTGATCATGCAGTCGGGGAAGCCCCAGTAAGTGTTGCAATAAGCCAGGTCTTCCCCTGTCAGCAGCGCCTTGACATGCTGGCCCAGGACCGTGGAGCTATTCATCATGTTCTCGCAGGCCAGGCAGTTGAGGGGGGTCTGCCGGCCAGCCTCCCGGCAGGCACGCACGCCCAAGGCCAGGGTGCGCGCCACATCGGGCAGGTTCTGGTCGAACACGGCGGTCAGCACCAGGGCCGCATCAGCCAGTTCTTGGGCTATGGCCTGGCGCTGCTCCGCGTGGAATACGCGGAAGCCAGAGACGGTCACGTCGGTGCGCTGGGGGCCGAAGAGGCTGACGGTGTAGCGTCCAGCCGCCTGCAGGGCATCCACCAGCCCTGCATCCCTGTCCACGAAGATCAGATTGTAGCCGGCTTGCCAGCAGAGAAGGCCTACGTGGCCGCGGCCGGTGGCGCCGGCCCCAAAGATCACAACCTTGTCTGACATGTTGTTTGCCTCAAAGTGCACGTCATCAGGCCGGCCCGCGGTTGTAATCATCCTCCACGCGCACTACATCGTCCAATTCGGGTGTGCTGACCTCGATCAGCCGCACATCCTCCAGCGCGCGCACGCGATGCTTACGGCCGGGCCGGTTCTCGATCACGCTGCCAGGGCCCAGCCGCAGCGTTTCCATTTCTCCCCGCTCGTTTTCCCACTCGATCTCGAGCGTGCCGCTCTCGACATAGATGTGTTCCTGTTTGACACGGTGGTATTGGAGGCTAGAGCGCGCACCCTGGCGAAACTCGATGATCTTGAGGGCATACTTATCCGTGTGCGCCACCCAGATCTCACGCCCCCACGGCTTCTCAACGATGTGCATGGATGATGCTCCTGGCAGATTAGGGTCAGGACATATTTGTAGTGGCGGGCCGCCGCCACAAGAACGCTCTTTTCGGTCCTTCTCCTCTCTGTAACTCCTACCCGTCTGATTATAAACGAGAACCAGCCTGGCAACTAATTGGGGAGGCCTTGAATTACAGGAGTTACGCACTTTGAGGCGGATCGCCCCATCCCCCTACCCCCTTCCCCGCTCTGCGAGGAAGGGGGATCAAGATTATAGGGGTATTCTGGGTGGCGAAGCCGCCCAGAATACCCCTTTCAAAGGATTCCCCCGTCCCCGATCGGGGGTGGGGCACAGCGTAATGCAACTGCGTAACTCCTGTGAATTAGCCTTGTGGTCGCCGGCTGTGGTAGGATAGATGTTGGAAGCTGGCTTCATCAGGCAGCTTCATAACTGCTCAGCCCACCCATATACACACGGAGCCGAACAAATGACACAAGAGCTAACCAACCACTTTCTGGCCACCTACTACATCGAGACCAGGCAAGACCTGCGCCGCGTGGCCGATGCCATCGCAGATATCGAGAGCACCGGGGCCTGGCTGGGCACAGGGGAGCCGACCGAGCTCTACCGGGCATGTCGTGCTCAGGTGGCCGATGTGCGAGAGCACGCGCCGGGGAAGGGTGAAATAGATATCCTCTTCCCGCTGATCAATCTCAACCTGGAGGAAGCCGCTTTCCCTGGCTTGTGGCTGACCATGGTTGGCGGCGGCACGCACGCCATGACCGCTTATGAGAAATCGCGGCTGCTCGATTTCCGGCTGCCCGAGCAGGCGTTACGTTACTTCCCAGGGCCAGCGTTTGGCCCTGAAGGAACGCGGGCCTGGCTGGGGGTATCAGAAGACGAGCTGATCATCGGCACCATCGTCAAGCCCACCGCCGGCCTGACACCTCAAGAGGTGGCCGAGATCTGCTACCAGGCCGCGGCCGGCGGAGTGCGCTTTATCAAGGACGACGAGAAGATGCTCAACCCGGCCTACTGTCCACTGCGCGAGCGTGTACGCGCTGTGAGCGCGGCACTGCGCCGTGCCGAGGACAAGACCGGGCAGCGGGTACTCTACGCTCCCCACATCACCACTGTCCCGGAACGTTTGGTGGATAATGCGCATATCGCCCTGGAGAACGGTGCCACCGCGCTGATGGTGAACTTCTTCG
>DAOTZS010000079.1:0-6181 GCA_034434335.1 Anaerolineae bacterium
GGAGATCACATATAAGCTGATGCTGTTAGGCCGCCAGCTGCCTCTCGCTCCCGACGCCCTGGAGAAACTGTTGGACAAACGCGAGAAAGCTGGTTGGATGCTACCCGGCCAAAGGGAGGCGATCCGTCAGCTCTGTGCCACCTGTTCGTTGCGTGAGCAATGTCGGCCTCAAGACCCCCCACGGCCGACGCGGGAAGCGTGAAGCTGTCACCCATCGTTTGGTTCACGCAGGTGATACGGACCAAAAGTTCGCCATATAACACGCGCCGTAACTATTCAGCGGTGACTGGAAGGGCCGCGCCGAGGGCTCGCCCGAGGCGTCACCCTTTTGGGGCCTGCGGCCAGTGGTCGGCCTTCGCCGACCTCTCTCATAATGCATACATGAAGGGTGTCGGCCTCCGCCGACACCCGGCACGAAGTGCCCAGCAGGGGCGATTTCAATCGGCCTGAACAGTTACACCCGCGCCTTGAGGAGAGAGATCATGCTACGATTTTTCGAGGAAGAGTTGGCTGTTGTTGACCCGGCCGTCCACAGAATGATTGCTTATGAGTCAGAACGCCAGGCGCGCAAGCTGATCCTGATTCCTTCAGAAAGCCAGGCACCAGCAGCCGTGCGCGAAGCATTGGGATCTGTTTTCCAAAATATCTATGCCGAAGGGTATCCTGATCCGGCCCTGCACGGGTTACCCGAGCCAGCCATCCTGGATTACGAAATGCAATTAGCCCACTACCGCCGCAATTCTGACCAGCGCTACTACAAAGGGGTGGAGTATGTGGACATCCTGGAAGCGCTGGCGCGTCGCCGCGCCGCGGAAGCCTTTGCCGCTAACGGCGTGGCCCCAGAGGAGATCTACGCCAATGTCCAGCCCCTCTCTGGCTCGCCGGCCAACAATGCCATCTACGCCGCCCTGGTCCCGCCAGGCAGCACGGTAATGGGGATGGACCTGCTTCATGGCGGCCACCTGACCCATGGCAGCCCCGTCAACCGGTCCGGGAAACTATATCACATCGTCCCTTACGGCATTGACCTGGAAAGTGAGCGGCTGGACTACGACGCCATCGAGGAACTGGCCCGCCGGCACAAGCCGAAAATGATCATTGCCGGCTACACCTCCTATCCGTGGATGCCAGACTGGAAGCGTTTTCGCCAGATTGCCGACGCGGTGGGGGCTTATCTGCTGGCCGATATCGCCCACGTTGCTGGCATGGTGGCAGCGGGAGTGGTGCCCAGCCCGGTAGGCTACGCGCACGTGATCAGCTTTACCACCCACAAGACCCTCTACGGCCCACGTGGGGCGTGCATCCTGACTACCGACAGGCACCTGGCGAGCAAGATTGATGCGGCCGTCTTCCCCGGAGAACAGGGCGGCCCCCATGTCCACGCCATTGCCGGCATGGCGGTAGCTTTCAAGCTGGCCCGCTCCCCCGAGTTTATTCAACTGCAGCGCCAGGTGCTGGAGAACGCAGCTCACCTCGCCGCCGAGCTGCAACGTCATGGCCTGCGCATTCCCTACGGTGGTACCGATACCCATATGCTCCTTGTAGATTGCAAGAGCATTCGTGCCGAGCGCGGTCCCAGCCCCGACGGCCGGCGAGGTACCCCCCTGATGGGTGACATCGCTGCCCGTATCCTCGACCTGGCCGGCATCGTCTGCAACCGCAACACCATCCCCGGCGACAAGAGTGCCCGCAACCCCAGTGGTATTCGCCTGGGCACTCCCTGGATCACCCAGCGCGGCTTTCAGGCCACGCACATTGAGCAACTTGCCGAGATCATCGCCAGGATTCTCAAGGCCAGCCAGCCCTATGCTTACGCCGGCCGCAATGGCCCGGTCTACCGCGCTAAGGTGGATTTCGATATGCTGGAGAAGGCCAAGTGGGATGTGGTCAACCTGGCCTGCTCCGTTGACCTGCCGTGCGACTACATGCCCAGCGGCTATCCGCACCATTTCTTCATGTATAAACCAACCACCGATCCTGGAGGGGAATGGGACCTGATTGAGATCGAGGGGCCCCATGCGCGAGGTTTCTGCAATGTGGCCATGACCAATGACGTTTACGCGCTCGGGCCAGGGGAAAGCCAGCCCACCTGGGTGTTGGAGCCAGACGGCAGCCTGATGAGTTGTGGAGTGCTCAAACGCCCTGGCCCGGAGACCACCCGCCTGCAGTTGCTCACGCCCAAGGCACGTGAGTCGCGCGTGGCGCACTGGCTGCGCGCCCTCTCCGACGGATACGTGAACATTGACCCGGAGGACGTCTTTGCCATGGCACCCGGTCCGGTGGTGGTGCGCCGCCTGCCTCATCACCTGGCCGAGGAGTGGGAGCAACGTCCGCCATCCCCAGAGGAGTTCCACAACAAGACAGTTGGTTGGGCATTTTACAAGCCTTATTGGATTGGGCACCGAGCCCATTCCCAGCCGCCAAGCGATATGGTGGCCTTGCCGGCCTTCTCATGGGAGCCTCCGACCGAGCAATCTCTCCAGCGAACCCCCCTTTTCGACGCCCATCGCGCCATGGGAGCCAAAATGGTACCTTTTGCCGGCTGGGAGATGCCACTCCAATACACTTCCGTGTTGGAAGAGCACCTGGCAGTACGCCAGGCCGCCGGCCTGTTCGATGTCAGCCACATGGGCCTCTTCGAGCTCAGCGGAGAGAACGTCCACCTCTTCCTCAACACGGTCGCCACCAACGATGTCTCTCTCTTGGAAATCGGGGGGTCGCAGTATTCCTTCCTGCTGGCACCAGATGGTCAGGTGATTGATGATGTATGGGTCTACCGCCTCGGCCAGGAACGTTACTGGATGGTAGTCAATGCGGCCAACACCGCTAAAGACTGGGCCTGGCTCAACGCGGTGCGGGAAGCGCGGGTGATGATCGACGCCCAGCGGCCCTGGGTACGCGCGCTGGGGACGGAGAGGGTCGTCATCCGAGACCTCCATGATCCCAGGTGGGGCAGCGATATGCGAGTGCAACTTGCCCTCCAGGGCCCCAGGTCCCGCGACATCCTTCTGGCCATGCTGGAGCCAGACGACCCACTGCGCGAGACCCTTTTGGAGATGAAGCGGACGGCGATCATCCGGGGCCGTGTGGCAGGCTACGACCTGTACCTGGCACGCACTGGATACACCGGGGAGCCGATGGCCTTCGAGATCTTTGTCCACCCGGCCGCGGCGCCGGCGCTCTGGCACGCTCTGCTGGAGGCCGGAAAGGAGTTTGGCCTGCGCCCTGCCGGCTTAGCCGCCCGCGATAGCCTGCGCATTGAAGCTGGCCTCCCCCTCTATGGCCACGAGCTGGCCGGCCCGCTCAGCCTCAACCCGGCCGATGCCGGGTTTGCAGCTTACGTCAAGCTTTACAAGCCCTTCTTCATCGGCAAAGCTGCCTATATGGCCCACGAACAGGAACGCCAGGCCCGGCTGGTACGCTTTCGGGTAGACGAGGAGCACGCGCCCATGCTGGCACAGGGTGATATCATCGTCAACCGCAAGGGGCGGGTCATTGGAACGGTGACCAGTTGTTCTATTGACAGCCAGGGGCGCCTGGTGGGGCTGGGCTACGTGCAGGAGCCCAATCACGAACGGGGTACCAAACTGGGGGTCTACCGGGTGGGCAGCCGGGTTTGGGAAACCCAGCCTCTTACAAAACTCAAGCCCGGTGATCGGCTGCAGCTACCTGAGGATGTCACGGTGATCGAGCGCTTCCTAAACAAAGAATAGAGCGCGTCCACGAAAGCGGGAGCCGGCCCAGCCCTGGCTAAAGGTGGCGCTGGAGTGGACGGACGAGGGAGTCGGCCGAACGAATACTGTGGGCGCTGCCATCACAGGCCCAGATAGTACCTTTTGATGTGCATGTCGTTGGCCAGCTCTTCCCCCTTTCCCTCCATGACAATGCGGCCGTTCTCCAGCACATAGCCCCGGTCGGCCAGTTCCAGGGCATAGGTGATGTTCTGCTCCACTAACAAGACCGAGAGGCCTCGCTCCCGCAGCCGATACAATCTCTCGTAGATGCTGTCTACCAACCTGGGGGCCAATCCCAGCGATGGCTCATCCAGCATCAGAAAGCGCGGCCTGGAGGCCAGGCCGCGGCCGATGGCCAGCATCTGCTTTTCGCCGCCGCTCAACGTGCCGGCAAGTTGGCCCTGCCGCTCACGCAGCACCGGGAACAGCTCGTAGATCTCTTCCAGCACCCCACTCTTCAGGCTCTGGCGATTGCTGTAGGCTCCCATCAGGAGATTGTCGGCGACGCTCATGTTGACAAAGAGCCGGCCTCCCTCTGGCACATGAGCAATCCCGGCCCGGGTGATCAGGTAAGGCGGAGCTCCTGTCAGATCGTGGCCCTCAAAAACCACTGTCCCGGCGTAGGGGCGGATCAGGCCAGAAAGGGCTTTGAGCAGCGTGCTCTTGCCGGCCCCGTTGGGCCCGATCACAGCCACCACTTCACTTTCGCCGACAGACAGGGAAACGTCTCTGAGCACAGGGACTTTGCCGTAGCCAGCATCCAGCCCTGTCACGCGTAACACCTCTTTCATCGCCTGGCCCTCTTCCCAAGATAAGCTTCGATCACCCTCTCGTTGCTGCTGACCTCCTGTGGCGTGCCCTCGGCGATCACTTCGCCAGCATCCAGGACGATGATCCTATGGCACAGGCCCATCACCATCTGCATCACATGCTCCACCACGCAGAGCGTGATATGATACTCCTGGTTGAGCCGGCGCAAGATCTCCATCAGCCCGGCCAGCTCCGCTGCGTTGAGGCCGGCCCCCGATTCATCGAGCAACAGCAGGTCGGGGCGGGTAGCCACGGCCCTGGCCAGCTCCACCCGCCGCAGCCATGCCAGCCCCAGATCAGCGCACTTCTGCTTGCGTAGCTCTTCCAACCCACAGAACGAGATGACCTCATCTGTCCGCGCCTTGACATCTTGCTCAGCGCACCGATTATAAGCTCCCACCCGCACGCTGTCCTCGACGGTCAAGTTATTGAAGGCCTTGATAACCTGAAAAGTGCGCGACATGCCCAGCCGACAGATGCGATGGGCCAGGGCACCGGTGATGTCAATCCCCTTGAATACAACGCGGCCGGCGTCTGGCCGGTATAAGCCAGTAATGGCGTTGAACAGGGTCGTCTTTCCCGCGCCGTTAGGGCCGATCAAGCCCACGATTTCTCCCTGTGCGATCTGGAGGCTGACATCGTTGACCGCAACCAGGTTGCCGAAACGTTTTGTAAGGTGAGAGACTTCAAGCAGTGGCTCAGGTGGCATGGGCACCCCCCGACAGACGTGCAACAATCCTGTTATAGGCATCCCGCAGCAAGGGGGCAATGCCTTGGGGCCGGAAGATGGCGATCAGGATTAATGCCACCGCATACACCGCGAGATAGAGGCTTTCCAGCCTGCTGCCGAGGTTGGCACGCATGAATTCTCTCCCGCTGACCAGGATAATGGCGGCCAGCAACGGCCCGTAAACAATCCCCATCCCACCGATAATGCCCAGGATCGCCACCTCGGTGCTCTGCGCGGTATTGAAAAAGCTGGGGTGGATGAAGCCGTAGAGACAGGCATAGACCCCACCAGTGGCCCCCACCAGAAAAGCATAGATCATAAGGGCTTTGAGCTTGCAGGCTCGCGCATCAACCCCCAGCACCTCGGCGGCATCCTCATTTTCGCCCAGCGCCAGGAGGTAGTAACCAAGCCTGGAACGGGAGAGCCGATAGTTCACGAACAGGGCCACCAGCAGCAACGCCAATACGATGTAGTAGTAGGGAATATACGAGGCGAACCGCATGTGGTAGAGGGATGCTCTATAGAAAGGCAGATAACGTTCCACCGGCCCCCCGACTTCGCTCCACATCAAGAAAGCAACCCGCAACACTTCCACCAGCGCGGCCGAGGAAAGCGCGTACCAGACTTCCTTAATCCCAAAACGGAAAAGCGGGTAGCCCACCAGGGCAGCGAAACCGGCTGCCACCGCGCCCCCCACGATCATCCCTGCCCAGGGGGTGACGTTCCACCGCAGCAGCAGTGTGCCCGTCGTAAAAGCGCCCAACCCCAGATAAGCCCAGGCCGCCAGATCTAGCTGCCCGGCCATACCCCCGATGATGTTCCAGGCAGTAGCCAGGACGCCATACAGCAGCACTGTAGTCACCAGCACCATCGTGTATTGGTTGTCCCCCACCACAACTGGCACCAG
>DAOTZS010000080.1:0-6243 GCA_034434335.1 Anaerolineae bacterium
ATACCCCCTGCCACCCGCTACCGCCTCTCGCAGGCAGGCCACCACTGCCTCCCACAACGCCTCGGGGTCGTGTTCGCTCAGCCCTGGCGCGGGCCGGGTTACCGGGGTTGGCCGCGCGGCCAGGCTCACCACCTGGCCCACACTGGGATCGTAGAGGGCGGCTTTGATAGATGTGGTGCCGATGTCAAGGCCGAGCAGCAGAGACATCTTTTTCTCCTTCTGGCTGAGGGCCTGTTCCAAATGGGTTGGGCAAGGGCAAAGCCGTGCTTGGCCTGCGCGAGCCAGAAGCCTGCGGTACCTGGCAGATGGGTCCCCCGGGCCTATCTCGCCATCCACCCGCCGTCCACGCACACGATCGCGCCGTGCATGTAGTCGGATGCGGAAGAGGCGAGGAAGACGACACATCCTTTCAGGTCGTCGGGCTCGCCCCAGCGGCCGGCCGGGATGCGCTCCAGGATAGCGCGCGAGCGCACCGGATCGGCACGCAGGGCCGCGGTGTTGTCGGTGGCCATGTAGCCGGGCGCGATGGCGTTGACGTTGATGTGGTGGCGGGCCCACTCGTTGGCCAAAGCGCGCGTCAGGCCGGCAACCCCGCTCTTGGCCGCCGCATAGGCCGGCACCAGGATGCCACCCTGGAAGGAGAGCATCGAGGCGATGTTGATGATCTTGCCACCTCCTTGGGCAGCCATCTGGCGGGCGGCCGCCTGGGAGAGGAAGAAGAGCGCTTTCAGGTTGACCTGCACCACATCGTCCCAGTCGGCCTCGCTGAACTCCAGCGCAGGGGTACGGCGGATGATGCCGGCGTTGTTGACCAGGATATCCAGGCGCCCCATCCTGGCCACCACCCCGGCCACAATCTGGCGCAGATCATCCACGGTGGCCGTACGGAGATCGCAAGAGATGGGGTGATAGCGCCGGCCAAGCCGGGTCACGGCCGCGGCTGTTTCGTCGCCAGGGCCGCGGCCGAGCCCCGCGATGTCGGCGCCGGCTTCGGCCAGTGCCACGGCCATCGCCTGTCCCAGCCCGCGCGTGGCGCCGGTCACCAGAGCCACGCGGCCATCAAGGCGAAAGGCGTCCAGGATCATCGCCCCCTCCCCTCAATGCCCCAAGGCCCGCAGCATGGGGACTGTACGGCCCACCCAGCTCAGCACCGGGTCCTCGCGCGCGGCCTGCACGCGCTGGTTGCCGGCCATGAACCACATGAAGTAGCAGGTGTAGCCGGGCGCGCTGTTGGTGGTGTGGTAGCCATTGGGCGCCATGAGGATGGTATTGTCTTTGATGATGTAGCCCTCGTCCACCTCGTTGTTGTAGTAGCGCACCATGCCAAAGCCATCGGGTGGGTTGAGTTTGAAAAAGTACATCTCCTCCTGGAAGGCCTCATAGGGGAGGTCATCCACCTCGTGCTTGTGGGGTGGGTAGGTGCTCCAGTTGCCCGAGGGCACATAGGTTTCGCCGACGATCAGGCGTCGAGCGGGCAGGTCGGGCTGGCCGGCCAGGGTCAGGATCTGCTGGTAGTGGCGGGTGAAGTTGGCCGCGCCCCAGACACCGGTTGTAACTCGTTCGGGCGGGATGACATAGGGGGCGATCTTCAGGTCGCTGGGCGCGCTGGGCAACGCCACTTCCACCCGGCCATCGCGCGCGGTGATGGTGTATTCCACCCCGCAGGGCAGGTAGACCGAGTAGGGTTTGCCCCCGAAGACATTGGGCCGGCCGCCCAGGCCGGTGAAGCGCGAGCCGGCAACCATAAAGTCGGCCTTGCCCCCCAGGATGACCGCCAACACCTCCCGGTCGCCGGTGACGCCGCTGTAGCTCTGGCCGTCATCCAGGCAGAGGTAGGCAAAATCCAACAATTTGCAGGGGTTGGTCGGCAGCCGGTTCAGACCGGGTGCTGTGGGAACACGGGCAAAGAAGGTCATGGGTTTCCCTCCTTGTTGGACATGAGCCCCAGATCGGGGCAGACAGAGAGGTGAGGAGCAAGGCGGGGACGAATGCTACGAGCGCGATAAAGGATGGTTGCTTGCATGAGTCGGGCTCCTGGGGCATTCTGCGTTTGACATCCCTGGACAAGGTGTGCTATATTATAGCACAAGATACGACATTGTCGAATTACGTGCCCCTTCTCTCCTGCTAAAATCGGCCTGCACTATGACACAGCCGCCCAAGCTGATCGGCGCTGTTGAGCGAGCGCTGGATATCCTGGATCTGTTCGACGAACGGACGCCCGAGTTGGGCGTCACCGAGATCGCAGCGGCTACCGGCCTTTACAAGAGCACCGCTGCCGGTCTGATCTACACCCTGGCTGCCAAAGGCTACCTCACCCAAGATCCTGCCAGTCGTCGGTACCGTTTGGGCCTTAAGCTGATCGAGCGGGCAGCGGTAGTGCTGAACAGCATCAACCTCAGGCAGGTGGCCCTGCCTTACCTGCACCAGTTGCGCGACACCTTTGACGAAACCGTGAACCTGGCCGTGCTGGACGCCGGACACATGGTCTATGTGGAACGCCTGCTCTGCTCCAAGGGGCTGGGGATGCGCTCTGAGGTGGGCAAGCATGAACCAGCGCACAGCACCGCCCTGGGCAAAGCCATGCTGGCTCATCTGCCGGCCCAGGAGGTGGAGAACTACAGCGCCCGTTTCGGCCTGCGGGCAATGACCGCGCGCACGATCACCGATCTCGGGCTCTTGCGTGCTCAGCTTGAGCAGATAAGGCAACAGGGATACGCGGTGGACGACGAAGAGAACGAGGAAGGGGTGCGCTGTGTCGCTGCGCCTGTATTCGACCATAACGGCAAGCCGGTAGCAAGTATCAGCATTTCTGCGCCAAGTGCCCGGCTGCCCATAGAGGAGGTGCCCCGGATCGGGGCCAAAGTACGGGAAGTTGCCCTGGCCATTTCGGCCAACCTGGGCTACCCGGTGAAGTCAGCGGAGCCCGCACGCGGCTGGCAGAAATGAAGTCGGCCGGGCAAACCATATCTGCACAGTGAGCCCGATGGTTTGCCATCGGGCTGATTGGGCAAAGCCCTGCGGGCTGTTTTTGAGTTCCGAAAGGGCTTTGCTGATAAGCCTGCTGCCTTTGGCGGCGGGAACCGCAACGATGAAGACTCAGACACCCTTGTAGCGCGCTGATGTTCTCTTTCCATATCCTGGCACAAGAAGGAGGTCCAAATGTCCAGAAAACTGACAAGACGGGAGTTCCTGGCCCTGGCAGGCGCAGCCACAGGCTCGGCCGCGCTGGCGGCGTGCGTGCAGCCGACCCCCGCGCCTGCACCTCCTCCGACGGCGGCCCCCGCGGCCACGCAGCCCCCCGCGCCCGCTGCCGCCCCTACCGCCGCACCCACTGCCGCTGCTGCTCCCAAGCTCGGCGAGAGGCTGATCGGCAAGCTGGAAGGCCCCGAGATCGTCCTGGATGTCAGCAAGTATCCCACCAAGTTCTCCGAGGCCCCCAGCCTGTCTGAGCTGGTCAGCAAGGGAGAGCTGCCACCCGTAGAGCAGCGGCTGCCGGACCCAGAAGACTTGATGGTGATCCAACCCTTACACGAGATCGGCAAGTACGGTGGCAACTGGCGCCGCGGCTTCACCGGGCCGGCCGACCACGAGAACGGCAACCGCATCGTCTCCATGGAGAAGATCCTGTTTTGGGACTACACCGGCACCCAGATCCGGCCCGCGCTGTGCAAGGGCTGGAAGATCAGCGAAGACGGCAAGGTCACCACGGTGTACCTGCGCAAGGGGGCCAAATGGTCCGATGGCGCGCCGTTCACCGCTGATGACTTCGTCTTCTGGTATGAGGATGTCTACTCCAACCCCGAGCTGGTGCCCACACCCTTCCCGGAGATGATGGTGGCCGGCAAGCCGGGCGTGGTGAAGAAGATAGATGACTTCACCGTAGCCTTCGAATTCCCCGAGCCGAACTTCCTCTTCCCGTACATCCTGGCGGGGAGCACGGCGGTCGGCGCCGGCTTCTGCACCCGCGGCGCGTTCGGCACCTTCGGCGGCGGTTATGCGCCCGCCCACTACCTCAAGCAGTTCCTGCCCAAGTACTCTTCAGTGGAAGAGGTGAACAAGCGGGCCCAGGAGGCCGGCTTCGACGACTGGAAGGCGTATTTCAAGAACCGCTATAGCTGGGTGCTCAACCCCGAGGTGCCGGTGATGGGCCCCTGGCGCACGGTCAGCCCCATCAACACGCCGACCTGGATCCTGGAGCGCAACCCGTACTTCTGGGCCGTAGACGTCGAAGGCAACCAGCTCCCCTACATTGACCGCATCACCATGACCCTGGCTGAAAACCTGCAGGTGCTGAACCTGCGCGCGGTGGCCGGCGAGTACGACTTCCAGGCGCGCCATGTGCGGCTGGACAATCTGCCGGTGCTGTTGGAAAACCAGGAGAAAGGCAACTATACTGTGCACCTGGATCCAGCGCTCAACGGCTCGGATGTCACGATTCACATGGGGATGGCCTACAAAGGCGATCCGGAAATCGCCAAGTGGATCAAGAACAAGGACTTCCGCCATGCCCTCTCGTTGGGCATTGACCGCGACCAGCTCAATGAGACCTTCTGGCTGGGGGTTGGCACGCCTGGCTCCACCGCGCCGGCCGAATCCACCATCTACAGCCCGGGGCCGGAGTATCGCAAGAAGTGGTGTGTCTATGACCCCGAACAGGCCAACCAGATCCTCGACCGCATTGGGCTGGACAAGAAGGACGCGGAAGGGTTCCGCCTGCGCACCGATAACGGGCAGCGTCTGCGGCTGGAGCTGATCACGGTCGGCGGCCAGTTTGTGCCCTACACCCAGGTCGGCGAAATGATCGTCCAGCACTGGAAGAAGATCGGCATCGAGGCCGTGGTCAAGGAGATGGAGCGCAACCAGGCGTTCGGCACGACGGCCAACAACGAGCATCAGATGATCACCTGGGCGAACGACGGCTCCGAGATGCTTTACCTCTTCCCCCGCCACGCCCTGCCCGTGGACCCGGTGGAGTGCCATATGGGCATGGCTTACGCCAAGTGGTATGCCTCCGGTGGCACCCAGGGTGAGAAGCCAGACGACCCGGAGATGTTGCGGGCGTTCGAGCTCTTCGCCAAGGCTCCCACGTTGAGTGAGCAGGAGCAGATCGAGACGGCCAAGGAGATCTGGAAGATCATCGTCGAGCAGCAGTGGAGCATCGGCACGGTAGGCCAGTCTCCGGCCTTCATGGGTGTGCGGGTGGTCAAGAATAACATGGGCAACATACCGCAACGGCAGATCAATGCCCAGCACTGCCGCACGCCTGGTAGCTCGCTGCCACCCACCTTCTTCTTCAAATCGTAACTCTGGGCCCCTGGATCCCCCTGCCCCTCTCCCGTTTGCCTCCGGCGACGGGAGAGGGGAGGGTGTGGAAAAAAAGGTTTTGCGGTGGCGGCCGTCGGCCGCCACCGCAAAACCCCCGCGCTGAGAGGGCAAAGTCCCTGTCGGGGCTGAACTGGCCCGCCGGGCCTTGCCCCTTCAGCCCAGAGCTTCGGCTCGGGACAGCCTTTCTTCGCCCGACATGAAGGGGGAAGAAGGGCGATAACAACCAGGGAGGTGTGATGCTGGCTTATATTGTCCGCCGCGCGCTGTTGGCTGTGGTGACCATTATTGCCATCAGCATCCTGGCCTTTGCCATTATTCAGCTTCCGCCGGGCGATTTTGCTACCACTTACATTGCCTCCATGTCGGCCGGGGGCGCGATCGTATCGGAGGCAGAGGTTGAGGCTTTGCGTGAGCAATATGGCCTCAACAAGCCAATGTACGTGCAGTATCTGAAGTGGGCAGGACAGATGCTGCGGGGCAACTTCGGCATGGCCATGGAGTGGAACCGGCCAGTGAAGGATGTAATCGGGGACCGCCTGATGCTGACTGTTGTGGTCTCCCTGGCCGCGGTGATCTTCACCTGGGCTCTGGCACTTCCCATCGGCATCTATTCGGCGGTGAGACGCTATTCCATCGGCGATTATATCTTTACTTTCATTGGCTTCATCGGCTTGGCGGTGCCGGGCTTCATGCTGGCATTGGTGGTGATGTATGTCGGCTTCCGCTATTTCAACGCCAATGTCGGCGGCCTCTTCTCAGCGGACATGGCAGATGCCCCCTGGAGCTGGGCCAAATTCAAGGACATGCTCGCCCATCTGCCGATTCCGGCGGTCGTGCTGGGGCTTTCGGGCACTGCTCAGATGATCCGCATCATGCGCTCGAACCTGCTGGACGAACTGGGCAAGCCTTACGTCA
>DAOTZS010000081.1:0-33852 GCA_034434335.1 Anaerolineae bacterium
GATCGTCCTGCCGGCCGCGCTATCAGGCATCGCGGCAGCCTTCATCGTCGCCATCTCGCGCGCGATCGGGGAGACGATGATCGTGGCCCTGGCTGCCGGCGCCGGCCCGCGCAACTTCGATAATTGGCCGCAGGCGCTGGCCGGCTTGCAGTTTCTTAACCCCTTCAAAGCTGGCGAGACGATGACCGGTCACATCGTGCGCATCAGCGGGGGGGACTTGAGTTACGACTCTCTGGACTACGACAGCCTTTTCGCCATTGGCCTGGTGTTGTTCGTGGTCACCTTTGGGCTCACCCTGATCAGCCGCTGGTTTGTGCGGCGCTTTCGGGAGGTGTATGAGTGAGAGGAGAGGTAACATCGCCGCAACTACGTGCTTATCCAGAGGGGGAGGCGCTCGAACGCTTCATCAAGGCTCGACAGTATAAGGGGTTGGCCTGGCGCCTGGCCCTCCAGATGGCCACCATGGTGGGCATCATTGCGCTGGCCGCGCTGCTCTACACGGTCCTCAACGCCGCGTTCGGCTACGTGGCGGTGCAGTACAAGGTCGCGCCCGAAACATTAGGGCTGGAAGCGCATCTGCAGCAGGAGGAGCTCATTGCCCTGCTCCAGGGGCATCTCTCTAAGGGGTTGCTCCGCCGGCTGGAGAGCGAAAAGCCGTTGGCTGAGCGGTCGGTTGAGGAGCTGCGCCAACTCGTGGTAGAACGGGTAGCTCAGCCTCAGATCCTGAAGAGCTGGTCGTTGATGGATTCCCTGGCGCGGCGAGCTGCCATCGCAGCCGAGGTGGCAGCCATGCCCAATGCGCGGCTGGTCTTCCGTAGTTGGCTCAACGTCCGCTTTGTGACTTCGCCCCAGTCCTCCAATCCGTTGCTGGCCGGTGTGCGCACCGCGGTGCTGGGCTCCCTTTGGACGATCCTGATCACGATCCTTTTCTCGCTCCCCATCGGGGTTGGGGCGGCGGTTTATCTCGAGGAGTATGCGGCCGACAACTGGCTCAATCGTCTGTTGCAGACCAACATCAGCAACCTGGCCGGCGTTCCCTCGATCATCTACGGGATGTTGGGCCTGGCGATCTTCGTGCGCCTGCTGGAGCGGGTCACGAGCGGCGCGCTTTTCGGCCTGGCCGATGGCGCCACAGCCAATGGTCGCACCGTGCTCTCGGCCGGCCTGACGTTGGGCCTGTTGGTCTTGCCGTTGATCATCATTAACGCGCAGGAGGCGATCCGCGCGGTGCCCAACTCCCTGCGCCACGCAAGCTACGGCCTGGGTGCCACGCGCTGGCAGACGATCTGGCATCATGTGCTGCCAGCAGCCTTGCCCGGCATCTTGACCGGCACTATCTTGGCCCTTTCGCGGGCCATCGGTGAGACTGCGCCGTTGGTGGTGGTCGGCGCGGCAACATTCATCGTGGTGGATCCCTCGGGTCCTTTTTCCAAGTTCACAACCTTGCCCATCCAGATCTACCAGTGGACGGCACGGCCCCAAGCGGAATTCCGCAACCTGGCTGCGGCCGCGATCATCGTGCTGCTGGCGTTGCTGCTCAGCTTGAACGCTACAGCAGTGCTGCTGCGCAACCGCTATGCGGAGAAGTTGTCATAAGTCGCCAGGAGTTGAACAAGACATGCCAGAGCAGAAGACGAATCAGAATGGGGATGTGGTGGGGTATAACGGTCGTTATGCGTTGGAGGTCGAAGGGCTCAATGTCTTCTACGGCCAGTTCCGGGCGGTCCGAGATCTCCATCTGCGGATCGAGCG
This sequence comes from Anaerolineae bacterium, assembly GCA_034434335.1. Lineage (GTDB taxonomy): Bacteria > Chloroflexota > Anaerolineae > CG2-30-64-16 > CG2-30-64-16 > DAOTZS01. The sequence goes on from DAOTZS010000081.1 coordinate 1,753, forward strand.
GCAGAAGGTCACGGCGCTGATTGGGCCTTCAGGGTGTGGCAAGAGCTCGGTGCTACGTTCTTTCAACCGCATGAACGATCTGGTGCCCCACGCGCGCGTCGAAGGCCGGGTGCTCTTTCGTGGCAAGAACATCTACGATCCGGATGTGGACCCGGTGGAGGTGCGACGCCGGATCGGGATGGTATTTCAGAAGCCCAATCCGTTTCCCAAGAGCATTTATGAGAATGTGGCCTGGGGCGCGCGCATCAACGGCTTCCGTGGCAACATGGACGAACTGGTGGAACAGGCGTTGCGCCAGGCAGCCTTGTGGGACGAGGTGAAGGACAAACTACACCAGAGCGGCCTCTCCCTGTCTGGCGGCCAGCAGCAACGCCTGTGCATCGCCCGCGCCATCGCTGTCAAGCCCGACATCATCCTCATGGACGAGCCGGCCTCGGCTCTGGATCCCATTGCCACCCTCAAGATCGAGGAGTTAATGCGCGAGCTGGCCAGGTCCTACACAATTATCGTGGTGACCCATAACATGCAGCAGGCAGCACGGGTCTCGGACTATACGGCCTTTTTCAGCATGGATACAGAGCGCGCCGGCTATCTGGTGGAGTACGGGCCCACCCGAGAACTGTTCACCAATCCCAAGAACAAGCTCACCGAGGACTACATAACTGGCCGGTTCGGTTGATCTTGCGCCGGCCAGGGGAGTGCCATGAAATGGTTTCCGCGCTGCGTAGTGAGTTCGACAAGCAATTGGCTGCCCTTAACGACGCCGTTCTGGACATGGGAAACCGGGCCCGACAGGCTGTGGCCCAGGCTGTGGACGCCTATGCTGCCGGCAACGCCGACCTGGCCCGTGATGTGATCAAGGGGGATGAGGTCATCAATGAGAGGCGCTTCGCCATCGAGAAGCAGTGTTACGGGCTGCTGGCGACCGAACAGCCGGTAGCGCGGGATATGCGCGCCATTGTGTCTGCTCTGATTATTGTCAACGAGCTGGAGCGGGTCGGTGACCACGGCAAGAAGATCGCCCGCATCTGCCTGCGGGTGTTGGAGGACTCTCGCCCCCTGCCCTTGGGTGACATCCCGCGGCTGAGCCAGTTGGCCCTGGCCATGCTGGACAACGCGCTGCACGCCTATGGCACGCACAATGTAGAGCAGGCCAGGGCTGTCTGCCAGGCCGACGACGAAGTGGACGCCCTCTATCGGCAGACCTTCAACGTGGTGCTCAGCCGCATGCTGGAGGACCCGCGGCTGATCGGGGTTGGCACCCACATGCTGCAGGTGGCCCACGAACTGGAGCGGGTAGGGGACCGGGCCACCAATATCGGGGAACGGGTGATCTTCGCTGCGACAGGTGCGTTGGTGGATCTCAATTTGTAAGCCCCGCGCGTCCTCTCTGATGGCCGCCAACTTCATAGCCCCATTCTCTTCTACTGTCGCTACAAGCACGCCCTCGAGGATATGCGGTTGCTGAACTAGCGGATAAAGCGCCAGGCAGAGAAAGCTGACGCCAACCCCGCGCCAGGTCGCCACAAAAGACATGTCGTAACTATTCAGGCCGATTGAAATCGCCCCTCCTGGGCACTTCGTGCCGGGGGTCGGCGGAGGCCGACCCCTTCATGTATGCATCATGAGAAAGGTCGGCGAAGGCCGACCACTGGCCGCAGGCCCAAGAAGGGTGACTTCTAGTCACCGCTGAATAGTTACGTCATATCCTGGTCAAAGCTGGCTGTATGAGAGGCAGAGTTGCCGCCTTTGTGCAGCGAGTAGAGCCTTGAATGGGCCGGGGCGGCCGCGCTTTACCGAGATAGGCGAGCACTACAGGTTGCCTGTGCAGGCCATAAAGGTGTAAAATAGGCTCGCCTGCAAGACCGCAAGTGGGCTTTTTGATAGCGCCTTCAGCTCATGATAAGCCCTTTAGTGCGTCCTGCGGCAACAAAAGGATGGCGCCGTATGGAGATCTTTATTCTGTTTCTGTTATTTGCGCCTCTGGTGTTCATCCTCTGGGTGGCAAACCTGGCCGATCGTCGGCGTATTGAAGGGAGTGCAAGCTCTCAGCAGGCATTGACATGGTTGGCTTATGGTGCCCTGGTGGCCCTTTATGGGGTGTTGGCGGGGCTGGGCCTGATGTTTCAGCTACTGGCCTGGCTGAGCCAGGGGCCACTGGCGGCGGAGCTGAGCCACGACCTGCGCGCAGGTGGCCTTGATCCCGCGTTGTTGCCCAGGATAGGCATGGCGCTGTGGCTGCCAGCGTTGTTGGGCGTCCTGCTCCTGTTGCGGCCAGTGCGCTACCTGTGCGGCCGGCTGATTCCTACCTTCAACCCAGCCAGCACAGTGCATGGGGTGGCGCTCTCTTACATTTCGTTAGTCCTGATGAACTTGCTCTTCACTCTGGGGCTGGGGCTGGATAACCTGGCCGAGATGCTGGAGGCCAATGAAGCCGCAGGCATGGCATTCGACCCTGCGAGCAGCATCTGGGCGCAGGACCTCCTACTGGCTGTCATGGCGCTGGTGGGAGTGGGATGGCTGGCCCGGCGTGGACTTGGAGCCGCGCTCAAGCGCCTGGGTGTTGTCCTGCCTACGGCGCGCCAGGTGATGCTGGGCCTGGGCAGTGGGTTGCTTTTGGTCCCCTCTGTGTTGCTGCTCGAACAGGCGGCCAACGCCGCAGGCCTCAACTCCGACCCCGGCGTCGAGCGCCTGACCGAGGAGATGATTGGCCCTCTGGTTTCTTCCGCTCTGGGCATCCTGACTTTGGGGCTGGCGGCTGCCCTGGGCGAGGAGAGCCTCTTCCGGGGGGCATTACAGCCCCGCTTTGGGCTGCTCTTGACGACAATCCTGTTCGCTCTGCTGCACAGCAACTACGGCATCACGCTTTCCACACTTCTCGTCTTCGTGGTGGGCCTGGCCCTGGGCCTTCTGCGCCTGCGTGCCAACACCAGCACAGCCATGCTCGCCCATGCCATCTACAACATGGCCCTGGGATTGATCACCCACTGGGGCTGGCTGGAGAATTTCTGAAGGTGTCCCTGGCAAGTCGCCCCCGGATTTGGTGTTTCACCCCATCTTACGCTATGATCTACCTGGCACAGGACAGGTGTTGACCTGGCCCATCTAAACCCCGAGAAGCCGCATGGAACCCTTTGTTATCTGCGACAACCTTGTCAAGATCCACAAAGTTGCCGACCTGGAAGTGGTGGCGCTGCAGGGGCTCGACCTGGAGGTGGCACCTGGTGAGCTCCTGGGGATTGTTGGTGCCAGCGGCAGTGGCAAGACAACCCTGATGAACATCCTGGGCGGGCTGGACCGGCCCAGCGCTGGCCGGGTGATCGTCGGCGGCCGTGATCTGCTGAAGCTTTCCGACCGGGCATTGACCGAATACCGCCGCACCCAGACCGGCTTTGTCTGGCAGCAGGTGTCTCGCAACCTGGTCCCTTATCTATCGGCCAGAGACAATGTAGAGCTGCCCATGATCCTGGCCGGCCGGGCCGGCAGAAAAGCCCGCCAGCGGGCGACCGAATTGTTGGAGATCGTAGGGCTGGCGGAACGCGCCAATCATCGCCTGTCAGAGCTTTCCGGCGGTGAGCAGCAACGGATCGCGATAGCTGTGGCGTTGGCTAACTCTCCGTCGCTGCTGTTGGCCGACGAACCCACGGGGGAGCTCGACTCGGCCAACGCGCTCCTGGTTTACCAGCTCTTTCGGGAGCTCAACCAGCGCTACGGCCTTACCACGCTGATCGTCAGCCACGACGTGAACCTGGCCCGCTATGTTGACCGCGTGGTAGCGATCCGAGATGGCCGCACTGCGGCCGAGACGATCCGGCAGGTGAAGACGGCGACGGTGGAGGGGCAGGAAGAGGGCAGCGGTGGCACGGTAGAGGAAGAGCACTTTGAGGAGTATGCGATCCTGGATTCTGCCGGCCGGCTGCAGATCCCCAAGGAGATGCGCGAGCGATACGGCCTGGGGGAACGGGCCGAGCTGGTGCCGGTCGAAGAGGGCATCCTGATCAAGCCGGCGAATCGCCGAGGCCCGGTTAGTGCTGCTGTCGCCACGGGAACCGAGAGCAAGGCTCCCCTCGAAGGCCGGAGGCCTGGAAGACGCTTGTTGGGGTTGTTCCGCCGGCGGTGAGGAAACGAAGACATGAATAACGGCACGGAACTGGCGGTTGAAACCGCGGGCCTGACGCGTATCTATCGCACGCGCGGGGGCGAGGTGCGAGCTCTGCAGGGGATTGATCTGCGTATCCAGCCAGGACGTTGGGTGGCTATCAAGGGCCGATCGGGGAGTGGCAAGACCACCCTGCTCAACTGTATCGGGGGGTTGGATCGGCCAACCAGTGGAACAGTGCGCTGTTTTGGCCAGGACATCACCAGGATGTCTGAGGCGCAGTTGACCCACTGGCGTCGTCATCAGGTGGGGTTTGTCTTCCAGTCCTTTGCCCTTCTGCCGACCCTTTCGGCTTATGAGAACATTGAGTTGCCGCTGCGTATCGCTCACTATAAAGATCGCGTCGCGCGCACGAAGTACCTGCTGGAGCTGGTGGGGCTGACCAAATGGGCCCATCACCGGCCATTTGAGATGTCAGGTGGCCAGCAACAACGCATCGCTATCGCCCGTGCGCTGGCGAATCACCCACGCCTCATCCTGGCCGATGAAGCAACTGGGGAGCTGGACACAACGACAGCACGGCAGATCCTTTCCCTTTTCCGCCGCATCGTCGAACTGGAGGGGGTGACGTTGCTGACGGCCACCCACGACCCCCTGGTCCTGGAGTACGTAGACGAGATCATCGAGCTGCAGGATGGCCAGGTCATCAATAGAGTGGTTCAGGTGTCCGATAGTGTCAGCCCAGCATCGCTTCGGGCGGTGGGCCTCCCCTCTAATGTCTGAGCCTGCACACCAACCAGGTTGAGGCAGCCACCGTGGGCACCTTTTGGAAGCAAGATTGGGACAGGACCAGGGAACGTTTGGTAACCTGGTGGCAACATAGGGGGCTGGTGCTGTGGATCACCGCCCCGCGCGACGTGCCGCTGCTTGACCTCCCCCAGCCAGAGCCCCCTGCGAGCCTGGAGCAGAGGTGGCTGGACCCCGTTTACCGGGCACGCGAGGCGGAGTATCAGCTTTCCCGCACTTATTTCGGCGGCGAAGCGTTCCCTTTTATGGACACCAACATTGGGCCGGGGAACCTGGCCACTTTCTTGGGCTCCGAGCCCGAGTTTGCGCCGGATACCGTCTGGTACAAGCCCTGTATCCAGGACCCCGAGACTTATCCGCCGCTCACCTTTGATCCCCGCAACCGGCACTTTCAGGCCCAGATGGCTATCATCGAAGAAGGCCTCCGGGTCAGCGCGGGCCGTTTCCTGGTCAGCATCCCCGACCTGATCGAGAACCTGGATATCCTGGCTTCGCTGCGGGGTTCCCAACAACTGATGTGTGACCTGGTTGATCGGCCGGCTTTTGTCAAGGAGCGCATAGCCGAGATCAACCGGGCGTACTTCACGGTTTTTGACCTGTTTTACCAGAAGGTACGGGACCCCTGGGGCGGTAATGTGTTCTCTGCATTCTGCATCTGGGGCCCAGGCAAGACAGCCAAGTTGCAGTGTGATGCATCGGCCATGATCTCGCGGCGGACATTTGACGACGTGGTGGTGCCGGCCCTTACCGAACAATGTCGGTGGCTGGACTTCTCCCTCTATCATCTTGACGGCACTCACGCCATGCACCACCTGGACAGCCTGCTGGCCATCGAAGAGCTGGATGCCATCGAGTGGACCCCGCAGGCCGGCCGACCCGGCGGAGGCGACCCCACCTGGTATGAGCTCTATCGCCGCATCCTGGCGGCGGGGAAGAGTGTCCAGGCCGTAGGGGTGCGGCCCGAGGAGGTGATCCCTCTCCTGGATGCGGTTGGCCCGCACGGGGTGTTCATTATGACCACAGCAGAGAGCGAGGCTGCGGCCCGGGAGCTAGAGGAAAGGGTTGAGGGTTATCGCTGAGGGGGACAGGAATCCGGTCCCGTGCTCCTGATTCCTCGGGAAAACAACGAGAGGAGGGGTTTGCGATGGCGGACATTCAGCTTGGGGTGTTGGTGCGCCTGGAAGAAGGGCCAGAGAATGCCTTGCAGAAAGCCCACGATCTGGGGTTCCCTACGTGCCAGGTCGTATGCTGGAACGAAATCCTGTTCACCGACACAAATGCCGACCGCCTGCGGGCTCAGGCAACGCGGCTGGGGATCGAGATCACCAGCCTGTGGGCCGGCACGCCAGGACGGCACGTCTGGGATTTCATTCAGGGACCGAGCACTATAGGCCTGGTGCCACCAGAGACGCGCGCCATGCGCTTGGCTGTCCTGAAGCGCGCTTCCGACTTCGCCCGCCTGGCAGGCATCCCCAGCATTACCACGCACGTGGGCTTCATCCCGGAGAACCCTGCTGATCCCCTGTACGGTGACCTGGTGATAACACTGCGTGAGCTTGCCGAGCATTGCCGGCGCAATGGTCAGGGCTTTTGGTTCGAGACCGGGCAGGAGACCCCCATCACCCTCTTGCGCACGATCCAGGACATCGGCACTGACAACCTGGGCATCAATTTGGACCCCGCCAACCTGCTGATGTACGGCAAGGGCAACCCCCTGGACGCCCTGGATATTTTCGGTAGCTATGTGCGCGGGGTGCATGCCAAGGACGGCGAGTATCCGACAGATGGCCGCCGATTGGGGGTGGAGAAAAGGTTGGGGGAAGGGCGAGTTAACTTCCCGGCCCTGATCGCCAAACTGCGCGCGTTGGGTTATCGCGGGGCGCTTACCATCGAGCGCGAGATCTCTGGCCCTCAGCAGATCGAGGACATCAGGCGGGCCAAGCAGTTCCTGGAGCGGCTATTGGAGTCGTGACCATGGTGGGAAGTGGCAGACTGCGTGTGGGTGTGGTCGGCCTGGGTTTCATGGGCCGCGTGCACATCGCCAACTATGAGCGGATCCCTGAGGTGGAGATCGCAGCCATCGCTGACGTGGAGCCGGAGCGGCTTCAGAACAAGGTCTCGGTAGGGGGCAACATCGAGCTGCCAGCTCCCAAGACCGATCTGGCAGCCATCCCTGCTTACCGCGATGGCCGGGACCTGATCGCCCAGGCAGACGTAGACCTGGTGGACATCTGCCTCCCCTCCTATCTGCACGCCGAATTTGCGGTGTTGGCGGCCGAGGCCGGCCGGCATGTCATTGTGGAGAAGCCAATGGCGCTGTCGTCGGCAGACGGCAGGCGGATGATCGCCGCCGCGCGGGCCAACGGGGTCGAGTTGGTGGTGGCCCAGTGTGTGCGTTTCTGGCCGGAATACGTGTTTCTGCGGGAGATGCTGGCCAGCGGGCGCATGGGCCGGCTGTTGCGTGCGGATTTCGCTCGCCGCGGGGCAGTGCCGCTCTGGTCCTGGCGAGGATGGATGGCCGACAGCGCCCGCAGCGGCGGTGCTATCTTTGACCTGCACATCCACGACGTGGACTTTGTCAACCATTTGTTGGGCCTGCCGACGCGCATCTATGCCACAGGCGTGCGCTCTGCTAAGCGTGGCGGCTACGGCTACGATCAGGTCCTGGCGCTTTACAGCTATGAAGATGGGTTGACGGTCAGCCTGGACGCTGCCTGGTACGACACACCGGGTTACCGCTTCGCAGCCAGTTATCAGGCCGTGTTCGAGGAAGGGGTGATCCAGTATCACAGCGCGGCACAGCCGACGCTGAGGGTGCTGTACAACGGGCGTTGGGAGCCGGAAGTGCCGGCTGTGTCGGGTGACCCCTACTTTGGCGAGCTGGCATATCTGGCCGATTGCCTGGTGAGCGGCACCAGCCCTGGCCCGCTCATGTCGCCAGAGAGCACATTGCAGTCTATACGGCTGGTTGAGCAGGAGATCGTGAGTATTGAGTCGGGGGCGCCAGTGCGACCTGAATTGAACCATCGGTAGTCTTCCTATAGGGTGTTGCTGGTCTGCGAGTCCCAGAAGAGGCTGTGGGGGCGACGGCATTGCCCTGGGTGGGCGACGGCATGGCCCTGGGTAGGCGACGGCATTGCCCTGGGAGGGCGACGGCATTGCCGTCGCCCACCCGGTTAGAAATCAGAGGCGAAGCCCGCCACAACTGGCATCAAGTTAGCGGCCACAGCTCCCTTCCTCTCGCAAGGGCTGGGAGGATAGAGAAGGGTGGCCGCAGGCCGGGTGGGGGCACCCTTTCCTGTCGCGCCCGTACCCGGGTAGCCGAAGGCATTGCCTTCGGCTACCCGGTGCGATTTCTAATCGCCCGCCCCTTATTTGAGGCCTATTGGGGCAGGGACTTGTAGGGGCGACCCTTGTGGTCGCCCCCTGGGCAGGGACAAGCCCTGCCCCTACCGGTGGGCGACCCTTGTGGTCGCCCCATACGCTTTGACCGTTATCTTGATGCTAATGGGGCGATCTGCCGGATCGCCCCTCCCCGGACACCCTTCATGTGTGCATCACCAGAGAGGTCGGCGAAGGCCAACTACTGGCCGCGGGCCCCAAAAGGGTGACTTCCAGTCACCGCCTGCATGGTTATTCCATTACAAGGCGCCAGGGTAATTGCCACGTCACGTAGTTTTATTCAGAGCCCCACCCTGATCCAGGGTGGGGCTCTGTTTCGTATTAGATTGACTTGGATTGAACCCGATCGTTTTGCTTGACATTTGAGTCCATATGTGATAGTATTTAGCCGGGTTGGCTTTCGGCCACGTCTGGTTTGCCAGCGCGCTCCCGCGTGCTTATCAGACAGAAAGCCTATTGCCCAGCGGTTCTCAGACAGTTCCCCTCCTGGTCAGGCGATCCCTATGGCAAGCCGTCTGAAAGAGGAACGACACCAACTGATCCTCAATGCCATTCACAGTAATGGTCACGTAACTGTGAATGAACTCAGCCGCCTCCTGGATGTCAGCGAAGTAACGGTGCGCCGTGACCTGCAGGAGTTGGCCGCGCAAGGCTTGTTGCGGCGGGCTCATGGGGGCGCTGTGCTGGCAGTCCCCGCGCCACCTGAACCCCCTGTCCTGCAGCGCATGAGCCAGCAGCAAGGCTATAAGGCGCGCATTGGCCGTGCTGCGGCTGCCCTGATCCCCGATGGCTCTGCGGTCTTTATCGGCTCTGGCACCACCACAACTCACGTTGCGCGCAACCTGATAGGCCGCAAGAACCTGACCGTGGTGACCAACGCCCTGAATGTGGCCATGGAGCTGGCCACCGCTCCGGGCATTACCGTGGTGGTCACTGGGGGGATGATGCGCGAGTCGGAACTCTCTTTGATCGGCCACATTGCTGAGCTTTCGCTGCGCGAGGTGCGGGTTGATCGCGTGGTGATGGGGATGCAGGCCATCAGCCTGGTGGAGGGCATGACCAACGATTATCTGCCCGAAGTCATGACTGACCGGGCGATTATTGAGATGGGCTCGGAGCTGATCGTGGTGGCTGACCACACCAAGTTCGGCAAGGTGGCTGCGGCCTACATCGCGCCGGTGGAACGCATCACGACTCTGGTAACCGACTGTGAGACGGACCCGGATATCCTGTCTCAATTCAGGGCGCTGGGCATCCGCGTGATCGTCGCCGAATAGGTGGCGATAGGCAAGTGGTAAACTATTCAGCGGTGACTGGAAGGGCCACGCCGAGGGCTCGCCCGAGGCGTCACCCTTTTTGGGCCTGCGGCCGACACCCGGCACGAAGTGCCCAGGAGGGGCGATTTCAATCGGCCTGAATAGTTACAGCAAGTGGTACTCGCTACTGGATAAGGGCACCGGTGTCTATGCTTTCTTCTTCGCATCCACACACCTATCAGGAGATCCTTTCGCAGCCGGAGGTCTGGCCCGAGGCGTTAGCGGTTGGGCAGGCTTCCATGCCGCGCATCAGAGCACTGTGGGAAGGAAATCGGCCGGGCGGGTTGCTCTTCATCGGCTGTGGTTCTACCTATTATCTCAGCCTGACAGCGGCTGCGCTGGCCCGCAGAGCTGGCCTGATGGCAAGTGCCATGCCAGCCTCTGAGGTATGGCTGCTGGGCGAGGAAGTGTGGCCTGGGCAGAACCGTGTCTGGCTGATCGCGGTATCGCGTTCGGGGGAGACTTCAGAGACGCTGGGGGCGGTGGAAACCTTTCGCCGTGCTGGTGGCCAGGTGGTGATCGCGGTGACGTGCGAACCAGAGAGTGAGCTGGCCCGGCGGGCTGATTGGGCTTTGGTGGTCCCCGGGGCCCGGGAGCAGAGCATTGCCCAGACGCGCTCGTTCACCAGCATGTTGCTCCTCTGTCAGTTGCTGCTGGCTGGGCTGGCTGGTGATGGCGGGCTTGCCGAGCGGCTGCGGGTGCTGCCGGCCCTGGGCCGCCGGCTCTTGGACCAGTATGGAGGGCTGGCTGCTGCTTTAGGGGGCGATGGGAGAGTAGAGCGCTTCTTTTTCCTTGGCAATGGCCCCCTCTATGGCCTGGCCCAGGAAGCGATGCTCAAGATGAAGGAGATGTCCCTCTCCCATAGCGAAGCATTCCACACCCTGGAGTTTCGTCATGGGCCGAAGTCGTTGGTTGATGAGAGGGCCCTGGTTGTCGGGCTGCTGTCTGACCAGACGCAGCCTCAGGAGGCGGCCGTGCTGGCCGAGATGAGGGCGCTGGGCGGCCACACCCTGGCGCTGGCCAACGAGGGAGACGCCGCCAGTTGTGGCGACCCTGAATACCTGATCTGCCTTGGCTCAGGGCTGAGGACAGCCGAGCGGCTGGTGCTCTACCTGCCGGTCCTGCAACTGCTGGCTTATCATCGCGCCCTGGCCAGGGGGCTTGACCCGGACCAGCCTCGCCATCTCAGCGCGGCCGTGGTGCTGTGATGGCCGACAGGCTGCTCAGGACGGAAGGGAAAAGGTAACTAATCAGGCGGTGACTGGAAGTCACCCCATTTGGGCCTGCGGCCATTGGTCGGCCTTCGCCGACCTGCTCCTGGCTGCACCACCGAGCAGTGTCGGCGCAGGCCGACACCTGGCGCGAAGAGGGCGATTTCAGTCGGCCTGAGTAGTTACGGGGAGAGATAGCTGATGCAACATCATAAGGTTGTCATCATCGGCGCCGGCAGTGCCATGTTTACCCAGGGCCTGGTCGCGGACCTGATCCTCTCGGGCCGGCCCTGGCGGCTTGGGCTGGTGGACATTGACCCCGAGGCCCTGCGGGTAGCCGAGGGGTTGAGCCGGCGCATGATCGAAGCAAAGCAGGCCAATATCTGCGTCGAGGCCTCGACGGACCGATGCGATCTCCTGCCAGGGGCCGACGTCGTTGTGAGCACCATCGGCGTGGGCGGGCGCAAGGCATGGGAGGCTGACGTGGTCATCCCGCGGCGGTACGGCATCTTTCAGCCGGTGGGCGACTCGGTCATGGCAGGGGGCGTGTCGCGCGCCATGCGCATGGTCCCCGCCAACGTGGCGATCGCGCGCGACGTGATGCGGCTCTGCCCGGGCGCGTTCTTCGTCAACTACTCCAACCCGATGACGGTGAACTGCTGGGCGATCCGCAGGGCAACCGGCGCCAACGTCATTGGGCTGTGTATCGGGACTCATGAGGTCTACCTGGAGCTGGCGGCGTTCATCGGCAAGCCGGCAGAAGAGGTCACCTACCTGGCGGCTGGCGTCAACCACTTCACCTGGATCTATGACCTGCGCTGGAGGGGCGAAGATGCCTGGCCCCTGGTACGCCAGCAACTTGCCCGCGAGCGGGCCGCGGGAAGCTCGGCACAGGCTGGCAGGTCGGCAGCGCCCGGGGGAGATACGACGCCAGAGCGGGGTAGGGACTACATCCCGGCCAGCCGCAATCCCTTCTCGTGGTCGCTGTTCGAGACTTACGGTGCCTATCCGGCGGTGAACGACCGCCACGTGGTGGAGTTCTTCCCCGAGCGGTTTCCCAACGGCGAATACTACGGACGCGGCAGGCTCGGCGTGGACGTGTTCTCTGTGGAGGAAACCCTGGCCTGGGGCGATGCAATCTATGAGCGGATGCGTGCCCAGGCGCTGGGCGAGGCGCCGCTGGACACTCGCATCTTCGCGCGGGCCGAGGGAGAGCACGCCCAGCTTCTCGATATCCTGTTCGCCATCGAGGGGGATACGCGCCAGATGTTTGCTGCCAACGTCCCGAACCGCGGCGCGATCCCACAGTTGCCGGACGACACGATCCTCGAGCTGTCCACGGTGGCGACGGGGCGCGGCCTGATGCCCGTGCAGGTGCCCGATTTTCCTGACCTCCTGGCTGCGCCGTTGTTGCGGCGCATCGCCGCGCACGAGGTGACGGTGGAGGCCGCGCTCACCGGCAGCCGCAAGCTGTTCGTGGAGGCCCTGCTGGCGGATGGCTCGGTAACCGATCCGGCCACCGCGGAGAAGCTGGCCGATGAGTTGCTCCGGGCGCACAGGCAATACCTGCCGCAGTTTGCATAGCTGGTAACCTCAGAGCCTTTCCCCCTGGACCAGTTCGCAGGGGGATCAGATAACCCATCCATAATCACAAGGTGACCAGGTCAACGTCACCGTACTATATAGCAGGAAGGAGGTGAGGTGCTACTTTCCCCTGGGCCAGCCCCCGGGAATGGGAGAGACCATGGGTCCGGTCAGCACAGTAGGTGGCGGGCTGGCGCCCCCTAACATTAGAGACATTAGAATAAAAACAACCAAGGAGGGTCATATGTCTCACAATCCTGTGTCCCACAATCGGTTATCACGACGGCAGTTCTTGCGGTATCTGGGCGCTGGGACTGCTGGTCTAGTTGGTGGAAATCTGCTTTCGGCTTGTGTTCCGCCTACACCGGAAGTGAAAGTGGTCAAGGAGACGGTCGAAGTGGTCAAGGAGGTGCCTAAGGAGATTACACCAACTCCGGCCGCACCTCTCATGCTCACACTTTGGCACCATTGGGGTGGTACTCGTGAGCCTCTTCTAAAGAAAGCTTTGGACGACTTCGCAGCTCGCAATCCAGGCATCACGGTCGAGCCGACGCTTATCCCCTGGGATCGGAAGGAAGAGGCTGTTATGACTGCTGTCGCAGCCGGGCAGGCGCCCGACGTCTTGATGTTGAATGCTGCCGAGATGCCCCCGTATGCCATTAACAATGTCTTGCTCCCTCTTGACGAATGGGTTACCGTGGCTGGCATCACCTCTAACGAGGTTTATGATTCGGACTGGAAAGCGTCTTTCTACAATGGCAAACAGTGGGGCCTGCCACAGACGGTTGGCGGTGCGGCTTGCCTGCTGTTCTATAACACGGCAGCTTTCGAAGAGGCTGGCCTTGACCCGACCAATCCTCCCAGGACTTGGGCTGAGATGCTAAGCGCTACCAAGACGTTGCTGAAGCAGGAAGGGGACAAGATCACGCGCTTGGGTCTTGGCTATATACCTGATGCTTGGGGGTGGCTGAACTTCTTAGCTCAGAACGACGCGCTGTGGCTTAGCAGTGATGGCCGTGAAGTCAAGATGAACAATGACGGAGCGATTGAGGCGCTGCAGTTCATCGTAGACATTTCGGACGCGCAAGGTGGTGCGGAAAACATAGCAGCCTTCATGACTGCGGCGGGTGAAGCCGACCCCTTCATATCAGGGCGAGCGGCCATGACCTATCAGGGTGTTTGGCAATACTTCCTGATCAAGACGAATGCCCCAGATTTACCGTATATGTCAACAGTGGCACCTAACAACAAGGGGCCATGGCATGAAGCGAACTATGGCCCGCACCTCTATACACTACCAGCAGGAACGAAGCATGTACCGGAAGCGTGGAAATTGCTGCTTTGGTTGACGCGTGAGGATGGCGGGTGCAACTTCCTGATGCAGCAGTTACGGCCTTCTCCGTGGAAGAAGTGCACTGAAGAGAGCCCAATTGCCAAAGTAGCTGACTATTGGCCAGTCGTTGTAGAGGCACTGAATAGTGCCCGTTCAGAGCCTCTTACACCGCTTTTTAACCAGTTCGCCTCTATCTGGAACGAGATGATCGAGAGAGCCACTAGGCATCAAGGCGCAGCGGCCGAGGTGATCATGTGGGCTTCGGAGGAGATGCGAAGGGCTAATGAGGAGTTCTGGGCGAAGCAAGAAGGCTAGTGACTTCATCAAACCAATGCTCGTTCTTAGCTGAGATCGAGGTCAGGTACAGCATTGCGTGCTGTACCTGACCTCATCGCCTAGCGGTAGCAGACTCTTATCAATGAGAGGGACTTATAGTCATGCCAATCGCTATAAATAGGCGACCTCGGCGGTGGTCGCGCATGCAACGGCGAGAAGCATTGATAGGGCTAGCTTTTATCACACCAGTTATTCTGGGCTTCCTAGTTTTTAACATCGGCCCTATTGTAGCATCGCTCATTCTGAGTTTCACTGATTATAACATTCTCAGCAGATCACCCAAGTGGATAGGGCTGGCAAACTATTACAAGGCCTTCTCTGAGCCACTGTTTTATAAGTCCCTGGGCAACACGCTTTACTATACCATTTTTCGTATCCCGCTAAGCGTGATCCTGGCTTTTGTCTTAGCTACGATGGTCAAAAAAACCTCTGTGGTCTCTATTGCTTATCGTACTGCGATCTACATCCCAAGTATTGTTCCCAGTGTTGCTGCAGCGGTTGTCTGGCTGGTCATTCTTAACCCGCAGGCTGGCCTCCTGAACCGTCTATTGGAATTAGTAGGTCTACAGGGACCAGGTTGGCTTACGAGTCCCACCTGGGCTAAGCCAGCAATTATACTAATGAACTTATGGCAGATCGGTGGTAGTTTTGTTATCTTTCTGGCTGGATTGCAAGAGATCCCAACCGAGTATTATGAAGCGGCCAAGGTTGATGGTGCATCGACATGGGATACCTTCTGGCGAATCACAGTGCCATTGATGACTCCCACAATCCTATTCAATGGTGTTATCGAGTCCATCTATGCCTTCCAAGTATTTGAAGCAGCTTTTATTACCACTGGTGGGGGGCCTCTGCGAGCGACTTACTTTATGGCCCTCTATATTTATGATAATGCTTTTAAGTTCCTACAAATGGGCTTTGCTTCTGCCATAGCCTGGTTAATGTTTGTTCTGATTCTAGCCTTCACCATCGGTGTGCTTCGTACCTCTCGACACTGGGTATACTATGGAGGTGAACGATGAGTCACCGATCTCAGCTTGCTATTCACCGCGGTCATCCTTTGGTCATGCCCAAATATCTTATGCATTGGATATTGGCAGCTTTATTGCACTTGATACTAATTGGCATCAGTGCTATGGCACTTCTGCCACTAATATATATGCTCTTGACATCGCTACAGAGCTTATCTCAGGTCCTCAAAGGCGCCCAGCTACTCCCTGACCCGCCGACTTTAGAGGCATACAGTTTTGTGCTAACACGTATACCATTCCTCGTCTACCTAAAGAATACACTCGTGATCACTCTAGGTGCCCTAATGGGAGCCTTTATTTCTAATACTCTGGGAGCTTACGGTTTCGCTCGTTTTCGCTTTCCTGGGCGTGAAATTATTTTTGGTGCACTCCTTAGTTCTATGATGTTGCCTGGCGTTGTTAGGCTGGTCCCAACCTACATCTTATTCCTGAAGCTAGGCTGGATAAACACTTTCTTACCGCTCATTATACCCGCTTGGTTTGGCTCTCCGTTCTTCGTGTTTCTGTTACGCCAGTTCTTCCGCGGACTTCCAGAAGACCTGTTCGACGCTGCCAAAATAGATGGCTGTAATGAATTGAGGACGCTGTTTTACATCGTTATGCCCTTGGCCAAGCCAGCCCTGGCGACCATGCTCATTTTCAGTGCTCAAGGCTCTTGGAACGACTTTATGGGGCCACTATTGTACTTAAAGAATGCCAAATTGCGGACCCTGGCTCTCGGCCTCTACGCTTTTCGCTCAGAACCTCAAGGTATTCCGAGTTGGAACAACTTAATGGCTATTGCCGTACTCATGGTGTTACCTGTTCTCATCCTGTTTGCCTTATTCCAGCGTTATTTTATTGAAGGTATCACCATAAGCGGTATCAAGGGTTGAAAAATACACTATCGGCTAATTCTTTCTTTGAGGGGGATCGATGCGCCGAATAATACGTCGCTCTTTGAGTTCCAAAGAACGCTTATTGTGTGTACTGCAGCACCAGGAACCTGATCGTATTCCAATTTGGATGTTGTTCCCACGGGAGAGCTATAACGCGTATGTTGACGTTTACAACTTACCGGCTTATAGCGAGATTGCATACTATATTCGCCAGCATACGGATTTCTTTGACCGTCGCAGTATTAGTGTGCCATTTCTGTTTACATCTGTGGCCCAATTCGATCATCGCACTGTCGTTGAAGATCAAATTGAGGTCACTAAAAGCACCCTTAATACACCCTATGGTCAGCTGATTCAAGAAACCAAACGTAATTCCCGGTCTAGCACCCATTGGAGGACCAAATACCTGTTCCGACAGATTGAGGATTTGGAGAAGGCCCTAGCTATCCCGTATGAGCCGGCTGTCCCCGACCTCAGCGACTTCCTGGCGGCCAGCAAACGGCTGGGTGACGACGGCCTGATGATGATGGACCTCCCCACCCCGGTAGAGTTCATCGGCGAGTATACCGCACCGGAAGACTTTGCTTATTGGATTGCCACCGAGAAAGACGCTCTGATGCACTTTCTAGATGTGGTCTTCGAACGAGAATATCGCTGGCTGGAGGAAGCTTTACAGTTAGGAGCTGGCCCAGTTTTCTTTGTGACCGGCACGGAATTCGTGGCCCCGCCACTAGCATCGCCACATGTTTTCGCCCATCTTTCCACACGCTACAACCAGCCGCTCTTTGAGCTAATTCATCGCTACGGTTGTTACGTTATTGTGCACCATCATGGCCGTATCCGAGCAGTGCTCGACCAGATCGTGGAGGCCGGCGCAGATGGCATCCATCCAATCGAGGAGCCCCCGATTGGAGACATGCCGTTAGCTGAAGCTAAGCAGATCCTGGCCGGGCGAACGACCATCGTTGGCAGTGTGCAATACGACAACTTGGCTCGCTTGCCCGACGACGAGTTTGAGGCTTTGATCCGCCGCCAGATCCGCGACGCGGCACCCGGTGGTGGCTTTATCTTAGCTCCAACGGCTGGCCCCTATGAAGCGGAGATCACATCTCAGCATGTCCGTAATCTGCGGCGCATGGTGGACCTAGCGCGTGAGCTTGGCACTTACCCGCTTTCGACAAACATCTAACGATTGAGATGAGCACGATGCGCCGAGTACAACTGCGAATCGCTGTAGATGTGACGGCAGAGGATCTAGACCTGATAGAGGCATGGGCTGTTGAAATCCTGGATCAGGTTGGGCTGGCGGTGCCGTTGCCAGTCGCGTTGCAGCGTCTGGCAGCGTTCCCCACTGTGCGCATCCAGGGCGATCGAGTGCATTTTGATGGTGACTATATCCTAGCTCTGTTGCATTCGTGCCGGAGCCCACGGCCATTGCAGGCTGATTCTCAGATCCGGGTACTGGCAGGCGGGGGCGCGCTGAGCATTATTGATGATCGCACCGGTGCGCTGCGTACCGCAACTACGGACGATCTGCTGCGTGCATTTCGAATCTGTGATCGGCTAGGGTTGGGTGGTGATCCGCCGGTGATTCCGGTTGATATACCCGAGCCACTGCGCGAGGTCGCTCTTTACAAGCTGGCATGGGAAAACACCAGGGAATTCAACGGGCGGGACATCAGCTCCGTCGGCGTCGGCGAATATGTGTATCAAATGGCGCAGGTAGCGGCCAAGCCTTTCAGCCTTTCCCTGTATATCATCAGTCCACTACGCGTGAATGCCGAGAACCTGGCCCTGATACTGCACTTCGCCGACCGTCTGGCGAGCGTCTCGGTGGGGACGATGCCGATGCCAGGGGCTACAGCGCCTTTGCTAGCGCCCGGCTACCTGGCGCAGGCCCTGGCGGAGATTATCGGCGGTTATGCCATACTATCATTGCTGATGCCGCATGCGAAAGTGACTTTCGGCCTCAAACTCCTTGCCTTTGATCCTTATGCTGGGGGTATCGGGTGTGGTAGCCCTGAATCGCTGCTGCAAGGACAACTGGAGGTTGCCCTTCTAAGGCGTTATGACATTATCCCTACCCATTACTTTTGGAGTATGGCGGGTGGCTGCGACGCTCAAGCGGCAGCCGAACGGATGGCGGGAGTGCTATTGGGGGCATTGGCAGGGGTGCGTGTCTTTGGCGTGGCGGGGCGATTGCAAGGTGAGGCATTCAGCCTGGAACAACTTCTCATTGACCTAGAAATCGCTGCCTATGTCGAACGCGTTGTTCGGGGTCAGGCCTGGGACGATGCAGGCCAGGCCTGGTTGGCCGAGGTCCAGGACGCCGTCGCGGAAGGCACTTATCTTGGCTCGCCAGGTACAGTCGCTCATTATCGGGCCGAGACGTTGCATCGCAGCCTCTTTGACCGTCAAAACCTGGCTCAGCGCCGAGGACAAAGCCAGCCTGATCTGATGGAACGGGTGCGGCGTCAACTGGTTGCTTTGGACGTGCCGGGCCCGGAGTACCTGTCAGTGGAGGCTCGCAACGAACTGAATCGCATCTACAAACACGCAGAGGCCTGCTTCGGTGCGTGAACTAGGGAGGGAGTTAGATGAAAGGTCTACTTGGCTCTGCTAACTGCGGGATCAAAAAGGAATTGCACGAGGTTGACGTCTGCGTGGTGGGTGGTGGGCTCGCGGGCCTGTGTGCTGCACTAGCAGCTGCTCGCCATGGCGCACGAACACTGCTGATGCATGAGCGGCCCGTGTTAGGTGGCAACGCTTCCAGTGAGATTAGGATGCACATCTGTGGAGCAGATCGCCATGGTGCACTACCTAACCTGCGCGAGAGTGGCATTCTGGAAGAACTACGACTGGAGAACGCGCGGCGTAATCCCACTCAGAGCTACTCGGTTTGGGATGCTATCCTCTACGAGAAAGCGCGTTTTCAACCAGGGCTCACCCTATTACTGAACTGTACATGCCAAGAAGCCGAGATGGAAGGGCAACATATAGTTAGTGTCACAGGGTGGCAGATGACCACCGAAACTTATCACACTGTTCGCGCTAACCTATTCATTGACTGTTCCGGCGATGCGATCCTGGCGCCCCTGACCGGTGCTGAGTTCCGTATGGGACGAGAAGGCCGCTACGAGTTTGACGAATCGCTCGCTCCGGAGAAGCCTGATTCACAAACTATGGGAATGACTTGCCTGTTCGAGGCACGCGAGTACGAGACACCGCAGCCTTTTGAGCCGCCCTCCTGGGCTTATGTATTCCCTCACGACGAGGATTTGCCTTATGGAGCCGAAGGACATCACTGGTGGCGATATGGTTACTGGTGGATAGAGTTAGGTGGAGATCAGCACAGCATCTACGACACGGAAGCATTGCGCGATGAGCTGCTGAAGATTGTATTCGGTGTTTGGGATCATATCAAGAATCGTGGCGATCATGAGGCCGACAACTGGGCGTTGGAGTGGATCGGTTTTTTGCCCGGCAAACGGGAGAGCCGTCGCTATATTGGTGACTATGTGCTGAGTCAACGCGATATCGAAGCCGGTGGACCTTTTCCCGACGTGGTAGCCTATGGTGGTTGGCCTATGGACGTTCACCATCCTGCCGGCTTTAGAGCGGTAAGGCTGGGCTCTCCGGTAACGATCTTTCATCCAACTCCATCTCCCTATGGTATTCCGCTTCGGGCACTCTACTCGCGTAACATAGATAATTTGTTCTTTGCCGGTCGCTGTGCCAGTTGTACCCACATAGCAATGAGCTCCACTCGCGTGATGGGGACCGCGTGCAGCATGGGACAGGCGGTTGGCACCGCTGCTGCCCTGGCTGTGAGAGATGGCCTCTCGCCTCGCGAGGTGGGATGGCAACGGATCTACGAACTTCAACAGACTCTGTTGAGGGATGACTGCTATTTGCCAGGCATTCGCCAGATGTTCGGCCCCTTGACGCAGGCGGCCCGTCTGATCTCTTCGCGAGGGGACCCGGAGCCTTTGCGTGATGGTATCAATCGCCCGGTAGATACTGATAGCCACTGCTGGCCTTGCGCGCCCGGTGATTGGGTGGCCTATCTCCTGTTCAACGCGGCCCAGATTGAGGAAGTGACCGTGATCGTTGACAGCGCACTGGACCGATTGCTGACCCAGGATCACGATAAGCCACAGCCAGGGCAGCTCTTTACCGTGCCACCGGTCATGCCAAAGTCATTTCATCTCGATGTGCTAATGTGTGGACAATGGGTTCCTTATTGCGAAGTCCGCGGCAACTATCAACGTTTGGTCCGCCTGCCTTTGCGCAAGATGGTAGAGGGTGTGCGTTTTGTCCTTGATGAAACTTGGGGTAGCGACATGACTAGGTTGTACGCGTTCTACCTCGATTGAAAGGGCCCAGAACCCAGCAAATGGTAATAGACATGCCTGCACAACTGACCTCCCGAGAGCGCATGCTGCGCGCCATGCGCCGGCAGGAAACCGATTATGTGCCTTGCGCTTTCATGAGCTTCGGCGCCATGCGCGCTCGTTGTCAAGATGCCTACGAGCTGGCCGAACGGGAGCTGGAGCTGGGGCTGGATAGCTGGCTTTTCGTGCCGTCGAGCTGGCGCAACGCGCGGCCCAACCATCCCGACCTGCGCGGCCTGCCGGTGCGCCTGCCCCAGGCAGTGCGAACCGACCTCTGGCTGGAGGAGAGACCGGGCCAGCCCCATCCCATCCTGCATAAAACCTATCACACACCCCTGGGGCAGCTCACCACCGCCGTGCGCAAGACCACTGACTGGCCTCACGGCAACTTCGTCCCCTTGGTGGACGATTACCAGATCCCCCGCGCGATCAAACCCCTGGTAACCAGCCACTCCGATCTGGCGGCCTTGCGCTTCATACTGCAGCCTCCCGCAGCAGAGGACATCGCCGCTCTGCAGGCTGAAATGGAGCGGGCGCGCACGTTTGCCGGCCACTATGGCCTGTTGATCGCCGGCGGTTGGGGTGTGGGCGCCGACATGGCAGCCTGGCTGTGTGGGCTGCAGAACCTGGTGCTGATGGCCGTGGATGAGCCTGATCTGCTGGAAGAGCTGTTGGCCATTATCGGCATCTGGAACGAGCAGCGCATGCGCGCTATCCTGGAGGCAGGGGTAGATCTGTTCATCCGCCGCGGTTGGTACGAGAGCGCCCAGTTCTGGTCACCCAGGCTCTACCAGCGTTTCCTCCTGCCCTGGCTACAACGGGAAGCGCGCCTGGCCCACGAATACGGCGCCCTCTTCGGCTATATCATGACGGCCGGCCTGATCCCCATGCTGGACAGCATCCTGGAGGCCGGCGTGGATGTGCTGATTGGACTGGACCCACTCCAGCAAGGGAGCGATCCATTGCGCAGCGCGCGCGATCGGGTGAGCCACAGGATTTGCCTCTGGGGCGGCGTGAATGCCGCACTCACGGTAGAACAGGGCACCCCTGACGAGGTACGGGAGGCAGTCCGCTATGCCTTGGAGGTCATGCGAGGGGTGAATGGCTTCATCCTCTCCCCGGTGGACAACATCACCGAGATCACCCCCAAGGCGTGGCGCAATGTGGACGCCTTCATCGCAGCCTGGCAGCAGTTCCGCACCCGATAGCCTGCCCCCCCGCTGTTGTCGCGAGCTGCAGGCTGGCCGCGTATGAGAGTGAAGTACACCCATGCCAGAGCGTGAGTTTGACATTATCACTATTGGCGATACGTGTGTGGACCTGATCATGGACCTGGGCCAGGTACTGCCTCGCTTCGGGCAGGTTGAGCAGTGGGTTCCCGACTATTTTGCGGAGATGGGCGGGTCGGCCTGTATCTTTGCCTGTCAGGCAGCCAGGCTTGGGCTGCGGGTGGCCGTCCTGGGGCGGGTGGGGGATGACCTCTTTGGCCATCTGATCCTGCAGCGGCTGCGAGAGTGTGGCGTTGACACGCGCTATATGTCGGTGGTGCGGGGACTCAAGACTGGCCTGGGCGTGGCCCTCTGCCGACCGGGGGGCGATCGGGCGATCCTGACCCATGCCGGCAGCCTGAACGCGGTCTATCCTGCCGATGTGACCGACGCATTCCTGGCCAGCGGCCGGCACTTTCACTACTGTAGCTATTATCTGCAGACCAACCTGTTGCCGGCCATGCCAGAGATCGTCCGCCGGGCGCGGGCCCTGGGTTTAACCATCTCCCTCGACACCAATTGGGACCCGGATGGCCGCTGGGACGGCGGCCTGCGGGCCATCCTGCCCCATGTGGACCTGTTTTTCCCCAATGAACAGGAAGCGATCGCCATCGCCCAGGCAGCCGACCTGGCAGAGGCTGTGGCGACTTTGACTGCGTTGGGACCGGTGGTGGTGGTAAAGCGAGGCGAAAACGGTGCGCTGTTGGCCGACGGCCAGGCCCGGCACCAGGTCCCTGTGGCGGTCAATCCTGACCCGGTAGATACCATTGGCGCGGGCGACAGTTTCGACGCTGGCTTTCTGGCTGGCTGGTTGCGCGGACTGCCTCTCCTGGAGTGCACTGTCATCGCCAATCTCTGCGGCCGCGCCAGCACCACCGCCCGGGGCGGCGTCGCCGGCCAGCTCACCGCGGCCGACCTGCCCATGCTGGGCCGGGTCCAGCAATCCACTCCAAACCCACCAGCGCGGCATCTTGGCCCTGTCAGTTCGTAAGCGTACAGCCCTCCTTTTGTCTTGACCAGCAAATGGCCGGGAATACTCTCTTCTCACACCCCTCGCTTCGCACCGTTGTGGAGCGCCTGTTGAATCTGCGCAGCCAGGCTGGAATCAGCATGACATTGTTGGCGGTCTGCCCCAACTCGGCCGCGGTATTGGAGGCAGGGGTGAAGGTGGCAGCCGAGGCCAACGCGCCCATGCTGTTTGCCGCCACCCTGAACCAGGTTGATCGCGATGGCGGATACACCGGCTGGACCCCCCGGCAGTTCACGCAGCTATTACAGACCATGGCCGACCGCTATGGCTGGCACGGGCCCCTATATGCCTGCCTGGACCACGGCGGCCCCTGGCTCAAGGATGCACATACTACAGCCAGGCTCTCGTTGGACGAGACGATGGCTGAGGTGCGCCACAGCATCACTGCCTGCCTGGAGGCTGGCTACCATCTGCTGCACATAGACCCCACCGTAGACCGTACCCTCCCTGAAGGAGGCCAACTGCCAGTGGAAGTGGTGGTGGCGCGCACCCTTGACCTGATCGCCTATGCCGAGGCCGAACGTCGTCGGCTGGGGTTGCCGGCCGTGGCCTACGAGGTGGGCACGGAGGAAGTACACGGCGGACTGACCGACCTGCCCACCTTGCGCGCCTTTGTTCTCGCGCTCCGGCAAGGGCTGGACGAGCGTGGCCTTTCGGCAGCCTGGCCCTGCTTCTTCGTGGGCCAGGTAGGTACTGACCTCCATACGACCTTCTTTGACCCTCAGGCCGCCCGGGCCCTGACGGAGGTGGTGGCACCCTTTGGCAGCCTGATCAAGGGGCACTACACCGATGGCGTGAGCAACCCTGAGATGTATCCAGAGAGCGGGATGGGGGGTGCCAACGTCGGGCCCGAATTCACCATCGCCGAGTACCTGGCGCTGGCGGAGCTCAGTGCCATGGAGGACGAGCTGTGCCAACACAAGGGCTGGCTGGCCCCCTCATATTTCCTCGCACGGTTACAGGTGGCGGCTCTGGCCTCTGGCCGCTGGAGGAAGTGGCTGCAGCCCACAGAGCGGGGTCAGCCGTTCGATAGCCTGCCACCTGACCGTCAGGCCTGGCTAATCCAGACCGCGGCCCGTTACGTGTGGGCGCAGGAAGAGGTGGTCTCTGCGCGGCGCCGGCTCTACGAGAACTTACGCCATATCCTCCCGGACCCTCACGGCTACGTGGTCGAACGCATCGCCGAGGTGATGCGCAAGTACATCAACGCTTTCCGCCTTTTTGACGCCAATCGCCGATTGGGGCTATACTGAATTCCCTGAGCAGAGACCCCTGATGAGGTGCCATCCTGATGCCAGAGATGACGGAGCTTGAGCGATTTCACGCCTGCATGGCCTATCGCCCCGTAGACCACACCCCCTTTTGGGACTGGGGAGCCTGGCCAGAGACCATCGAGCGATGGAAGAGGGAGGGTTTCGACCCGGATCATTTCAACCCAGCCCGGCAAGCAGACCAGCGCAACGTCATCGGCCATTGGTTCTTCCCCTATCCTCCCTTCGAGCATCAGGTTATTGGCGAGGATGACGAGCATATCATCTACGTCAACCATGAAGGGATCCTGATGAAGGAGCTGAAGGATAACCCCTTCAGCTCCATGCCCCAGTTCCTGCGCTTTCCTGTCGAGGATCGCGCGGACTTCCACCGTTTCTGGCGCGAGCGCATGCAGCCCGGGCTGGATCAACGGGTTGGCCCCGGATGGCGGGAGCAGTTGCGCGCCTTGCGCGCGAAGCCCAGGCCCCTGATCATCGTCGCAGACCGCTGGGGCGGCTTCTTCGGCCCACTGCGCAATCTGGTAGGGGTAGAGCGGCTATGTACTCTCTTCTACGATGATCCGGCCTTTGTGGAAGAGATGATGGATGCCGAAGCGGATTTCATCATCGCCATCATGTCTCAGGTGCTCGATGTGGTGGCGGTGGATGCCTTTGCTTTCTGGGAAGACATGGCTTATCGGGCTGGGCCCTTGATCTCCCCCCGGCATGCCCGGCGCTACATGCTTCCCCGTTACCGACGGGTGGTGGATTTCTTGCGCAGCCGCGGGGTGGAGTACATCGGCCTGGACAGCGATGGCCAGATCGACCTGCTTATCCCGGTCTGGCTGGACGCCGGCCTGAACTTCCTCTATCCGTTTGAGGTGCAGGCCGGCATGGATGTGCGGGCAGTGCGGCAGAAATATGGCCGGGAACTGCGCATCTGGGGCGGGGTGGATAAGCGGGCTCTGGCTCGCGGTCCGGCGGCGATTGACGCCGAACTGGCGCGGCTGCGCGATTTGATCCATGGCGGGGGCTACATCCCCCATACCGACCATAGCTGCCCGCCCGATATCCCCTTCGCGCACTACTGTTACTATATGGAGCGGCTCGGCCAGGTCTGCCGTGCTGGGTAAACGCTCAAGCCTGAGCCGAACCGTTCCGGGTATTCTTTCTCCTTCTGACAACGCGGAGGTTTCCATGGACTATACCTATGAGCAGATCGCCAAGATGATTGACCACTCTCTCCTGAACCCCACGCTCACCGACCGCCAGCTAGAGCAGGGATGTCGGCTGGCCCTGGCTTACGACGTGGCTTCAGTCTGCATCATGCCCTACTATCTCAAGCGTTGCGCCGAGATCCTGGCCGGCAGCACAGTGAAGCCCACCACCACCATCGGCTTCCCCCACGGGGGGCATGTCACCGCGATCAAGGTGGCGGAGGCGGTGCAGGCGATGGACGATGGGGCCGAGGAGCTCGATACGGTGGTGAACATCAGCAAGGTGGTGAGCGAGGATTGGGCTTATGTGCGCACGGATATTGGGGCCGTCGTGGCAGCAGCCCATGAGCGCGGCCGGAAGGTAAAGATAATCTTCGAGAACTGCTATCTGTCAGACGAGCAGAAGATACGGCTGTGCGAGCTCTGTGGGGAGCTGAATGTTGACTGGGTTAAGACCTCCACCGGCTTTGGCACTTCCGGCGCCACCATCCCCGACCTGATGCTGATGCGCAAACACGCTCCTTCGCACGTCCAGGTGAAGGCTGCCGGTGGGATTCGCTCGCTGGATATGGTGCTGGAGATGCGGTCGTTGGGGGTGAGCCGGGTGGGTACCAGCCGCACCAGGGAGATCCTGGACGATTGCCGGCGGAGGCTGGGCCTGCCAGAAATCAAGGGCTAAGAACCGGTCGGCTCTTAGCCCTTTCCATCTCATATCGCCTCTCCCATCTTGACCGCCTCGAAGATCTTCATCCGCACCAATAGCACGGCCAGGATGAGCAGTGCCACCACGAACAGGAGGCCACACAGGGCGTAGATACGGAAGATAGCCGGCCAGGCGATCTCGACCACGAAGGGCGGCACCCTGGCTGTGGCGTCGGTGCCCACCTGTAGATAGGGGATGAAAAGTGCGCTCACCCACGCGCCCAGGAGAGTCCCCGCCACCAGGCCGGTAGAGATCAGGAAGATTAGCTCCCAGGCCAGCAGGCCGGTCATCTGGCCTACCGAGAGGCCAATAGCTCGCAACATGCTCAGCTCTACCGCCCGCCTGTGGAAGGAGAAAAGGGCGTAGAGCAGGAAGCCAAGTACCGTCAACAGGGCGGCCGCCGCGAATCCAACTGACAGCAACCCGAACAACCCCTGGCGTTCGGGCCGTTGTTGCTCTTTGTTTACCCGTTCCAGGGCCGCATCCCAGTCAACTACCCGCAGGCGCAGGGCGTTGATCCCTTCGATCAGCGCTTCAAAATCCACATCCGGATCGGTCTTCAGCCACACATCGTACGGAAACTGCCCCCCTGCCTGCTCGAAAAGGTACTCCAGGTTGCCAACGAAGAGGTAGCCCTCATCGGGATACCAGGTGGGGAAGAGGTCCACCCAGCCAACGATCTTCATGTCAAGCTGGTTGCGCTGGCCGTACGTGTCCACCATTATGCGGATCGTATCCCCTACCTGGAGCGCGTGGTCTGCCAGGCAGGCGCGCGAGACCAGCACGCCATTGGGGACCAGCGCCAGGGCATTCATCAACGTGCCCAGAGTGGCGGGAGCGAAATCGCTGCGCCAGAAGGCCACTTTAGGAAAATCGATCCGATCTATGCCGATAAACGTGCCCTGCTGGTTGCCGCCGCTGAGGTTGGTGGTGGCAGAGAAGTGCCCAATGCGCGCGGCTGCCTTGACGCCTGGCACCTTCAAATGCTCCGAAACCGGCAGAAAGAGCCAACGCGGCCCCTCTTCCTTCTCCTGCGCGCTGGCCTCCGTGCTCTCGCCACCGCCCATCATCCCGAACCCGGAAGGGGTCTCGGTGGACTCACCCAGCTCCACCACGCGCAGGTCGGCCCCCACCCGGTAGTAGCTCTGGTCGTAGAGGTGGTTATCAAGCGTCTGCGCCAGGGAGGCTGTGAAAGCGGAGAGGCTGAGGGTGAACACCAGCAGCACCAGCGGCACGGAATAGAACCCGGGCGTGCGGGAGAGATAACGCGCTGCCAGCAACGTCCCTACGCCGCCCACATGGGAGGCAAGCCAGGCGAAGCCGGTCATGAGCACCGGTAGGATACGAAGTATGATCAGGCTCAGGGCGAAGATGAGGAGCGCCGGCACCAGGAAGAGCAAGGGGTTCTGAAACGGATCATTGACATAGTATCCGCCCGCTATGGGCAGAGCAATACTGCCCTGCTGGCGCAAGAGGTAGACGCCGTAGCCGGCGGGGATCAGCAACAGGAAGTCGAGCCAGGCCCTCTGCCACCACGGCCGGCGCAAAGCGCGTGCCCGTTCCTGCTTATAAGAGACAACCGTATGCCGGGCCGCTTCTGCCGTGGGCAGGAGCTGGGCAACCATGGCCAGTATCATGGCCGCCATGCCAAATCGCAGCGCCGGGAGCGTAACCCCCACCCGCAGGCTCGCCTCCGCGGTGAAGTTGAGGAAGCTGCGTGCCCGGCCAATCGCCTGGGCTATGCCTTCCCCCAAGGGGGTTCCAGCCGCCAGGGCCACCCCTCCCAGCAGCAGAGCCTGCAGCGCAGCAATGCCCACCACCTGCAGCGCCGTGGCACCACGGCTGCGCAACACAGCGATCTCGTTGCGCTGCCGCTCAACAGTCAGACCCACCACCAGGCCCACAAAGGCGAGCAGAAGACCCAGGATCGGAATGCTGAAGGCGAACAGCAACACCGTAAGGATGTTTGAGGCCCGCTGGTACTTCTGCAAAGCCTGCATGGGTGAGAGGTCAAGCCGGGTATTGGGGAGGAGGCTGTTTACCCGCTGTTGGACGGTCATGATCCGTCTCACGAGGGACCCCACGTCATCCGCATGGATGTCCGACCCGTCCATCACCATGTACCACAACGCCAGATAAACCTCGCGCTCCATGTATGGGCTGATGCGGCCGAGGAAAGACTCTTCCGGCACCAGCAACTGATCGTCCAGAGCCGAGGGGTTATAGAACCAGAATTCCTCTGCCGGGTCGGTTGCCTTCCATATCCCGGCCACGCGCACAGGGATTTGAGTGGTATGTCGGCGTTCCCCTGCGCTGCGGGCGAAGACAACATACACCTCCCCAGGCTGCAGGCCCAGATCGGTAGCCATGGCCTCGCTCACCAGCACGTCAAGAGTGCTGTCCTGAGAAGGCTCTGCGACGGCCGGGAAGGTGCCTTCTACGAGCGTGATGTGCGCTTCCAGGTCACTGATAAACCCCAAGGCCACCCAGGCCAGAGGTCGCTTCACATCGGCATAGGCGATGTCCTCCTGGGGGAACAGTTGCAGGTTGTCGGTCTTGACATAGCGCGTGAGCAACTTTTGGGGCAGGCCAAGGTCGTTGCCGGCAGCCTGGGTCAGATACTGGTCTACCAGGACAACGTCCTCCCATTCCACGGGTTCGTTCCACGCCCCCACGTAGCGGAACATGAACGCGAAAGGAGGTCTGGGGCCCTGGCCAGGCACCTCTTCGGACGACTGAGCCAATTCTGCGCGCAGGGTGCGGTAGTAGACAGCATCCGCGTAGAGGGGGACGCTCATGGTCAGCGATACGGCGGCCACCAATCCCAACATGGTGGCCAGGGCCAGGCCGGGCTGCGCGACCAGGCGCTTGAGCACCACCGCGAAGACTGCCCAGATGCGGAAGAGAGCTCGCATAAGGTTACCTCTACCGCCCTACCACCACCTGTCCTTCGCTCAGCCCCTCCAGGATCTCAACCCGGTCTTCCCCTTCGATCCCGATCTTCACATCCACCCGGCGCTGCAGGTCACCATCCTGGACGACGACAAAGCGTCGGCCTTCAAAGAGGCGGATCGCCTGCGGGGGCAGCCAGAGGGTATTCTCGCGCGTCTCCAGGACCACGGTCACGCGCACCAGGTCGCCCAGCTCCAGTTGAGCTCCTTCGGGCAGCGTCTCGATCGAGACCCGGGTTGATTTGTCCTGCTCGGCGAGATCCGTGCTGCTGCCGCCGGTGCCGTAAGGGTAGGGCAGTCTCTTGATGGTGCCCTTGAACTGCTCCCCTGGCCGGGCAGTGAGGACCATGGTCACCTCCATGCCCTCGGCCAACTCTTGCATCACGGTGGATTGGAGGTCGGCGCTCACTTCCAGCCCATGCGGGTCGGCAATGGTGGCAACAGGGGTATAAGCAGCAACTTCTCGGCCCTCGATCAGGGTAATGGAGAGGATCTTGCCGTCGAAGGGCGCGATGATCTGCGCATCGGCGATGGCAGCCTGGAGTGACTCCACCGAAAGCTCGGCCCTGCTGACATCGTTTTTGAGCAGGGGGTCTACCCCGCGCTTCAGTTCGTCGAGGGCAATCTGGGCCAGTTCTACCTGGCGCTCCTGGATGGCGACCAGGTACTTGTGGGTGGCGATGTCTTGCATGGCCAGGTCGTAGGCGGCCTGGGCCTTCTGGAAATTAAGGGTGGCTTGCTGGAGAGCGGCCGCCTGTGGGGTGACACCCCGGTCATTGCGCCAGGCTATCTGATCATAGGCTGCCTGCGCCTGCTGGAGGGCAATCTTGGCCTGCTCCAGTTCAGCCTCGGCCTGAGCCTTGCGTGGGGTTGGGTCCTGCGCCTGTTGCATTTGCAGGTTCAGTTTGGCCATCTCCAGTTGTATCTCAGCCCGGCGGATGTTGGCCTGGAGCGCGGTTTCAGCCTCGGCCAGGCGCGCGCGGGCGCGCTCCAGCTCGAGTTGAGCCATCTCCAGTTGCCGTTCCAGGTTTTCGATCTCCAGGTCAGCCAGCAACTGCCCCTTGGTCACCATATCGCCGCGCTTCACCAGCACACGGCGCACCCGGCCGTTGGTTTTGAAGAACAGCTCCTGTTCGGTGCTGGGTGCCACACGACCTGTAAACTGAACCTGTTTCACCACTGTGCCCCGTTGCACCCGATAAGTGGGTGTGATCGGCACGATGGGCGTGGGGATGGGGGTTGGTTCGGGCTGGTTAGAGGATGCGACTCGGGCACGGCCGGCCGGGAGCAAAGCACACCCTGAGGCCATGGCCAGAATAGCCAGGATGACAGTTAACAACAGGAATTTGCGTCCCATGAGAAGCCTTTCCGTCTCCGGTTTGGATATTAGATTCCAGACAAGTTCACTGTCCGCAAAACCCTTCTCAAATAGTATAGCGCAAAAGCAGCTATACCCCAAGATCCGCGCTCCACATTTACAGTACCACGGGTTGACAGGCTATGCACTCCGTGGTACCGTGTGGCCATTCGGGATGGTTCAAAATTGGTTAACACTTTCTGCCCCCTCGGGCCTTCACAGCCCCTCACCCCCCTTTGTCCTCCCTCTCCCCTGGCCGCAGGCCAGGGGAGAGGGAGGATTGAAGAGGGGGTTTTGTGGTGGCGGCCTTCGGCCGCCACCACAAAACCCCTTTTTGCCACTCCCTCCCATCTCCCGCCGCCGAAGGCGAACGGGAGAGGGGAGGGAGCAGAGGGTGGGGTGAGGGCCCTGGGAGGCAATTCTAATGACCGCAAAAAGTGTAAACCAATTTTCCCGGCAAACTGAACCATCCCGGCCATTCAAGTTGGATTCCGCGGTAGAGGAGGGTGCAATGCCAGAGATCAACATCTTGCAAGATGACCTCAGCCGTTTTGCCGGCGCTGGCCCAGCCTTTGTGGCAATGGGTGAGACCATGGTACGGGAGATGCCAGCAGACCATGAACGGTTGGAGCGTACCCGTAAGGTCTGGCTCTCTCTGGCCGGCAGCGAGTTTACCCTGGCGGTGATGCTGAGCCGGCTGGGGATCCCGTCGGCTTACGTCACCCGGGTGCCGGATAATCCTTACGGCTGGTTGTTGCGTAACGTGGCCCGGGAACAGGGGGTGGATACCAGCCACTTCGTCTGGGCCGGCCGGGCTGAGCCAATGGGCCGTTTGCTCTACGAGCTGGGCCGCACGCCCCGGCCAGGCGCGGTCTGGTACCAACGCCAATTCTCGGCTGCCAGCCGTCTGGGCGCCGGGATGGTGAACTGGCAGGCCGCGCTGCGTCACGCCCGGCTTTTCCATACCTCAGGTATCACCTTTGGCCTGAGCACCCACAGCGGCTATGAGCGCAATTACCTGCTGGAGGCTTTTCAAGAAGCTCTGGCCGCCAAGCCTGAAGGGTGCCTGGTAGGCCTGGACTTCAACTACCGCAGCACCTTATGGAGTGCCGAGCAGTGCCGCGCGGTCCTGACCCCCCTGGTAACCCGGCATGTGGACATCCTGATCACCACCATTGAGGACATGGCGGCCATATATGGCATGGGCTGCGGACGGTTATCGGCTGATGAGATCGTGAAGGGGGACATCGGCTCCATTGCCGATGCTGACCTGCAGGCATTCATGTCGGCACTGATCGAGCGGTTTCGCGTCCAGGTGGTGGGTGTCACCATTCGTTATCCCGATACTCACGAGCAACACCGCTGGGAGAGTGCTGCCATGGATGCCCAGGGGCACTTTGTCCGCTCGCCGGCGGTCCACACCATTGTGTTGGGGGATAGGCTGGGCGGCGGCGATACATGGAATGGAGGGTTCTATTACGGCCTGCTCACCGAAGCCGATCCTCTTCAAGCCCTCACCAAGGGCATCCTGGTGGGCGACGCAGCCACTCGCCTGAAACAAACCCTGATGTATGACCTCCCTATCGTGACCAGGGAGGAGATCCAGGCACGGTTGAGAGCCGATGCGGCCGGCGGTGGCAAACGCACCGCACGCTGAGCCTGGTAGGGGGCATATCTCGCCGGCTGGTCAGGAGGCCAGCCTGGGGCGTTTTTCAGACACGTTGTTGGTTGCGACAAGTGACCGCACCATGTGATGGAGCTGTCAGCCATGAACCATGCCACATCTCTAGAACTGATCCGCACCACGGGCGTGATCGCCATTATGCGGGCCAAGAGTTCCGACCAATTGCTACACGCCGCCGAGGCCATCCGCGCCGGTGGCATCTGCGCCATTGAGGTGACCATGACCACCCCTGGCGCGCTGGCAGTGATT
>DAOTZS010000082.1:0-16998 GCA_034434335.1 Anaerolineae bacterium
AAGGCCGGCCAGTTGCGCAACGACACCTCGCTCGCCAGCTCTTCCATAAAGGCGATCAGCTCTTCCCGGTCTTCTGGTCGGAAGTCCACCTCGTTCTGGCGGTCCAGGTTGGCCACGTAGCTCTCGTGAAAGCCCACCAACTGGAAGCCCACCGGCAGTCCGCGCGCCCTGGCCCATTCCCGGAAGGCGCGCGCGTGGCGCAGGTTCTGATGCATGACGACAAAGCCGACACCCAGCCAGAAATCGTGCTCTCTTTGTAGCTCCTGGAGGCCGGTGAGGGTTTCCAGGGCTTTGTCGAAGGCGCCTGGGACGCCTCGCACGCGGTCGTGCAGCGTGCCGATGCCATCCAGGGAGACCGACATGCTGAGCCGGATGCCGGCCGGCTCGATGAGCTGGAGGATAGCGCGGGTCTGCTCCAGGATGCGTTGGGGCAGGAAACCGTTGGTGACCAGCGAAAGGGTGGCCAGGCCCGGCATGCGCCGCACCAGGTACGCCACCAGCTCCACCAGGTCGGTGCGCAACGACGCCTCGCCGCCGGCCACGGTCAGGTGCTCGATGCCATCGAAGATGGGGTCGGGATCCATCAGGGCTGCGAACTCGGCGACGGTCATCTCGTGGCGGTGGGGCATCTGCCAGATGTTGCACATGGCACAGCGGGCGTTACAGCGGTAATTGGTAATGAGCTGCAGGATTTTGGGTGGCAAGGTCTGGAAGTGAGCGCGCACGTTGTAGTCGAACGCGCCGCGTGCCAGCCTTCCCCAGTCCACGGTGGTCAATTTCCTGAACGCAGACCTGCCGTTCTCGCGCACGATTCCTCTCCGCTTCAGAAGCTCTTGTGCTTTGTACTGCCCAGGCTTTCGCTTTGCACGCCCGGCTGCTGGCAGGGCCGGGGTAGAGGCTATTTTAGCCGGCCAAGTTGAAAAACAGATGAACAACGCCCCTTCTCAAAGTGATCATTTTGCAAAGGTGGGACCATGATATGCGGCCGCAACTGGCAGGGGCACAGGCTTCGCCATGGTAGCCGCCACGAACTATCCGGGCCGTTGAACTCGCCCTCCCTGGGCACTTCGTGCCAGGCCCCGCCCCGAAGGGTGGGCATCGCCAGGTCGGCGAAGGCCGACTACTGGCCGCAGGCCCCAAAAGGGTGACCCTCGGGCGAGCCCTCGGCGTGGCCCTTCCAGTCACCGGCTAAATGGTTACGCCGCCACTTCAGCGCCGGCCGGGCATCTCGTCCACATAGATGACCTGGTGCTTCAGCCCCGATTCCACCAGCAGTTCGGCCAGATAGACCGCGCGCAAGCCCTCCTCGCCGTTGATCAGGTGCTCCTGGCCCTGCGCCACGGCCCGCACGAAGTTCTCCAACTCCTCCACCAGCGGCTCACGCTTGCGGATCTCATAGCGTGTGACCCGCCCCTCGCTCACCCCCATCAGCGCGACCATCCCCTCCCAGCCGTTGGCGTAGTTGTTCTCGTAGAAGTAGAGTTCCTGGGTGAGGTAATTGACGTGGAACATGCCCCGCTCGCCCAGGATGGAGAGCTCGCGGATCTTGGTTGGGGTCAGCCAGTTGATGTCCAGCACGCCTACCGCGCCGTTAGCGAATTTCAGCAGGCCAGAGAGCAGGTCCTCATGGCTGGCGTGGATCTCCTGTTCGGTCTCGGCGAACAGGCTCTGCACCGGTGAGCCGATCAGGTACTCCATGATGTTGACTTCGTGGGTGGCCAGGTCGAACACCACACCCACATCCATGACCCGGCTGGGGAAGGGGCCTACCCGCCGGGAGCGGATCTGGAAGACGCGGCCCAGTTGACCGCTATCCAGCCGGCGCTTGAGCTCCAGGATGGCAGGGTTGAAGCGCTCGATGTGGCCCACGCCCAGGCGCACCCCCTTGCGTCGGGCAGCTTCGATCATTTCCTGGCATTCGGCCACGCTGGAGGCCATAGGCTTCTCGACAAACACATGCGCGCCGCGGCGGATAACATCCAGCGTTACCTCTTTATGCAGGCGGGTGGGCACGGCCACTGCCACGATGTCCAGGGGGACCCGCTCCAGCATCTCCCGGTAGTCTGTATAGGCCTGGGCCTTGTACGTCCGCGCGATCTGATGCACCGTCTCCGCGTCGGTATCCGCCAGGGCCACGAGATTCACTTCCGGCATCTGGGCGAAAACGCGGGCATGGTTGCGTCCCATCGAACCGACCCCGATGACCCCAACGTTCATGATTGGCTGTCTCCTTTGTAGTGCCAGTGCGTGATGATCCACCTCCAGCCCCTGCTGAGCGTTCCCGAAGCCAGGATGATCAGGGCGGGCTCGGCCGGAGCGCGCATACGAAAACCACCCCAGGAGAGCGCGGCTGTCACCATAGAGCATCCGATGATGGCCCACAGCACACTGCTGCGGCGCCAGGCGCAGCGGGTCAGCCACGCTCCGGCGGGCGCCAGCAAGGCGACTACGGCGTAATAGTAGAAGCCCACATTGGCGGGAAAACCGTGGGCAAAGCGATAGAGATGCCAGAACTTCACCAACCGCCACCAGGCCATGCGTGGCAGGTCACCCACGTGGCCGCGCATAAAGGCCAGGGCAAGCTCGCGCCAGGCAGCATCACGGCCCAGTTCATCCAGCCGGCAGCTCCATCCCACCCCGGGGATCTCACAAGGCGAGACCCAGTCACCGCGCAGCGCGGGATCGTTGAGCACCAGCTCATTGTACGATCCCAGGAGCACGGCGCCGGTCATGGTAGAGGTCGGGATCAGCTTACCAAATACCAGATAATTGCGCGCTATCCAGGGAGTGGCAACGGCCAACGCCATCAGCGCCACCACCGCGGCATCGGCCAGCCGGTATGGCCACGCCTCCCGGCTGGCCACCAGCCACCAGGCCAGGAGGCACGGGACCAGGGCCACACCATTGGGCCGTGTGAGCCAGGCCAGCCCCAGCAGCAGGCCCAGCCATAGGTCCCCACGCACGCTGGGGCGTTCCAGCAGCCGCAAGGCCGCGACCACGGCCAGGGTCACGAGCAAGATGAACAACGGTTCAGAAAGCAGCGAGCCCCCTGCGTAGATCAGCAGGGGATAGGTGGCGGCGATTACCGCGGCCACGCGGCCTGTTACTACGCCGTCAACCTGTCTGCCCACCGCGTAGGTGGCCACCACGATCCCTGCCCCGATCAGCGCTTCCACTACCAGGCCGAGGCGATAGTCCACCCCTCCGAGCCTATACGCAGCTGCCAGCAGCAGAGGGAACAACGGAGGCCGGATAGCAGTCGGCGCGCCATTTGCCAGCCGATACCCCAGGCCGCTGGCCAGGCTGGCAGCGATCTCACTATATTCGCGAGCATCGTACTCCGGTTCATAGCCCGGGCCAACAAGT
Source organism: Anaerolineae bacterium (assembly GCA_034434335.1). Taxonomy (GTDB): domain Bacteria; phylum Chloroflexota; class Anaerolineae; order CG2-30-64-16; family CG2-30-64-16; genus DAOTZS01. The sequence goes on from DAOTZS010000082.1 coordinate 3,367, forward strand.
AGCAGATTGTACCCCAGGCGTAGACAAAGGGCAAACAGGGCAACCAGGGCCAGAAAAAGGGCCTCTCTGGCTTCAGGAGGTACGGCAACATTCTGAGACACGGGCTGCTCACTCACGGTGAGTTATTCTTCCGGGGGGTTGCGATAGGTGGCCCCGCAGTGCCGACAGTGCAGGCCATCGCCGGCCGGCTCCAGGCGTCGGCCACAGGCGCAGGCGTAGCCGATCAGCCGCGCCGGCACCCCCACGACCAGCCCGTGGGCCGGCACGTCGCGCGTCACCACCGCGCCGGCCCCCACCATGGCGAAACGCCCCACCGTCACACCCGGCAGGATCACTGCCCGCGCCCCGATGGCCGCGCCGTAACAGATGCGCACAGGAATTACTTCCCAGTCGGCATTGCCCTTCAGAGTGCCATCCGGGTTGATGGCCCGGGGATAGAGGTCGTTGGTGACCACTACGTGGGGCCCCAGAAAGACCCCGTCCTCCACCGTCGCGCCATGATAGACTGAGCAGTTATTCTGGATCTTCACCCGATCTCCGATGATCACATCGAAATCAATGTAGACATTCTTGCCGATGATGCAATCCCGGCCGATGCGCGCTCCCTCTCGGACCTGGGCCTGATGCCAGATAACGGTGCCATCGCCAATGGTAGCCTGAGGTGAGACATCGGCCGTCGGATGGACACGGATCATGAACCCTCCTTCGCTGCGGGTGACGATCCCCTGGCCATCAGCCGGGCCAGCAACTCCAGATATCTGGCCCGCTCCGTGGCCCAGTTGTACTGCGCCGTGAAACGCCTGGCCCGCTCGGCCTGCTCCCGACGCAGTTCAGGAGCGTGGTATAAGGTCAGCAGTTTCTCGGCCAGATCACTCGCGTCCCCAGGCCGGAAGAACTGGACCATGGAGTCGTCGAAGTAATCTGCGGTGGTTGCCGTGCGAGAGGCGATGGCCGGCACCCCCAGGGCCACATATTCCAGCAACTTGGTGGGCAGCCCGCAGTCGGTGAAGACATCCTGGCGCATGGGGACTACCCCCACGTCGGCCGCGGCGATGGCCTGAGGCATCAACTCCAACGGCTGCTGGCCGTGAAAGCGCACGATGTCGGCCAGCCCGAGCTCCCTCACCAGGCGTTCCACCGCCGGCAGGTAGTCCCCTGTGCCGTACAGCTCCAGGCGCAGGCCGGGGATGTGCGCCCGCACCTGGGCCGCGGCCTGCACCAGCAGATCCACCCCATAGCGGTACATCATGCCGCCATGGTAGATGACGACAAAGGTGTTGTCGGGGACGCGGGTGGCCGGGGTTCTTGCGGGATCAAACAGCCGTTCATCAGGGCAATTCATGACCTGAGTCAGCTTATGCCCTGGGATGCCGCGGGCCAGCATGATGCGCCGATGGCGCTCGTGCAGCACAAGCACAGCATCGGCACACGCACAGGCCAGCCGCTCCTGGGCCGTAAGCAGGCGCACAACTGCCGAGCGGCGGGCCAGGCCAAAGCGCGACATGAACAACTCTGGCGTCAGCTCGCGCAGATCGAGCACCAGTGGCACTCCACGGCTCTTCAGCGGCAGGGCGCTGAAGAGCAGCGCATCGGGCGGATTATGCACCTGGACCAAATGGTAGTGTTGCATGCGGTCAAGGCGCAACAGATGCAGAGCCGCGCCGGCGAAGAAAGTGGCATATTCGGCCAGGTAGACCAGCGCCCCTGCGCCCTGATGGTGCCTCACCGGCAGGCGGTAGACTTGCACACCGTTCATGACCTCCCGTTCCGCCTGGCCGGGCAGCCGCAGCGCCAAAACGTCCACCGCATATCCCTGCCGGGCCAGCGCCTCGGCCATCCGCCGGCAGCGAGGCTCCACCGGGTAGCCGGAGTGAGTGACCAGGCAGACAGATCGCCCGCGGCCTGAGCTCGCTTCCCCCATTTATCTGCCTCCACAGGTCAGCCGGCCAGCTTGCAGTCGAGAAGCGACTGCCTGCAGCAGCAACCCTAAGAGTACCACATACAATGGGTCGGTCATGAAACGGAAGCGGTTGTTCTCGCCCACTTCCAGCAGGTTGCCCGTAAAGGCCACGTACATAATGGCAAAGCAAAGGTAAGCAATCACCGTGCGCCTCGCAGGTTCGCCCCGCCAGACGGCCCGCAGCCCAAAGCCAACCAGCACCGGCAGCCCGATGAGCAGAAAAAGGTAAGCATGGCGGGCATCGCCCTCGTTGAGGGGCAGGCCAGGCACTTTGGACAGGTCGAAGGGCAGTTTGCCATAGAACAGATAGTCGTAGAGCGCGTTCAGGAGGGCTATCCGCTTGCGGTTGGCCTCCAGAAAGAGATAGTCGCTGCTGGAGCGAAAGTAATGGAACCAACCCTTGGCCACCCCGAGCAGGTAGAAGCGCGGGCGATGGAGGGCCACCGCCAGGGCATCGCGCAGGTATTGATCGGACACGGCCAGGTAGCCGATATGGTTGTAGTTCACCGCGCCGGTAGACTTGTAGAGCTGGCTGACCGCAGGGACCCCCGCATAGAGCGCCGGGCCCCGGAACTGGGACGGGTACTGGTCGAGCGGCGCGAAGCGGTCTATCAGGGCCAGGGGTGACACCTCGCCGGCCGCGACCCAGGCCTGCCGTTCGGCCAGCGGGACGTTGCGGCTGACCACCCCCCATAGATTCATCCCCAGCCAGCTACTGGTGGCAAAACGGCCGAAAAGGACCAGGTTCTTCCCGTAGAACGCGAGCAGGAGCAGCAACGGCACGACAGCCGCGCTGGCCAGCACCCGGCGCCGCTCACGCCAGGCCCACCCCACACCCCCCACGCTCACCAGGTAATAGGGCCACTGGAAGAGGCTGCGCGTGCCGGCCAGCAGGAACAGCAGCCCGCAGAAAGCGGCTGCCTGCCATCCCCTGCCCTCGGCCAGAAAGGCATGGAGTGCCAGGGCCGAGAGGGTGAGCAGCAAGGCCAGGGGGAAAGTGTAGAACAGCCAGTGCTCATAGAGCACGAACGACGGACTTACCATGAACCAGGTGCTGAGGACAAACGCCAGCACCTCAGATACCCCCAGCCGCTGCATCAGCTCAAACAACGCCAGGTAGAGTGCCAGCCCACAGCCAACATAGATGGCCCAGAAGAGCGGGGTGGGGTCGGCCAGCCCGAGCTTCAGCACCAGCCCCAAGAACAGGTTGAACAGAGGCGGCTGGATATGCAGATAGAGCAGGCTCTCCAGCAACCGATGGCGCAACAGTTCCGGGTCCAGAAACTGCCAGAAATAACGCAGGGGACTGGCATCAAAGCGTATCCCGGCCAGCCAGTAACCGGTATGGGCCAGCGCGAACAGCCCGGCCAGGGTGCCAGCCGTTGCCCACCGACGACTTATGCGCTGACGGCCGGCTTGCCTGCCCGGGCCATCGGCGGCCATCGGGGGCAGCGAGCCCTGTGCCCCCGCGTCATCGTTCCATTTTGCCATGCCAAATCCTCTCGTAGGGCGAGCTTAAGCTCGCCCTACGCGCCCATGCTTCAGCTCGCCTACACCCTCGGCGAGCTAAAGCTCGCCCTACGCGCCCATGCTTCAGCTCGCCTACACCCTCGGCGAGCTAAAGCTCGCCCTACGCGCCCATGCTTCAGCTCGCCTACACCCTCGGCGAGCTAGAGCTCGCCCTACGCGCCCATGCTTCAGCTCGCCTACACCCTCGGCGAGCTAAAGCTCGCCCTACACCACCTGGCGATAAATCGTTTCGAGCCTGGCCGCGATCGCTTCCAACGAGAGGGGCAGGATCGCCTCCCGGCCCTGGGTGCGGGCCCCAAAATCAAGGGCCGCGGCCAGCTTCTCAGCCAGGGAGCCGGGATCGCGGCCGGCCAGGAAACAGCCAGCCGTCCCACCGATCACCTCAGCCACATCCCCCACGTCCACCGAGACGATCGGCAGGTTGCAGGCCATGGCCTCTTTGATGACCATGGGCGAGCCCTCGGCCTCGGAGGCCAGGACTAGCACATCGCAGGCGTTCATAAAGAGCGGCATGCGCTCGTGCGGCTCGTGCTCGGCCACCACCAGGCGGGCAGAGGGACGTCGGTGGCGCAGGAGGGCCATGGCCGCCTCTACCAGGTCAAACCGCTTCTCGGGCCGGCGCATCCCCGCGAACAGCACCAGGGGGACGTCAGCCGGCAGGCCCAGGGCAGCCCGGGCCTCGGCCTGGGGCATGGGCCGGAACAGCTCCACATCCACGCCGCACGGCACCACCTCCACATCGCGCCGGCCCAATGCCTGAGCCACCCGCCGCGACGTGGCGATAGTACGAGTCACCCTGCGGCTGGCCCACCGGCACAAGGGGGCTGTCCACCCACGCTGCGCCTCGATGCCATGGTGGGTCAACACGACAGGCACGCGGCGCTGTGCCAGCGCCATAATGCCCGAGAAGACATAATGGGCATGGATCAGGTCGTAATCACCCTCTTCCACCGCGCGGCGCACGCGGCCAAACCCGCGGGCATACTCGGCCCAGCCAGCTCTGCCGTTGATGAACAACACATCCACCTGCAGCCCGCGGCGCCGCAACGACTCCACCTGCTCGGCCACGAAGATGCCCGCCATGGGTTCTGTCGGCGTGGGATACATGTTGGTGACAACCAGGACCCGCAATGGGGCCATCATGTCATCTCCCGCCCTGTGAGCGATACAACGCCAGGTACTGCCCGGCGATGCGGGCAGCATCGAAGCGCGTGGCCGCTGTCGCGCGTGCGGCCTGGCCCATCCTGCGTGCCAGTGCCTCGTCGTTCAGCAAGCGCACCAGCGCCTGGGACAGGGCAACGGGGTCCCCGGGGGGCACCAGCAGCCCCGTCTGCCCGTCCTCAATCAGGTACGGCACCCCGCCGACCGCGGCTGCCACCACCGGCAGGCCGGCGGCCATGGCCTCAACCACCGCCATGGGTGCCACCTCCTGGCGGCTGGGGAGGGCCACCACCGCAGCCTCTGCGTAGGCCATCTCCATCTGCTCCTGGGCCAGGGGGCCGGGAAGGTGCACAATCCCCTCCAGGCCAAGCCGCTTGATCTCAGCCCGCACCCGGGCCGTGTAGCGCGCGTCGGGCAAGGGGCCGGCCAGCCACAGGTGCAGCTCAGGCGCGGCCGCCCGCGCCTGAGCTGCCGCACGCACCAGGGTCAGCGGATCTTTGAGGGGGATCAGCGCCGCGGGCATGAGCACGCGGCCCGGCACAGGTCGCCGCGGCAGGGTGAAATAGCCGGCAGGAGCCGGGTTCTCGATTACCTGGATCACGGTAGGGGTGCGCAGCCGATATGCCTCTGCCACGTAGCGGCTCACCGCGGTGATGCAGCGCACGCGGGCCAGCGCCTGGCGTTCGTAATGGCTGGCCAGGGCAAAGCTCAGCCGGTTGAACAACCCCGGGTAGTTGCGGGCTTCCTGGCTCAGCACGCCGTGGATTGTCCAGATCGGCTGGTAGCCAGCCCTCAGCGCCGCCACGGCAAAGCTCGGGCCGTGGGCGTGGACCACGTCGGGGCTGATGGTGGCCAGCCGACGGGCGATCAGCCCGACGCCGGTCAGCATATTCGGCACCAGCCGGCGACGGCTTTGGGCGATGAAATGCAGCGTGACGTTGCCCTGCCCCATGACCTGGGTGCAGCTGATGTCCGAGTGGCAGTGGATAACGTGCAACTCCAGGTCCGGGACCCTGCTCAGCTCGGCCACCAGCCGCGCCGAGACCGCCTGCACCCCACCGCTGAGGCGGCCCGGGTCGGCCGGGTAGTTGGTGATCATGGCGACACGCAAGGGTCTGGTCATAGCGGTGGTCAGGGTAGCACCAGGTAGAGCCGGGAGAACGGAAAGCGGGCGAACAAGGCGGCCTGTTTCAGCCACTGCCCCAGCCGATCCGGGCTGTCATCCCCCGCCACGTCGTTCACCACCACGAACACGCGGCCCCCAGGCCCGCTTTCAGAGACCAGATATGTGAGCGGCACCCCCTGCACGGTGAAGTAATACTCCAGGATCGTGTCGGAGGGGGCCACCGTCAACACCCGATCGCCGGGCCGCAGTTCATCACGCAGCATAGCAACGATGTACGGCGCGTCGCGCAAGGTTTCCGTCTCGTTGGAGAAATAGACAGAGCGCGCCAGCACGACGTTCAAGGCCAGGCCAACAGCCAGGGCCACAGCCGCCAGGGCTGCCACGACAGGATAGGTTTTGTGCCCGCGCACGAGCCGGGCAGCCGCGGCTGTCAGGCCAGCTGCAGCCAGGGTCAGGTAGAGCGGCAGCAGGAAGAGCCACACGCGGCGGTAAGGGACCACGCGCTGGAGGATCAGCAGCACCGGGCACCAGAGCAGGACCGGCACCAGAGGTGGTACCCGCCAGCGCGCAAGGCGGCCATGGGCTATCGTGGCGCCCACCGCAGCCGCGGCCAGGAGTATTCCCAGAGGCAGCGGGATATCACGATTCCACTGGGCCCAGACCGGCCCCAGGGAGGCTACCAGCGCCGAGCCGAACTGTCGCCATGGCTGGGGCGTCACAAACACGTTGCCCGTTACAGCCCCAGGGCCTGCGGTGATCATCACCGGCGCATAGCAAAGCGCGGTCAGGAAGGCTGTCACCCCAAGGGCCAGGGCCAGCTCGTGCCACCTGGAAGCAAGAGCCCGGCGGCCAGCCCTGGCCGGCTCGTGCGCAATCCAGGACAGAAGTAGCCACAGCCCTACGATCCCCACTGGGTAGAGCATGATGGGAACCGTCCACAGGCCCAGTGCGGCCAGCGCGGCGAAGAGCAGCCAGACAGCCGCGTTGCTGTGCCCGGCCAGCCAGGTCGCCAGCAGCCACAGCGTCAAGAAGAGGGCTGCTACGATGGTATAGCCGCGCGCGTTGACAGAGTATTCCACCAGGGCCGAGGAGCCGGCGATCAGCGCGGCAGCTATCAGCCCCGCGGACAGGCCATAAAGCTTACGGGCCAGAGCATAGCCGGCCGGCACCAGGGCCACCCCGGCGAGCAACGCTGGCAGGCGGATAGCCCATTCATGCCAGCCGAAAAGGCGCAGGGCGATGTACACCAGCAGGGTGTGAAACAGGTGGTTGTTGGGCGCCGAGTAGTCGGTCAGGGCGATATAAAGGGGCTTGGCCGCGTAGCGCATAACCGTATAAGACTCATCGTAGCGCATTGGCAACCCCAGGTAAAAGAGCCGTACCCCCACCGCGCTCAGGGTTACTGCGATCAAGGCCACCCGGTGGCTGAGGGGGGTGCGCTGCCAGGCGCTGGCTGCGCCGGCCCGGGCCCCGGCCCATGCCTGCGCTGCCGACCGGGCCAGGGAGACGACCTGCTGAGCGATCGGCTCCCGGCCTTTGAAGAGCAACACAGCCGCCACAGCCAGCCCTCCCGCCAGCCACCGCAGCCGGGCCACCATGCGCGCAAAAAGGTCGCGTGTCAGCGTATCGGCGCTGCCATCGAGGGTGAAGGCATCGGCCCTGGCTCTGATGGTTTCATAGGGGATGCATGAGAGGGCCAGCAACCCCACCCCGGCCAGCAGAGCCAGGAGTGCCAGGCCGGCCACGATCCTGGCACAATATCTTACGGCAGCTCTCGTGTCGGCTTTCATTCCGCCTCTTGCGCGTTTGCACACTGCTCTGGCGCCTGGTTGCAGCTTAGCATGCGGTAGAGGGCCAGGGTGCGTTCGACCACGGCGTGCGTCTGAAAGCGCTGCACGGCCTCGGCCCGCGCGGCCTGGCCAAAGGCCTGGGCCAGCCCGGGCTGGGTCAACAGCCTGAGCGTGGCCTGGGCTATCGCGTCGGCGTCGCCGGCCGCGGCCAGGAAGCCGGTCTCGCCGTGGCGGACCATGTAGGGCACGCCGCCCACCCGGGTGGCCACCACCGGCCGGCCGGCCGCCATCGCCTCGGCCACGGCTACCGGCGCGGTCTCCTGCCGGCTGGTGAGCAGCACCACGTCGGCGCGGGCATAGCGCGCGGCCAGCCCCGCCCTGTCCAGCGGGCCCAGGAGGAACACGCGGCCTTCCAGCCCCAGCCGGCTGATCCGCTCCCGGCAGGTTGCTGTATAAGCCGGATCGGCATCGGTCTGCCCCGCGATGTCTAGCGTGGCGTCCGGAAAAGCTCTGCCAACCCGCGCGAAGGCGTCCAGCAAGGTCAGGATGTCCTTGCGGGGGATCAGCCGCGCCACGCAGAGCAGCAGGGGCCCTTGGCCCCACGCCTTTGCCTGCCCGGCCAGGGGAGGCACCGTGAAAAAGAGGTCGTCCACCGGGTTCTCGATCTCGTGGAAGCGGGCCCGGGTGAAGGGCCGGTACTCTTGCGCCACGTAGGGGCTGATGGCGATCACCTCGCGAGCGCGGCGCAGGATCCAGCGCTCGTACCAGGCATCCAGGGCCCAGCGTGCCCGGGTCGGCCAGGGGCTGTGAGCCAGGGCCAGCGCTGCCTCGCGGAAGACGACCCCGTGCAGGGTGATCACCGTTGGCCGGCCGCTCTGCAACGCCGCATCGGCATAGTGCCCTGCCATGTGGGCGTGGATCACGTCGGGCTTGAGCGCGCGCAAAGCCCGCAACACTGGCCACACCGCCGGCTGATGCCAGAGCAATCTATCTCCGCGCGGGTGTGGAAGCCGGTGGAGGGTGAAACTCTTCTGCTTTTCGACACACGGCCGGCGCAGCCCAGGGACGGAAGTGAGCACATGCAACTCTACCCCGCGCTGGCCGGCCAGGCCATTGGCCAGGCTCAGCACAACCGCATCCACCCCGCCAGCCAGCCCTGCCCCAGGCTCGCCCGGATAGGGGCCCAGTAGCGCGACCTTCACCCAGCGACTCCTGATAGCCTGCCCATTTCTTCCAGCCGTCCCACCAGGGCACCGACGAGCAGAAACAGGGTCAGATTGGCAAACTGAGCGTTCTGCACATCGAAGGTGCCGATGATGACCATGTAACTGATCAGCGTGGCCCAGAGCGTGGCCACGGTCTCCCTGGCTTCCGCCCGCTCCTCCTCCCCCCAGGGATGACGCCAGAAGCGATAACCCCGCCAGAGCAGCCCGGCAAAGAGGGCCAGATAGGGGATCAGGGCAACCAAGCCTCCCGACACCAGGACGTAGAGGTACGAGTTGTGCACGGCCGGGAACTCCGATACCATGGTGATGCGATGCGGGTTCCATCCGAACTGGCCGGCAGCCACCCGCCCGAATTCATCGTACCCGATGCCGATCACTGGCGAGCTCAGGAACAGCTCCCAGGCGAGACGCCAGGCGGTCAGGCGATAGGTGATCGGCTCTTGGGAGGTGAGCCGGCCCTGGATCATCTCAGGGCTGACGACCGCCACCGCCGACACTGTGGCCCCGATCAGGATCAGCATGGGCAGCAGGGCCAGCAAGGCGCGGCGGAGTGGCGGGCTGAGCCACACCAGGATGGCCAGGCCAATGAGCACGCCCAGCCAGCCCGCCCGCACATAGGCAAAGAACACGCCGGCCAGCACACATATGAGCGCCACGCCCAAAAACACCTTCCATCTCAGCCTGCCTGTCTGGCGGAGGCCATACAACAATGCCGGCACACTGACCGCCAGGGGGGTTGTCATGGCGGCGGGGCTGCCAAAGACGCTCAACACCTTGCGGATCTTCCCTTCGTAGACCAGGCTGTAGTGGACCGGTGAAAAGAGGGTGTGGCCGGTTAACTGCTCGCGGGCGGTGATCAACCCCAACAGAGCGCTCACCAGCGCCACCGCTGCAATGGCCGCCATCAGGCTCCTGCGGCTGCGCAGCCAGTTGCGGCTGAAATAGAAAACCAGGAACGGTGCCACCACGAAATCGAAAACTGTCTGGAGCCCTCCCACCAGCCCCAACGACGACATGGGCAGCGCCAGGATCATGGCCGCGGTAAAGCCGGCCATGGCAACCTCGATCCAGCTCAGCCGGACAGGCTGCCACCCCGTGCGCAAGACCACCTGGGAAACCATCTGGTACAGCAACAGCAACGTCATCAGCCGCGTCACGTCCAGGTCGGGGATGCCGCGGCCAAGCTGGAGCTTGAGGTAGATATGGCTGGCGAAGGGAGCCAGCACGATCCACAGCAGCAGGCTGGCCGAGGGGCTGAGCAGGGCCGTCAGGGCCACCGCGCTCAGCCCCACCCCGGTCACGGCCCAGGTCCAGGCCGGCGAGGTCAGGACGCGGCCGAGCAGCAGCCCGGTGCCGACCACGGCGGCCAGGGCAACCAGCCCCAGGGCCAGCCGTCCGAAGCCCGGCGGGCTGCTCGCCTGCTCTATGGGATGATCAACGGGCGGGTGAACCACGTTAGTGCTCCGCAAGAACGCCTGAACTGATTTCTGCCAGCTCCCGATAGAACGAGGCGACTTCAGCCGCAAAGCGGTCGGGGCTGAAGGCTTCGGTTACCCGCCGCCGGCCAGCCTCCCCCATGGCCGCAGCGCGGGCCGGGTCGCTGAGGAGCTGGATGATAGCAGCCGCCAGGGCGGCAGGGTTGCGCGGCTCATAGAGCAGGCCAGTATGCCCGTGGACCACGATCTCGGGGCCGCCCCCTTCGGCCGGGGTGACCACCGGCCGGCCGGCGGCCATGGCTTCCAGCATCACCAGGCCGAACGGCTCGGGCGAGATGGATGTGTGGGCCAGCACGTCAATGGCCGCCAGCAGAGTTGGTGTGTCCTGAAGGTAGCCGGTGAAGCGGACAGCCTCGCCCAGGCCCAGGTCAGCGGCCAGGTGGCGCAGGGCCGGCCCGTACTCCAGGCTGTAAACCTCGGGCTCGCCGACCACCAACCCCAGGGTGGTCGGCAGGGCATCAACCACCTGGCGCAGCGCGCGCAGGAAGAGGTCCTGCCCCTTCCAGGGCACCAGCCGGCCCAGCACTGCCACGATGGGCCGATCGGCCGGCAGGCCCAGCACAGCGCGCGCGGCCAGCCGATCGGGGGCCTGGATGTAAGGGGCCGGGTCGAGGCCGTCGTAGATCACGCGGCGCAGGGAGTCTCCTGTCGCTATCTGCCGCCCTACATCCTCGGCGACCCAACGCGAGATGAAGATAAACCCGCGCAGGGTCCGCGCCCAGAGGCGGTCCCAGCCGTTCAGCGTGGCCAGCGAGCGCACATGGCAGAGCGCTGGCCGGCGGGCCAGCCAGGCTGCGGCAATAGCCGGCCGGCTGACGAACACCGCGTCGTTGATGTGGACCAGGGCCGGCCCGATGCGGCGCAAGGCGCGGTAGAGCCGCCAGGTGAGCGGCGCGGTGCGGGTGAGGATGTTGCGCAGGCCGCGGCCCCAGCTCCAGAGCCGGCCAGCCAGGCCCCGCTCACGTACCTTCTCCTGGAGCACACTCTGTTTCAGATGGCGGACCAGGGCGCTGGTGCGAGCAGTGTCGGGGCGGAAAACCGGCACGGTCACCACCGGGATGGCCATTTCCCGGAAGCGGGCCACGGCCGGATTATGGCCGGCAAGCACCATCACCGGCTCGAAGGCGGGCCGGTCCAGCCGCTCCAGCAGCCGTTGCAGGCTGATCAGCGAGCCACCGATGCCGGGGCTCAGGTCAACATAAGCGATCCTCATCCCAGTGTAGCGCGAACTTCAGTTCGCCTCCATCCCTGTAGGGCGAACTTTTGCAACTTGAAAGATTATTCCAGCAATCCGTTGCTTTGCCACCTGCCCCCTCCCCTCTCCAGCTCGCCTTCAGCGGCGGGAGAGGGGAGGGGGTGGAAAAAGGGGTTTGTAGCGGCCTTCGGCCGCCACAAACCCTTCTCTTCAATCCCCCCTCTGGCCTCACGGCCGGGGGACAGAGGGGGGTGAGGGGGTCAAAACATCTCTTTGGCTATTGCCGGAATAATTTACCAGGCCACAATAGTTCGCTTCCTCCGCTCCATACCTGTAGGGCGAACTTTAGTTCGCCTCCAATTACATCTGTAGGGCGAACTTCAGTTCGCCTCCAACTACATCTGTAGGGCGAACTGAAGTTCGCCCTACAGGGTGGCGCGTGGCCGAGGGTGGCGGGCCAGGGACTCAACGAATTCAAAGAGCAGGGCCAGGATAGCGCCGGCCACCAGGCTCAGCACGCCGCCGATCAGGGCGATCTGCAGCGTGCGGTTGGGCAGCGGCTGCTCTGGCCGGCGTGCCGGCTCCACGATCTTCAGATAGCCCACGCTCAGGGCCTGGCGCTGTTTCAACTGCGCCTCCAGCGATTTGTTGAACAGGAAGTCGCGCGTGTTCTGGGCCTGGGTCACCGCGCTGGACAGCCGCGTGTATTCCTCGGCCAGGCCGATGAGGGAGGTCAGTTCGGTTTCCCACTGGGCGATAGCCCGCTCGAACTCGGCCTGCAGGCCGCGCTGGCCGGCCAGCTCTCCGCGCAGGCCGGCGATCTGGCTGCGCAGGTCGCTGGCCCGACGGATGGCCTCAGCCCGCGCGGGGCTGTCGGCCGGGGCGCTTTCGGCTTCAGCCTCCGCCCGGTCCACTTCGGCCTCCAACGCGCTGATGCGGGCCGTGAGCTGCGCCTCGGCCAGCGCGGCGTCCTGCTTACGGGTGCGCAGGTTGCGCACGATGTCCTGGTAGGCGATGATCTCCCGGTCGAGCGACTCCAGGCTGTGGGTGAGCTTGAAGCGCAGCAGCTCGCTGCGCGCCGCAGCCAGCGCCTGCTCAGCGCTGGCCAGTTGCTCATCAATGAACTCGCCCGTCACCACGGCCGGCCGCGATTGATCAGCGCGATAGGCTGCCAGCGCATTCTCCACCTGCGCGGTCACGATCGCCTCGGCAGCCTCGGGGCTCTCGGCCCCGACGATGACGGTGATAAAGCCGTATTCCTGCACCGTGCTGAGCTGGTTCAGCAGTTGCTGAGCGTCCATGTTGAGCCCCAGTTGGGTGATCGTGCGCCAGGCGATCTTGCTGCTGCGCACCATCTGGTTGAACTGGTAGCCGATCAGGTCAATCACGTCGCCGGTTGTGGCGCGCACCGGGCTATAGAGCGCCACCTGCTCCGGCTCCACCGGGATGACCTGCAGCCGGATAGCCGACTGGTAGAGCGGTTTGGCAGTCAGGCCGCTGACCAGGATAACGGTCATGGTGATGGCGAAGAGCAGGAGGATCATCCATCCTCTGCGGCGCAGGATGGCCAGGTATTGGCTCACACTGTTGTTTGGCATGGCACTCCTTCAGGCCTGGGTTTTCTCCAGGCACAGGGTCAGCTCGGGCAGGAAGGCGACGGCAGGGATGCCCAGCGGCCGCCACAGGGCCTGATCTATCAGCCTGTGCAGGGCATAGAGCACCTTTTTGAGGGCGGTGCGCCGTGGCGAGCCGGCGGCGCGGGCCAGGCTGCGGGCCCAAAAGGCGTCCACGTCGCTGCCATATTGGCGGTTCAGGCAGCGGGCCTGGGGCCCCAGCGCGGCCATCACCTCCCAGTAGGTGCTGCCGTGGGCCCCTTCGCTCAGCAGCCAGGGGGTGGTGGCGGTGGCTGGCACCCGCCGGCGCGCGCGGGCATAACGGCAGGCCAGGTCGGCAGGCATGTAGGGCACCCACCACAGGCCGGTAGTGTGATAGTCCTGCGGCCACAAACGGTTGGGCGTCTCGCCGATGAACAGGTACCCACCAACCCTCAGCACCCGCCACACTTCGCGCAGATGAGCCCTGCGCTGAGGAGGCGGGATATGTTCCAGCACAGCATTCATGACGATCAGATCGAACTCGCCATTGGCG
>DAOTZS010000083.1:0-15112 GCA_034434335.1 Anaerolineae bacterium
GTGGGGGCCTCCGCGGCGCTTCTGCAGAGCCGGCAGACTGGCCCCCACCCTGGCCCTCCCCCGCTGCGCCCCGGTACGGCCACAGCGTCGCTGTGCCCGTACGGGCTGGCAGGGGAGGGTCTTCGTCCTCCTAAGAGAGAGCAGCTACCTGGTCTCCTTAACTTGATGCATATGGGGGCAGGGACTTGTAGGGGCGACCCTTGTGGTCGCTCCTACGGGCAGGGACAAGCCCTGCCCCTACCGGTGGTCGCCCCACGGGCAGGGACAAGCCCTGCCCCTACCGGTGGTCGCCCCCTGGGGGCAGGGACAAGCCCTGCCCCTACTGGGGACCGGCCCTATCATGGGAAGGGCAGGCCAGGGGCCAGGGCAAGTCCAGCCTTCACCAGATAAGAAACGATCACCCCCAGGCGGAGCACAACCGGCCAGAGGGTCCGCCCGGCCCGGGCCTGGAAGGAGGATAACCTGACGGCGTCGGGTTGCCCGCCGCTGCCGGCAATGGCCCAGGTGGAGAAGGCGGTCACGTCGGAGCAGGTCACGGTGTTGGCGGCAGGGTCCCGGCTGCGGCTGCCCTCGGGGCAGCCGGCCCACTGGCTGCCGGTCCAGCGGGCCAGGTAGGTGGTGGCCTCGTCACCGATGTTCGAGGCAGCCAGCTCGTCGTCGGTGTAGGAGAGGCTCAGGTCGGCGGTGAAGGTGCCGGTGGCCGGCGTAGGGGTGATCTCGTAATGGCGCTTCATCGGCTTGCCGCTGGTCTGGCCGGTGGGGAAGGCGTCGGGATAGACGCAGACCTCAACGCTGTCCAGGCTCTCGGCAGTGAAGGTGATGGTCGCGCCCACGCCGGCAAAGCTGTAGGAGCCGGAGCCGTTGATGTCCCGGCGCTGACAGATGGGGCATTTGGTGCGCAGCACCTTCTGGCCCGCCTCGTAGTTGGTAACCCAGGCGTACAGGTAGCCGTTGAAGGGGATGAGCTGGGCGGCGATGTTGTGAGCGTCGCCAAAGCCGTCGCTGCCTACCTGCTCCCAGTTCGTGCCGTCCGTAGTGCGCCAGACCTCGGCGCCGGTGACCTGGTTCAAGGTGGCCAGATAGAGCGCGCCGTTGTAGACCGTCCCCGCGTCCACGATCACGCGGCCGTTGTTGGAATCGCCAAAGCCATTGGAGATGACCTGGGTCCAGGTCAGGCCCTCGGGCGAGCGCCACACCTCCGTGCCGTTGCTGCCGGCGAAGCCGATGTACAGGTAGCCGTCGTAGGGCCCGATGATGTCCACGCGGCTGTTGGCGGTAGCAGTAAAGACCTTAGTCCACTGCCACCGATCACCTGCGGCCGTGCCGTCGGTGCGCCAGACCGCGCCAGGGCAGGCTCCGCTGCTATAGCACTCCGTGCCCATGTAGAGGTAGTCGCCCATCACCCCAGCCGACCACACCTTCACGTATCTGGCGTTGCCGAAGCCGTCCTGGTTCTTCTGGGCCCAGTTGAGCCTGGGGCCACCGTCCTTCAGGGTCCCGTCGGTGCACCATACCTGCGCGCCGGTGCTGTTGTTCAGCGTGCCACCGCACAGCCAGGCCGTGCTGGTCACGGTGAAAGAGGTCAGGTCCTTGAAGTTCTCGTTGGCGGGTGAGCCAAAGCCATTCTCGTTGACCTGCGTCCAGCTCCCTTTGTCCCCGCTGCTTGAGCGCCAGACCTGGGTGCCCTTGCGGTTGGCGTCCTTCTGGGCGGTGGAGGCGTAGAGGTAGCCGGCGAACGGTTCCAGGCTGTCAATGTGGTCGTTGTTCGGCACATCGCCGAAGGCATCGTCCACGACCTGCTCCCAGTCAGCCTGGCTGCGGGCGGTGGGGATGCCCGCTCGGGTGCGCCAGATGCGGGCGCCGTACCGGTCGTCGGCCTCCATGCCCACGTACAGTTGGCCGCTGAAGACGGCCACCTCGAAGGCGTCTTCATCCGTGTACGGCGGATTGCCCAGGCCGAAGGCATCCTGGTTGACCTGGGTCCAGGGCTTACAGGTGCCGGCGTAGGTATCGGCGGGCAGGGAGGTAGGGGTGGCAAGCGGGTGCGCCAAGGCAGATCCCCCCGCACACGCGATGCCGAGGGCCATGAGTGCCACCACGAGCAGCATGGCCAGCGTGGCTGCCAGCAACAGGCGACGTCTCTTCATGGGCTGCCTTCTCTTGCGCCAACAGCGGGATTGGCGGGCGCGAGCAACGATCCAGGTGCCTGGCACCTCCGAGGTGCCAGGCACCTGGCCTACTTCTTACCCTGCCCCAGGCCCCGCCACCTGACCCAGGCCAGGCCGGCCAGGCCCAGCGCCGCGCTGCCCGCAAGGGGTGGCATGAGCCGGCTGACCAGTCCATCGGTAGCGGGCTGGGCCAGGAGGGACTCGATAGTGATCGCGGTGGGGCTTCCACCGGTAGCGGTATTGGTGCAGCTGTATGGGGACCCATTCTTATCATGACGGTACCATAGGCCCCTGATATTGGCAATGGACTGCGCGCCGGGAATCGACTCATCCTTCAGATTGGTGTCGAGGCCACCTCCATTAGAGATATAGGTTAGGCTGATACACGTCGTACCCGTGGGACTTGCCCACGAAATACAATCTACATTCTCGCCCCCACCGTTGATCAGGACGATATAGTCACTGGAATTGGACAAGCCATTCCCAATTATGCTACTCAAGAAGATCGTACGACTGGTTTGAACAGTCGGACTCAGCGGATTTGTGTAGTTATTAAACTCTGTTTGCAAATTGGTGATTGTCGTAGCGATGAGCCAACACTCCCTGGCCCCGATCGAGCACGAGGAATTGGGGCACATAGCAGTCGTAATCGTGACAGACTTATTGTTATCCCGTATCTGCCATCCCGTTAGATCAACCGCGGTCTCCCCCTTATTGTAGATCTCAACCCACTCTCCTTGATTGGGATCCTCATAGTGGGCATTAAACATCACTTCGCTGATAACGATATCCGCATCACCCGCCAAGACCGCTGCTGTCAGAAGGACCAGCAGGCCTACGGCTACTGCCAGGCTTGTCAGCATTAGAGCCCATCTGCGTTTCATGTTGCGCCTCCATCGTGAGAGTCCTATCTGAGGGTAGCTGCATAGCCCTCACCCTTCCCTTTGCCTCGCAAAAGGAAGGGGTTGCCGGCGACAAGCCCAATCGGGCACCGGGTTTGCACCTATGCCTTTCTTCACCCTCACCCCAGCGGAGCAGCGGTGGGGGTGAGGAGGAAGAACACAGGTAACTCTAAAGTATCGGGTTTGACGGGGTAGTAACTGGACTCTGGCGACACCCGCATCTTGGGCTCGGCAGCCTGAGGAGCACAAGATATAGGCTGCGTAGTAGCGACTTTAGTCGCTTTCAGCGCGTCCTGAACGACTAAAGTCGTTACTACGAAGAAAATCACCAGTGTCCATAGTGGACATCTCCCCAGACGCGCCGACAGCCGGCCACTGCCGGCCGCGGCTATCGCCGCGTCCCCATCAGGCCCAGAGGGTCCAGTGGGTCCAGTGGCCGGCCCAGGGGCGTTCCCACACTGATCTCTATCTGTTGTTCGTGGATGATGGCCGGCTTGCTGTAGGGCTTGCGAGTCCGCGCGCCCGCCACGGTACCCTCTTCTTCGATTGCGTTGAGCTGTGGTCTGTTCTCGGTCATTGTTGGCCTCCCTTTTGATGAGTTCTGAAGATGTTTGGCTAACGTCCAGAGCCATCCGTAGGGCGAGCTTGCAGCTCGCCCTACAGCGGGCAAGCTGGAAGCTTGCCCTACAGTGCACTTCGCGTAGGGCGAGCTTGCAGCTCGCCGCTCCGGTGGGCAAGCTGGAAGCTTGCCCTACAGTGCACTTCGCGTAGGGCGAGCTTGCAGCTCGCTGCTCCGGTGGGCAAACTGGAAGCTTGCCCTACATCGCACTTCGCGTACGGCGAGCTTGCAGCTCGCCGCTCCGGTGGGCAAGCTGGAAGCTTGCCCTACAGTGCACTTCGCGTACGGCGAGCTTGCAGCTCGCCACTGCGGTGGGCAAGCTGGAAGCTTGCCCTACATATCGCCGCACTTCACACAGTACAGCGACTCCCTCACTCGCATAGCTTCACCAGCCCCTTGCTCTGCAGCAGGCCGGCGAATTCCAGCACATCGGCCTGGGCCTGGGCCGGCTCTACCATGAACTCCTCGCAGATGAGAGCCGCTATCTCGGCCAGGGTGCGCCGGCCATCGGCCAATTCCCAGATGCGTGCGGCCACCGGGTTCAGCACGCTCACCATGCGGCGGTCCGGCTGCACCAGTACCGCTTCGCCATCAACCACCTGAGCTACCACCCCCGCCCGGGGTTCCATCCGCCATGTCGGGTTCATCGTTCAGAATTCTCCAGAAGGAATCGTCGGGGAGGAAGTGCAGGCGATAGTAGGGCGCTGCCTGCAGGATTTGCTGGCAGCGTGCCAGCAGGACCTCTGTCCAGCCAGGGACGAGGGAGACGATCGGCGCGTTGCCCACCACCTCGGCCACCGCCACGCCCGGCCTCACCTTCTCCAGGCGCACCTCCCGATCCTGCACCAGGCCTAACAATACCCGCACCAGAGCGCGGCCCGGTGAGGTCATCGGCGAGGAGGGATTACCAAACGGGGTGGCGCAGGCCCACCAGCCGCCATCCGCCGGCCAGAGCAACACCAGGTCGTCGTTGAGCAGCCGCGCCGACGGCGACAGGCGCGCTACGGTGCTCTTGCCGGCACCGGAGTGCCCCAGGAACAGATAAGCGTGATCCTCGCGGACAACCCCGGCTGCATGGAGAAGAAGACCTCCCTCAACAAAAGCCAGCAAGGCAAAGGCGCCGCGGATGAAGTAGTCAGCGTCAGCCACCGGCCAGGCAGAGGAGAGGGACAGCTCACCCCAGCCGCGCGAGATGTCCACGTAGCCGGTGTAGCCGGCCGCAGTGAAAAAGAGTTGCCCCTCCCAAAAACTGGCCTCTGGGGGAGCTTCGCTCCGCTCACGGCCCGCGCAGTGGATGGCGAGGATAAGGCGAGGGGTGTGGCGTAGGGGAAAGGAACGATAGCGTTGTGCCAGCCCCTGCTCGACCTCTGGGTCATCGGTGTGGACCCTAAGGCCCAGGCCAGCGATCTCCAGACCACAAGACAGGTTCGAGAGGGGCTCCATCTCAAGACCTTATCGGCAAAGAACTGGGGTCATTTAACGGCGCGGCAGATGAGCATCGCACGCGGGTCGGTTTGAATTTTATATGAAGCGCATGCACCATGCAAGTTTTGGCCAGCGGGCAGCGGGTGGCCGACGGCATTGCCATCGGCCACCCGCTGCCATCGGCCACCCGCTGCCATCGGCCACCCTGCTGCCATCGGCCACCCACAAAGAAGCTCAGTGCACGTTGATCCACGTCCCGGGCTCGGCGGCTTGCGCGCTGAGAATACCCCTGCGCCCCGGGGGCACCTGGGGCGTGGTCCAGGCGAAGAACCAGCGCGCGTCCCAGGGGCTGAGGTTGACACACCCGCGGCTGCGGGGAGTGCCAAAGCTATCGTGCCAGTAAGCTCCGTGGAGGGCATAGTTATCGTGAAAGTACATGATGTAGGGAACCTCGGGCAGATCGTAGAAGGTGCCGCTCTCCAGGCTGCCCAGGCTCATGCGCCCTGTCTCCAGCTTGGCCCAGATGCGGAAAAGCCCTCGCACGGTAGGGGTCCACGGCATGCCAGTGGAGGCCAGCGTGGCATACACCATCCGGTCCCCTTCGTAGGCCACCACAGTCTGCTGGGCCAGGTCAACGTCAATCCACTTCTCATCAGGGCCGATGGCCACCGGCCGAGGGTTCTGTTGCGCCACCCGCAGCAGCTCAGCGTGCACCCAGCGATCGGGCCCGATGCGATACCACAGCCCATCAGGGGCCTGGGCCTCCTCGTATATGAAGACCGCGTCGTAGCGGCTCAGTTGCGCCACGGGTGGGTTGTCGTCGGCCACACCGGGCCGGCTGCGCACGTTGAGGGCCTCCTTGTAGACAAAACCCACCCTGGTCGGCATCCCTGGCCCCAGCTCTACCCCGCGAAAGCCCGAAGGGGTGAAAAGCGCCACTGCCGCGGCGTCCACGTATTCGGCCGGCCCGATCCGATACCAGGTGCGGTCGCCGATGGTAACCGCTTCGCGGATGGCCACCCAGGTAGCCATGTTGCTCAACGTGCGCACCACGTGCTCACTGCCGGGCGCCTCAAGCACGGGCACAGGGTTGAGGACCCGGCCATAGGCATAAGGGTGCGGCAGCGCGGCCTGCACAGCCTCGTTGTCGAGCAATTCCCGTGCCGGGCTGATGACGACTGGCCGGCGGTCCAGCTCCAGCAACAGCCCCGCGGCATAATCGCCGATCGCCGGCCTCTCGTAGGGCGTGTGAGGTGGCCCGACGGTCAGCCGTCCCTGGCTGAAGCTGCCGTCGGGTGCGGGGCCAAAACGTACAGCCACCCCACCCTCGGCCGGCTCGGCCACGACATTGGGGATGTTGGCAGCAGTCAGTTGGGTCACATACCACTCGGCAATGTGGAGCGGCACGTCGACGGCCGGCAAGTCGGCCAGGTCCTCGTTCCAGAAGACCTGGAACAGCCAGCGGTCCCAGCCGTCGGTGGTACCGAACCCGCGCAGGGCCAGACGCCGATAACGGGGGAAGGTGTCTGGGAGGGGTTTCTCCTCCCCACCGAAGCCGGCGGGCAGGTACGCGGCCGCCACCGGGTCGCGGGTGGGGAATTCAGCATCGGGGATGTCCTGGATGGTCAGGGCCGCGCTGCTGAGATGGCCCAGGTTGTCCATAACCACGACGATATAGTTGCCCGGCTTGACCTGTCGGCCCACGCGCAGGCGCGCTGAAAAGCGGCCCTGGCCGAGGTTCAGCGCCGCGATGGACAGGCCAACGGCCCCTTCCTGGCCAGCAGCCTCGCTGGGCAGCAGCAAGATGCGCACCGACTGATCCCACCCCCCTTCTCCGTCCACGGAGACCTCTCCACCCCAGGCAACCACCTGCGGGTGAACGCGGATGGCCGCCGGCGAGAGGAACGCCAGGAGAGGCGGCGCTGCCAGGCCGCCATACCCCTCATGCGACAGGGGCTGGCAGGCAACCAGGGCAAGGGCCAGGAGGCTGGCGAGAACCCCAACGCAGATCGGCTTGAAAATGGTGTATCTACCGATCATACGCTCAACTCCGTGCGCGTAAGTCCCAGACCGGATTGATTGGGCATGTCTCAGTTCCCGCCCACTGCTAAAAGCGGCGGGCTCAGTTGCAAAGCCCCCCTCACCCTTTGCCATCGTCTTGACAAAGAACCGAATCCGTTTATACTGATTATAGTTCCCGGTGGCTGGCAGGCAAAGTCCGCCTTATCGCCCCTCAATCTATTGCCAGCACCGTTTTTGTAACTATTCAAGCCGATTGAAATCGCCCCTCCTGGGCACTTCGTGCCGGGTGTTGGCCTCGGCCGATATCCTTCATGTATGCATCGTGAGAGAGGTCGGCGAAGGCCGACCTCTGGCCGCAGGCCCAAAAAGGGTGACTTCCAGTCACCGCTGAATAGTTACCTGTTTTTATGTTCCTCGGTCTACCATTTACTCAACCAAAAAGGAGGCAGAACTATGGCAACTCAGAGCAAGCGTCTTAATCGGCGAGAGTTCCTTCGCCTGGCCGGCCTGACAGCAGGTACAGCCGCCCTGGCTTCGTGCGTGCCCGTGACCGCCCCTGCCCCGGCGGTCGAGCAGCCGGCGCAACCTGCCGCCGCGCCGGCCGTTGTCAGCAAACCCAAACAGATCGTCGTTGCCCAGTATGCCGATGTCATCAGCCTCGACCCCCAAGACACCAACGACAACGCTTCCTACGGCCCCGAGAAGCTGATGTTCGAGGGGCTGGTCGGCTTCAACGAGAAGATGGAGATGGTGCCCCAGCTGGCCGAGCGCTGGGAGGCATCGCCCGATGCCACCACCTTCACCTTCTACCTGCGCAAGGGGGTCAAGTTCCACGACGGCACCCCGTTCAACGCCGAGGCGGTGAAGTACAACTTCGACCGCGTCACCAACCCCGACAACAAGCTCAAACGCTACGGCCTCTACCGCATCATTGCCAAGACCGAAGTCGTGGATGAGTACACCGTCAAGTTCACCATGTCGGAGCCGTTCGGGGCCATGCTGGCCACCTTTGCCCACCCGGCCGGCGGCATTGTCAGCCCGGCGGCCGCCAAGCAAGGGGAGCAGGCCAAGGAGTTCGGCAAGAAGCCGGTGGGCACCGGCCCCTACCGCTTTGTCGAATGGATCCCCGGCGACCACCTGCTGGTGGAGAAGTTTGACGGCTACTGGAACCCCGAGGCCGGCGCCAAGGTAGATCAGATCCTCATCAAGCCCGTGCCTGAGGCCGGGACCCGCATCAACATGCTCCAGGCCGGCGACGCCCACTTCATCAACACCCTGCCGTATGCCCAGGTCAAACTGGTCAAGGGCAGCCCCGATATCTCGATCACCGAGAACGAGGCCATCTACACCTTCTGGGTGGCCATGAACACGCAGAAGGAGCCGTTCACCGACAAGAGGGTGCGCCAGGCCCTGAACTACGCGGTGGACAAGCAGGCTATCATTGACGCGGTGTTGCAGGGCTACGGCAAGCCGGTGGACTCGCCGCTGGCCCCGCGCGTCTGGGGGTACACGCCGGTTATGACCTACCCGTACGACCTGGAGAAGGCCAAAGCAATGCTGGCCGAGGCCGGCGTGGGCAACGTGAAGACCACCCTCTGGTGTGCGGAGAGCACCGAAGCCCGCGAGGTGGCAGTGGCCATCCAGGGGCAACTGAAAGAGGTGGGCTTCGACCTGGAGGTGGTCCCCATGGAGGCGGCTACCCTCAACGCCGAGCGCTTCAAGCCGTTCGAAGAGAACAAGAGCATGATGAACTACGCCGGCTGGTCCCCCTCCACTGGCGACGCCGACTGGGGCCTGCGGCCTCTGCTGGCCACCGAAGCCTGGCCTCCCACCCTCTTCAACCTGGCCTTCTACAGCAACCCCGCCTTCGATGAGCAGATCAAGGCTGGCCTGGCCACTGCCGACCCGGAGAAGCGCAAGGCAGCCTACGCCATCGCCCAGCGGATTGTCATGGAAGACGCGCCCTGGATCTTCCTGTGGTACAACATCTTGCTGGGCGGCATCAGCAACAAGGTGGGCGGCATGACCATCCAGCCCGATGGCATCGCCTATCTGCGCACGGCGTACTTCAAAGAGTAGCAAGCAAATCTCCCGCGGTAACAGTTGGGGTAGAGCACTGCTCTACCCCAACTTCCGGGAGGTTTGGGCCATAGCAGCATGCTGAACTATATTGCGCGCCGCATCCTGATCCTGATCCCCACCCTGTTCGGGGTCTCGGTCGCCGTTTTCCTGCTCCTGCACATGGTGCCCGGCGATCCCGCCCGCCTGGTGGCCGGCCTGGATGCCACGCCGGCGGATATCGCCCTCATCCGCTCGGAGCTGGGGCTGGACAAGCCGCTGCCGGTGCAATACCTGACCTGGCTGGGCAACCTGTTCCGGGGCGACATGGGCCGCTCCACGCGCACCCACAACCCCGTCGCCTACGAGATCGGCCTGCGCCTGCCGGCTACCTGGCAACTCACCGGGGTGAGCATTTCCATCGCCGTGCTTATCGGCCTGGTCACGGGCATCAGCGCGGCCACACGGCGCAATACCATCGTGGACTACGGCAGCATGGTCGCGGCCCTGTTGGGGATCTGCACCCCCTCGTTCTGGTTGGGCCTGATGTTGATGCTCATCTTCGCCGTCAAGCTGCGCTGGTTTCCCACCAGCGGCCGCGGGGACTGGCATAACCTGGTGCTGCCTGGGTTCACCCTGGGCGCGGGTGCAGCGGCCATCATCGCCCGGGTAACCCGTTCAAGCCTGCTGGAGGTGCTCAGCCAGGACTACATCCGCACAGCCACGGCCAAGGGCCTCTCGGATCACATGGTCGTCTGGCGGCACGCGCTCAAGAACTCGCTGATCCCCGTGGTCACGGTGGTGGGGCTGGAGTTCGGCTACCTGCTGGCCGGGGCGGTGGTCACCGAGACCGTTTTCGCCTATCCTGGCATCGGCCGGCTGCTGGTGGATGCCATTGCTTACCGCGATTTCCCGGTGGTGCAGGGGATCCTGTTGATCCTGGCTTTTCAGTTCGTGATGGTGAACCTCCTGGTGGACGTGCTCTACGCCTTCCTGGACCCGAGGATCCGCTATGGCGACTAGCGAGCTCACAGCAAGGATCTTTGTGCAGCGCCCGCGCAGCCTGTGGGGCGACGCCTGGACCCGGCTGCTGAAAAACCGGGCGGCGGTGCTGGGCGGTGTTATCGTCGTCTTGCTGCTTGCCGCTGGGATCCTCGCACCCTGGATCGCGCCTTACGACCCGACCCGTCAGAACCTGCGCGCCAGCCTGCAACCCCCTTCGCTGGAGCACTTCTTCGGCACCGACGTCCACGGCCGCGATATTTTCAGCCGCATCCTTTTCGGTGCGGCGATCTCGCTGCGCATCGGCTTCCTGGGCTCGCTCCTGGGAGGCACCATCGGGGTCGTGTTGGGCTTGGTCTCTGGCTTTTACGGCGGCCGCCTCGATATGCTGATCATGCGCCTGGTGGATATCCTGCTGGCCTTCCCCGGCCTGCTGCTGGCCATTGCCATTATCGCGGCGATTGGCCCTGGCCTGGAGAATGTGATCATTGCCGTCGGCATCTTCTCGGTCCCTACCTTCACGCGCGTGGTGCGCGGGTCGGTGTTGTCGGTCAAGCAGCAGGATTTCATCATGGCCGCGCGCACGGTGGGGGCTACCGATTCGCGCATCATGCGCTACCATCTGTTCCCCAATATCCTGGCGCCGGTCCTGGTCCTGCTCACCATGCGCGTCGCCACTGCCATCCTGACCGCGGCCAGCCTCAGCTTCCTGGGCCTGGGCGCCCAACCTCCCACCCCCGAATGGGGTGCCATGCTCAGCGATGGCCGCGAGTATATGGTGCTGGCCCCTCACGTTGCCACCTTCCCTGGCCTGGCCATCTTGCTGGCCGTGCTGGGGTTCAACCTGTTCGGCGATGGGCTGCGCGATGCCCTCGACCCCCGCCTGCGCATATGAACAGACCTCCCATGATCGGTATCGTCGGCGGAGTGGGGCCTTACGCCGGCCTGGACCTGGCCACCAAGATCTGCGACCAGACGCTGGCCCACAGCGACCAGGAACACCTGCCGGTGGTGCTTTTGTCGGTGCCCCACACCATCGCCGACCGCACCGCTTTTCTGCTGGGCCAGACCCCGGTCAACCCCGCCTACGCGCTGGCAGCCGTCATCTGCCAGCTTGAGGCCGTGGGCGCCACGGTGGTGGGCATCCCGTGCAACACGGCCCACTCCCCACGCATCTTCGACGTCATCCTGGCCGAGCTGGCTGCGGCCGGCAGCCGCGTGCAGGTCGTCCACATGATCCGCGAAACAGCTCGCTTCCTGGCCGAGCACCCGCAGAGGCCGCGCCGGGTGGGGGTGCTCTGCACCACCGGCACCGCGCGCACGCGCGTCTACCAGGAGGCGCTGGCGGCCTTTGGCATGGCCGCGCTGCTGCCCGATGATCCCACTCAGGAAGCCGTCCACGCGGCCATCTACGATCCCACCTATGGCATCAAGGCCCAGGCCCACCCTGTGACGGCCCGGGCCCAACAACAGCTCAGGCAGGCCGCGCAGCACCTGCTGGAGCAGGGGGCCGAGGCCCTGGTGCTCGGCTGCACCGAGATCCCGCTGGCCCTGTCGGCCCTGCCAGGCGAACCTGTACCTGTGATAGACCCAACCCTGATCCTGGCCCGGGCCCTGATCCGGGAAACCTACCCAGCCAGGCTCAAGCCACTCAGCGAGGCCAGCCATGCCCATCCTGCCAGCCACACCTCCTCCTGAGCCGCGGCCGCGGCTGCGCGACCTCGGCATCGGCCTGGGCACCCTGCCCCCGGGCCAGTACAATGCCATCACCGACGTGCCGGGGGTGCAGGTAGGCCACGTGACCCTGCTCGCCAGCCTGGACGGCCGGCCCGTGCGCACAGGTGTGACGGTCATCCGGCCCCATGGGGAAAATGAGTATTTGGAGCGCGTCACTGCCGCGGTGGAGACGATCAACGGCTTCGGCAAGGCCGTCGGGTTTGAGCAGGTGCGCGAGCTGGGCCTGTTGGAAACCCCCATCGCGCTGACCAACACCCTCAGCGTGCCTGCGGCGGCAGAAGGGCTGCTACGCTGGACCCTGGCGCATAATCCCGCCGCCACCACCATCAACCCGGTGGTGGCCGAGTGCAACGACAGCCGGCTGAACGACATCGCCGGGCTGCACGTGAGGCCAGAGCATGTGGAGCAGGCGTTGGCCGCTGCCCGCGCGGGGCCGGTGGCCGAGGGGACAGTAGGGGCCGGCACCGGCATGGTGGGGTTTGGGTTCAAAGGGGGCATCGGCACAGCCTCACGCGTTGTGACGGTCCAGGATAGCCGTTTCACAGTCGGCGCGTTGGTGCTGCTCAACTGTGGCCAGCGGGCGGACCTGGTAGTAGCCCAGGTCCCGGTGGGCCGCTGGCTTGCATCACCCCAGCCCAAACCGACCCAGGCCGGAGAGGCGGGGTCGGTTATCGTTGTCCTGGCCACCGATGCGCCCGTCACGGCCCGCCAACTGGGCCGCCTGGCGCGGCGAGCGGTCATCGGCCTGGCCCACACCGGTGCCATGCTCGATCATCAGAGCGGGGATTTCGTCATCGCCTTCTCCACCGCTCAGCGCTGGCCGAGAGCCGACCAGCGGCCCCTGATACCGCTGCTGTGCATCAACGAAGCGCTCCTGGCCAACCTCTTCTTCCGGGCCGTGATCGAGTCTACCGAAGAGGCCGTGCTCAATGCCCTTTTCACCGCGCGCGGCGTGCCCGGAGCAGGGGGCGAGGCCTTCCCAGAGCTGCCGGCCGAAGCAGTGCTGAACGCGGTCGCCAAGGAGAGCATGTCTCATGTACGTTGACCGGAGCTACCGCCCGCGTCGTCGGCCATCGCCATGGCCTTTTATCATCCTATTGCTGTTGCTGGCCGTGGGCCTATACCTGCTGGCCACCCGCACCCGCTTCTTCGAGGACCCACTTCACCCCTGGCAGCCGACCCCCACCCCTACCCGCTCGGCGGTGAGCTATCTGGCCGACGCCGAGGACTTCTACCGGGCCGGCCGGCTGGCCGATGCCACCACCGCCTACGCTCACGTGGCCGAACTCGAGCCCGAAAATGACGAGGCCTTTCGGCAGCAAGCCTGGCTGCTCACCCTGCGCGGCCACCCGGAAAAGGGGATACCCCTGGCCGAGCAGGCTGTGGCGCTCAAACCCAGCGCCCTCAACCTGGCCATCCTGGCCATGGCCCTCGACTGGGATGGCCGCTACGACGATGCCATCAAGACCGCGCTCCAGGCCGTAGACACCGATCCGCTCTCGGCCGAGGCCCACGCCATCCTGGCCGAGGTGTATGCAGACAAGAACAACTGGGCTCGCGCCCTGGAAGAGGCCGAGGCCGCGGTCAAGCTGAACCCCAAGAGCGCCATAGTCCAGCGCAACCTGGGTTATGTGCTGGAGCGCCAGGGCCGCTACACGGAGGCCATCGCCGCCTACGAAGAGGCTGCCGCGCTCGAGCCCCAACTGGGCTATATCTACATCGGCGCCGGGAACTGCTACCTGGCCATGGGGGATTACGATAACGCCCTGGAACAGTTCCGCAAGGCAGCCGATGCCAATCCAGACAGCCCGGTGGGCCTGGATGCCCTGGGGCACGCCAGCGCGCTGGCCGGCGACCCCGACCGGGGGATCTCCATCCTGCGCAAGGCCATTGAGATAGACCCTGAATATGGGCTGGCGTATGCGCACCTGGGCCGGGTCTACTACACCCAACTGAACTGGGAGGCGGCCATTGAGAACCTGCAGCGGGCTGTTGAGCTGGGAATCGAAAACGAGGAGTACTACTACGAATTAGGACTATCCTATATCTACCTGGACGACTGCGGCAAGGGCGTTCCGTGGCTGGAACGCGCGCTGGAGCTGAATCCCAACTCTCAGCCGGCCCTGCAGGGCCTGCGACTCTGCTCGGAGGGGTAGCTCACCGGAGGCTGAAAGCCGTCGGGGCGCAGGATGCAGGCCTCCTCGAGGCCGGCGACAGGTCCCGGCGGGGTGTACAGCCGTGCGTGCCCATATGCATTGGCGGTGTCGGTAGGGGCGACCCTGGTGGTCGCCCCATTGGCATCAAGTTTAGCGACCACAGCTCCCCTCCCCTGCCGCGCCCGTACCCGGGTAGCCGAAGGCATTGCCTTCGGCTACCCGGTGCGATTTCCAATCGTCCGCCCCTTAATATTGATGTCTATGGGGTGACCCTGGTGGTCGCCTCATAGACATAGACATAATGCCATGTGCAACTTGATTTTTGAGGTATACTTCCGGGTAAATTCCCCTGGAGGTATAGCCCTATAGCCCGACCGCGGAAAGACCATCCAGAGAGGCGGAACCGCGGGCAGCCTGAGTGCGTCTATCCAGGCGCGCAAGCTCTACGAACGCAGAGGTGAACTACTTATGCAACGCCAAATCGCCCTATGTGCCATACTGATCCTGGTGGCCACGGTTGGGGCCGGCTGCGTGCTCCCTGCACCAGCGCCCACTCCTGTGCCACCTACCAAAACCCCCAAGCCGACCTTTACCTTCACGCCAATATGGACTCCCACCCCCGAGCCTTTCCCCACCCCTACGCCCGAGCCGTTCACGGCCACCCCGGAAGCCACGGCCACCCCCGTGCCCACCCTGCCCCCGCCGACTGATACGCCCAACCCCACCCCCCGGCTGACAGCCAATCAGACCGCCAATGTGCGCCAGGGCCCGGGCACGAACTACGCGATTATCGGCCGGCTGACGGCTGGGCAATCCTTCGACATCACCGGCAAGAACCCGGCCGGGGATTGGCTGCAATTCGACTTCAACGGCCGGCCGGGCTGGGTTTACGGCGAGCTGGTGACCGTCAGTGGCGACCAGGCCCGTATCCAGGTGGCGCAGAACATCCCTCCCCCGCCCCCGCGGCCCACGGCCACGCGCACCCCTGTGCCCCAGCCCACGCCAACCCCCAGGCCGCGCTAC
>DAOTZS010000084.1:0-7758 GCA_034434335.1 Anaerolineae bacterium
GCCCTCTCATGATGCACACATGACAGGAGTTGCGCACTTTGAGGCGTATAGCCCCATCCCCCTACCCCCTTCCCCGCCTTGCGGGGAAGGGGGATCGAGATTATAGGGGTATTCTGGGTGGCTTCGCCGCCCAGAATACCCCTTTCAAGGGATTCCCCCGCCCCCGATTGGGGGCGGGGGCCAGGGGGTGGGGGCACAGCGTAGTGCAACCGCGTAACTCCTGTACATGAAGGGTATCTGCGGAGGGGCGATCCAGCGGATCGCCCCAACTGGCACTAAGTGACCAGGATGGGAGACTTCAATCGGTCTAAACGGTTACGCTCCTTCAACCTTCCCGGGCTACAGATTGTCAAAACAGCGACATCACCGCCGCGACAATCTTCTGCTCATCGGGCACGTAGGCGCGCTCCAGGACGGGAGCGAAAGGCGGCGGCACATCAGGTGCCGAGACGCGCTTGATCGGCGCATCGAGCCACATGAACCCCTCGTCGGCCACGATGGCCGCTACCTCAGCCGCCCACCCACCGGTCAGGTTATCCTCCTCCACGATCACCAGGCGCCCTGTCTTGCGCACCGAGGCCAGGATGAGCTCCTTGTCCAGGGGGACCAGGGTGCGGGGGTCAATCACCTCCGCCTGGATGCCGCGTTCGGCCAGGATCTCAGCCGCCGCCAGCGCCTTGTACATCATGAGGAGCTTGGCCACGATGGTCACATCCCGACCCTCTCGCCGCACCACCCCCTTGCCGATGGGCACCAGGTATTCTTCCTCGGGCACTTCTCCGACTGGGCTGAGCGCACCCCGCTCGGAACGGGGCCCCTTTGACCCGTAGAGCAGTTTGTGCTCAAAAATGATCACCGGATTGTCGTCGCGCACGGCGCTCTTCAGCAGCCCTTTGGCATCATAGGCGGTGGCCGGGGCCACCACTTTCAGGCCGGGGATGTGGCAGAAGAAGGCCTCCAGGCTCTGGGCATGCTGCGCCCCGCGGCCGGTGGCTCCCACCGGCGCCCGCATGACCAGGGGCACGGAGACCTGCCCGCCTGACATGTAGCGCATCTTGGCGGCCTGATTGGCCAGTTGATCCATACAGCAGAAGAGGAAGTCTCCATACTGCACATCGGCAATGGGCCGCATCCCGGCCATGGCCGCACCGATGGCGGCCCCCGCGATGGCTGCCTCCGAGACAGGGGTGTCCAGGACGCGCTCGTGGCCAAATTCCTCCGACAGCTTCAGGGTGACCGTGAACGCACCCCCAAAACCACCCTCGATCCCGATATCCTCACCGATGCAGAAAACGCGCTCGTCACGGCGCATCTCTTCCCGAATCGCCTGCCGTAAGGCCTCAGCGATCGTCATCTTGGGCATAGCTGACACCTCCCTCAGGGCTCTGGCCCTTCTTTGAAAACATCTGCATAGAGAGCCGCCGGCTCGGGCTCTGGGCTGGCCTCGGCAAAGGCGATGGCGTCCTCAATGACCTGCTCGACTTCGCCTGCTATTTCATCCAGCTCGCGGCCGCTGCAGATGCCCTGCTCGAGAAGCCAATTTCGGTGGCGCACGATGGGATCACGTTGTTGCCAGGCGGCTTCCTCTGCGCGCGAGCGATAGGTGCGCGGGTCGGAGCGGGAATGGCCACACAGCCGGTAGGTCTTGCATTCGATCAGGGTCGGCCCACCCCCCTGGCGAGCCCGCTCCACCGCCTCTCGGGCGGCCGCGTACACGGCCAGCACATCGTTGCCATCCACGATGCGACCCGGCATGCCGTAAGCTGCAGCGCGGTCGGCAATGTGCTCGATCTTGAAAGCCAACGAGAAGGGGGTAGAAGCCGCATACAGGTTGTTCTCGCACACGAAAACCACCGGCAGGGCCCAAATGGCAGCCAGGTTCAGCCCCTCATGCCAGGCCCCTTCATTGGCTGCGCCATCACCAAAAAACGCCACCGCCACCCGACCGTTCTTCTGCATCTTGGCTGCCAGCCCAAAACCGGCCGCGATGGGGATGTTGCCGCCCACGATCGCAATGGCCGGCACCATGCCTACCCTCATGTCACCGATATGCATCGAGCCGCCCTTGGCCCGACAGCAGCCGGTGGACCTGGCCATCAGTTCGGCCAGCAAAGCCCGTGGAGGCATCCCCTTTGCCAGCGCATGACCATGCGGACGGTGAGTGCTCAGGACGTAATCATCCTGGTTCAGGGCTGCGCAGACACCGGTGGCCACGGCTTCCTGCCCGATGTACAGGTGCAAGGTGGATGGGATCCTGCCTTGCATGTAAAGTTCGTTGACCCTCTCCTCAAACCGCCGGATCAGCACCATGGTGCGGTACATCCGGAGTAGGGCAGTTGTGTCAAGCTGAGATTCTGGCATAGCTTCTTCTCCTGTAACCACTTTGAGAACCCCTGGACGCCCCTTTCTTGCGTCCTCAAGTCCTGTGTTCACGCGATCCGCAGGGTTACGATCTGTTTCGCGGCTAACGTGAGTGCGACCTCGTCGCCAATGGCGCGCGGCTCCTCCAACCCCCGGCTCTCAAGGTCTACGCGTTGGACGGTCCGCGGCCCAGGGGCCGGCCACAGGTGGAGCGTCGCGTTTACAGGCAGGGGCTCGGGGTTGAACAGTCGTACCTCCAGCCCATCGCCTACCCGCCGGGCGCTGGTCATGACGGCCGGACCCTCCAGCCGCAGAAAACTCGCGACCGGCGGCAGGGTTTGCTCTGGTCGGTAGAGCGGCGAGTCTTCGGGTCGCAATTGGACGGCGCGTAGCCCAGCCGAGAGTTGCTGCCCCATCTCACATAGCCGTGCCCGCTCTGGCGCAGCCGCCAACGGTACGATGCGATAGGCGAATTCCAGCCGGCCACGCATCTGCCCGTCCGGCTCGCCTTCCGTGTAGGGGGTGCGTCGGGTGCCACGAAACAGCGTCAGAGCCAGGGTTCGTTCGGGCAGATCGCGCACCGCAGTTTCCAGCAAGGCATCCGCGACCACGGCCAGGCCGCGCCGGCCATCGTAGACGGCCGTCCAACTTTGCTGCGGCCTGGTCTCAACCTCCAACTCCCGATAGAGGTGGCGATCCGGCTGCAAGGCGATGGGTCGCTCCACCACGTCAAAGGGGCTGTCGGCCAGATAGGTGGTCGCGCCGGTCGCGGCAGTGGGGAAGAGGACGCGCAGGCGATGGTCATCGGCCGTGTTGTGGACCGTCGTGCGAACGTCCAGGTAATCCTGGCCGGGCCGCAGGCTCATCAGGCTATCAATCACCAGAGCGGCCATCCGCTCCGAACGGGTCAGGCGGTCAAAGTGAAACGCCTCAGGGACCGCCATGGTCGTGCGGATGCGAAAAGTCGTCAGATAAGGGCCATCATGGACGAGCGCCACCTCGCCGCGACAGGCAGTGGAGGTGAAAACCTGGTCGTTGACGGCAAGGCCGTGATACCAGCCATCGCCGATGTCGGCGCGTTCCTCAAAGGTCAGCAGCCGGTGGTACACCTGCCCCGTGCGCTTATCGGTCAGGGTCAGGGTGCCGTTGGCCGCGATCTCAACGCTCAGGAACTCGTTGGCCATCGCGCACTCACTGATCGCCAGGCCCGGCGTCTCCGGATGGCGGGTGGGGCTGCCGGCGTGCTCGGCACGCACGGTGAGGGTCGTGTAACCCGTCGCCGGCACCGTGAGGGGCAACGCGATGGTCACATCGTGGGTTCGGTAATCCTGCACGAACTTCGTGGGCCGGATGCGATGCTTGACCTGGTTCATGGCCTGGGCCAGCCGCTGGTAAGGGATCTCCCGGCCGTCAGGGCCATAAACGCGAAAGGCCGGCTTCGGCTCATAGCCGAAGAACTCGTTAAAGGTCGGCCATTCGGGAGGGATCTGCACAGTCAGTTCGGTCACGCCGCTGAAGGGGCGCGGCAAGGGGTTGAAAACCGCCACGCGGAGCTCATCCTCGGCGACCTCACCCTCCACTCCGGCGGCCAGGCGGTGCGTGGCCTCCCTGGCCAAGCGGTCGGCGATCAGCCGACACTGGTCAAAACGATGCATCATGTCCCTGTGCACCTGGTCTATGCTGCATCCATCAATGGAATCGTGCGCATGGTTGGCAAGGAGATAACGCCAGGCCACGTTTAGGAAGCCCTGTGGGTACTCCAGGCCGGTCACGGCGGTGGCAAAGGCACTGAATGGCTCGGCCCATTGGCAAAGCAGCGTCTCGCACGCGCGGTTGGCCTGCTTCAGGTTGACCCGGCTGGAGAGGACACCGGGGATCACCCACTGCTGGTCTACCTCCATCGGATCTTGCCACGGCGCGCGCGTCTGACGGCCAGGTGCGCGCAACTCACCCTCCACAATGGTCCTGACCCGGTCGCGCTGCGCCAGCAACTCGTTGGCATAAGTGTCCAGGTCGCTATGAATGAGCAGGAACCGCCCAGCGGGGCGAGCCAGGCGCGCTTGCACCAGGGCATAAGCAGCCTGATCCCACTCCTGATGGTCGCAACTATCCAACACCAGGATCGGCTCCACATCGCTGAGCGCGGCCTCGTCCTCCAGGTACTTCTCCAGGCGGGCCGCGAAAACCGCCGGATCGTAGGTGGTTTCCTTGAAATCGTGCCCACGACGGACATGGAAGGCATAACTTCCGTAGCCATGGGTGCCGAACTTGTGGCAAAGGAGCAGGGTGCCATCGGCCCCGCGCCAGAGGAGGTTGCGTCGGTCGGTGTTCACCCCGCGCCAGATGAAGCCGACCGCGATGCCGAAGCCGGCGAAGATCTGCGGCAACTGGCTATTGTGGCCGAACATGTCGGGCACGTAGCCGGCGCAGGAAGGCTCTGCGCCCAGCGAACGGACAACCTCTCGCCCCAGGCGCAGATTGCGGACCAGCGACTCACCCGAGACGGTGAACTCATCTGGCAGCGTGTACCACGGCCCGATCAGCAATTTGCGCTCTCGCGCCAGGCGGGCGATCTCCTCGCGGCGCTCAGGGCGGATTTCCAGATAGTCTTCTATCACGATGGACTGGCCGTCGGTCACGAACGGCCCCTGCAACCGGCCATCCTTCAACCCAGCCAACACGCGATCAAGCAGCCGCACCAGATCATACCGCAGCACCTGGAACGGTTCCCGCCATTCGCGGTCCCAATGGGTGCTGAGGACGAAATGCGCGCGACGCTGGCTCATGGCTCCTCCTTATGCAAATTGGTTAACACTTTCTGCCCCCTCGGGCCTCCACTGCCCCTCACCCCCCTTTTCCCCCCTCTCTCCTCGGCCTGTGGCCAGGGGAGAGGGGGGAATAAGAGGGGGTTTTTGCGGCGGCCAAAGGCCGCCGCAAAAACCCTTTTCTCCTCTCCCCTCTCTTACCGCCAAAGGCAAGCGGGGAGGGGCCAGAGGGAGGGGGGCTCACAACAAGGGTAGGTTTTTCGCCAGAAGGCCCGGACGTGAACGTCCGGGCTGAAAGAGCGAAGCCCTGCGGGCTAAGAGCGCGTCTGAGAATTCGTTCGTACGGGCAGAGCGAAGCGGAGTGCCGTCTAGATGCCACTTTACACTACTTGCGGGCTGCCAGGAGACATTTTGGGCCATTCAAACGCCACTCCGCTCCGCTTCGTGGCTTACTACGAGCGTTTTTTCAAACAAGCTTTACAGGGAGCATGGCCAGAAGAGTCTCCGATTCTATCGGCGCGGCCTGATCCACAGACCGTGTTCGGCATCGAGTTGCCATCCGGCCGCGTCCAGCGTCAACGGGTGTCGCGGCCAGCCAGCCGCGACACGACGGAGCGTCTCATCCCATGGCCGGATGCCGCTCAGTGTGTCGGCTGCCTCCACGCAGCACGCGCCCACAGCGACCGCCGCGATGGCCGCCTCAACCGGTGAGAGGTCGCGCAACAGGCCGGCCAGGAAGCCGGAGACCGTCGCATCACCCGCGCCGGCCGTGCCGACCACCTCTGCCTGGAAGCACGGCGTCCAGATCTCCAGGTCAGCCCAGGCAGCGGGATCGCTCGGCGCGGCGCGGCCCAGGCGTGCCATCGCCGCGCGATCGGCAGTGCGCAGGTAGAAACCCCGATGCCCCAGCTTCAGCCCGACGATCTTCACGCCCATCGCCAGCAACTCGTCGCCCAGGCTGGACAAAAGCTCAGGGGTAATCCCTTCCAGGAGATCAGCACCGTAGCAGCGGTACAGATCTTCATAGGCCGGCCGGCGCAGCATGAAGAGGATCTCTTCAACGCTGGGCAGAAAGATGTCTACATAGGGCAGCACACGCCGCAAGATCTTCACCCAATCGGCACGGCCGGCCGGCGCAGCGGGATCGGGGAAGGCCATATCCAGCGAGGTCGTGACGCCATCGGCGCGCACCCGGCGGAAGATCTCTATCAACTCCGCGCCATCGGCCTCGTACATGCGGCGCATGACAGGCGGATAGCCGAAATGGAAAACCTGGGCGGCCGCAGTCAGGTCGTAGCGCACGTCTGCTGCGGAGAAGGTGTCGTTGGGGCCGGGATAGTGCAGGAAGATGCGGTCCACCTCAGGGGGATTGATGATGACCGTGTAGGAAGTGGCGCCGGCGGGGTCTACGATCAGCCCGTCGGCCAGGCCGGGGCCTTGTGCTTCGACGATTTGTCGTACCGCCTGCCCGAAGAGGTCGGCCCCGATCTTGCCCATCAATTTCACGGGGACACCCAGGCGGTGCAGCCCCAGGCCCACGTTGGATACCGCGCCACCGGTGGCGAGCGCGGCCGGGCCACACTCGATCAGATGGCCGGGCAGGAACGACTGCTCAAACGCCTCCCGGCTGATGCTGGTTAACTGCGGAAAGATATCCAGGCAGATATGCCCGGCGACGATGACGTTCATGGGTCAGCCTCGGTAATATCGTAGGAGTGATCCCTTCACCCTCGGGTGCTGAAGGCAGCCTGCCCCGCGCTGCCGTAGAGCTTCATCAGTTTGACGATCTCGGCCTTCATGCGCTCCTTGCCGCGCAGCAGGACGTCTTCCACGTCCCGGGAGCCGACGAAGGGGTGAATGTCAGGCACCTGCATGGGATCTGGTATCGCCTCCCGGATACCTGCCAGGTATAGCCGTTTCAGCCGCGTGCCCACGTTGAACTTGGCCACACCCCGGCTAATGGCATCGCGCACCGCGGCGCGGGGGAAACCAGTGCCACCGTGGATGGCCAGGGGGATCGGCACCGCACGGTGAATTCGATCCAGGAGTTCCAGGTCCACCGGCACCTCGCCAGTCTGTACCAGGTGGACGTTGCCGATGGAAACGGCCAGGACGTCTACCTCCGTCAGCTCCACAAAGCGCGCCGCCTCGTCGGGGTTGGTCAGAACAGCCTGGCGTTGCGCATCAAGGGCGTCGGGAAGGTGTCCCAGTTCTCCCTCCGCGGTGGCCCCGACCGCGCGTGCCATAGCCACTACCTGACGCGTCAGAGCGACATTCTCCTCAAAGCAGAGGCCCGAGCTGTCCAGCATGACTGCATTGCAACCGGAGCCCAGCGCGCATTCGACCTGGGCCAGGCTCTGGGCTTCGTTGAAGAGGACCGCCGCGGGAACCCGCGCGCGCTCGGCCAGGCGACGAGCCAGGCAGCTCATATCCTCCACGCCCCCACCATCCAGCCAGGCCCGGTTGGTCACCGCGCCGCCAAAGCCGATGATCGCCGGAGAGGCAGTCGCCTCCGCTGCTTCTACGGCGGCTTCCAGGGAATACTGATCCCACGATTCGTAGTAACCGATAGCGTAGCCCGAGCGAAGCGCTTGAGAGAGGAGTTCTCGCATGCTGGCAATGGTCATGTGGA
>DAOTZS010000085.1:0-5796 GCA_034434335.1 Anaerolineae bacterium
GCAGAGTATGGGAAAGGGGGTGATTGCGGGTAGTAAAGAAGCGGGCTTAACGCCTTATAAGTCAGCGGTAGCCGATTGGCAGAGAAGCACATTGCGAGTGGTACCAGTCAGCTTGCATCTTCGCGTATTGGCCGCGCTCGTTGGCACGGCGTAAAAACGCGCAACGTCGCCACTTCTAACGAAGGTCTGCACCCTGTACTAATCAAGGAGGATGAAGATGAAGCGGTTAACCACAAGCTTACTCATGATCGTCGTCATCGCGGCATGGCTATCGGCCTGCGCAGTTCCTGCTGCTCCTGCTCCAACCCCCGAACAGGTGGTGGTGGAGAAGACCGTTGTGGTCGAGAAGGAGAAGGTCGTGGAGGTGGTGGTTACCCCAACCCCTGTTCCGCCCCCTGCTCCAACCATGATCCTGGGCTTCCCCACCTCCGATGAGAACGAGGCCAAGACCGCCCAGGCCGCCTTTGAGGCCGCGGACAAGGGCAATCCAGACCCGGCCTGGAAAGGCAAGAAGTTCACCATCGGCGTCTACTCTGGCGGCCAGCGTGGCCCCATCTCTGGCCCCCTCTACTTCTGGCGCCCCAAGTTTGAGGAGTTGACGGGTGCCACCTACGACATCGTCGAGATCCCCTTCGCCGAGCTGCGGGAGAAGATCTTCACCGATCTCCAGACCGGCACCGGCACCTACGATGTGATCATCAACTGCAGCAACTACTACGGCGACTACATCTACAACGACTGGGTCATCCCCATTGACAAGTACTTCGACGACCCGCGCATGCCCAAGTGGGACCGGGATTCGATCGCTCCGGCCGTGGCCAACCTGATGAAGTGGGGCGAGCACTGGTACGGCACCAACAACGACCACGACGCCCAAGTGCTTTACTACCGCAAGGATATCATCGAGAACCCCAAGTGGCAGGCCGAATTCGAGAAGGAAATGGGCCATCCAATGCCGGTAGCGATGGACACCTGGGAAGACGTGTTGGAGATCGCCCAGTTCTTCCATGGCAAGGACTGGAACGAGGATGGCGACCCCGATAACGGCATCGCGCTGCACCTCAAGGTGGGTGGCCAGGGCTTCTTCCACTTCATGGCCATCTCGGCGCCCTACGTCGTCATCCCCTACCCCGGCGACCCGCCCACCAAGGTCACCAAGTACCACAACGTCTACTGGTTTGACCCCGAGACGATGGAGCCGTTGATCAACTCGCCGGGCCACGTGCGCGCTCTGGAGATGGTGTTGGCGCTCTCCAAGGCCGGCTCGCCCGCCATGTGGGGCTGGAGCCTGGGTGAGGCCTGGGCCGACTTCCTGTCGGGCAACGCGGTGATGACCTTCTCCTGGGGCGACGTCGGCTCCCTGTCGCAAGACCCCACCCAGTCGGTCATCCAGGGCAAGCTGGGCGCGCGGGGTATACCCGGTACCAAGCATCCCTATGACCGGGAGAAGGGCGAGTTCCTGAACCTGGAGACCCCCAACTTCGTGGGCAACCAGGTGGGTTGCTCCTGGCATCCGGTCATCTCCAAGTACGCCGATGACCCAGACCTGGCCTACTACTTCATGGCCTGGCAGGCGACACCCGAGATCAACCACTGGAACGTGGCCTACGGTTGGACCGGCGTAGATCCTGGCACGACCTACGACTGGTTCCCGCCCTATGGCACGGCCAAGATCGAGGACTACGTGGCCGGCGGCTACAACGCGGAGGATGCCAAGGAGTTCATCGGCGCCTATCAGGACAACTTCTACAACTACCCCATCTTCCAGAACTACAGGCGCATCCCCGGCACCCCCGAGATGCATGAGGTGTGGGACGTCCATCTCTCAGAGGCGGTCACCGGCCAGCTCTCGCCTCAGGAGGCCCTGGATCGCACCTACGAGGACTGGGTGCGCATCGTAGAAGACTATGGCAAGGAAGAGCTGCTGAGGCTGTATCAGGAGTCCATCGGCTACAAGCCGTGAAGTGCTGGGGGCCCGGCCGCACCTCCGGCTCCTGATATCCTGCTGACTTTGTAACTGGGGCTGGCCGGGCCACCTCAGGCCGTTGGAAGGCAGTCGCAGGGAAGGGACACCTCGCCGTGTCCCTTCCCTTATTCCTGTCCTGTGAAAGCGAGCGACCATGCGACAACGTGAGCGTGTCAAATTCCTCTTCGTCGTCCCTGGCATCGTCTGGGTACTGGTCTTTACCATCTTCCCCCTGCTCTATTCGCTGCGCCTGAGCTTTATGCGAGCACGGTTGGGCCAACCTCAGACCTTCTATGGACTTAACAACTTCTTACGGGCCTTCTCCGACTACCGCTTCTGGAACTCACTGCAGGTCACCCTGTTCTTTGTCGTTATCAGTGTGAGCTCTACGGTCCTATTGGGCTTGGGGTTGGCCTTGCTCTTCCACCGCCCTCTCCGTGGTCAGCGCGTGTTCCGCTCCCTCTTCACCATGCCCCTCTTCACGGCGCCCATCGCGCTGGGCTACCTGGGGCTCACGATCTTCCACGAAGAGGTTGGCGCAGTGAACACGGTCCTCAGAGCGCTGGGCATGATCAACCTGCCACGCTGGTTTTCCGATGTGTGGCTGGCCCGCCTGGCTATCGTCCTGGTAGATATGTGGCAGTGGACCCCCTTCTGCTTCCTGGTCATCCTGGCTGGCCTCCAATCCCTGCCTGAAGAGATCTACGAGGCAGCGCGGTTGGACACATCCTCGGGCTGGGATATCTTCCGCTGGGTCACCTTCCCCCTGCTCACTCCTGTCCTGTTCACGGTGACGATCCTGAGGGTGGTAGAGACCTTCAAGGTGCTGGATATCCCGTTCAGCATGACCAGCGGCGGACCAGGGGCGGCCACCCAGACCTACTCTTTCTACATCTACCTGACGGGGTTGCGGAACTTCAACGCTGGCTATGCATCGGCGCTGGCCTACATTTTGCTGATCGTAATGCTGGCCATCAGCATGTTCTTCTTCAACCAGCTCCGGCAGATCTACGAGTAAAGAGGTGCGATGTGGTAAGACGCAAAGGGTTGACAGCCAGCAACGTAGCACTGTGGACTATTATTGTCATCGCCACCGCGTGGGGTGTTTTCCCCTTCTACTGGGCTATCATTACTTCCCTGAAGCCACCTGGCGTTATCCTGACCAAACCTTCCCTCATCCCGTTCCTGCAGTTCAAGCCAACCTTTATCAACTGGCAACTGGAGTTCACCAACC
Source organism: Anaerolineae bacterium (assembly GCA_034434335.1). Lineage (GTDB taxonomy): Bacteria > Chloroflexota > Anaerolineae > CG2-30-64-16 > CG2-30-64-16 > DAOTZS01. The sequence goes on from DAOTZS010000085.1 coordinate 3,201, forward strand.
GGTGGCCGGAGATCAGCCGGGCATTGGGCAACAGCATCGTGATCGCGGTCGGCGCAACCTTGATCGCCATCGCCCTGGGTACCCTGGCAGGCTACGGGCTGGCGCGTTTCCGCTTCTACCGCTGGCAGAACAAAGATATGGCGCTGTGGTTCCTCTCCCAACGCTTCCTGCCGCCCATGGTTACCGCCATCCCCTTCTTCATCGTGATGAAGAGCATTGGGCTTTTGGACAAACAGGTGGCGCTGGTGTTGACCAATGCGACCTTCACCATGCCCTTTGCCGTGCTGATCATGCGGGACGTCTTCAAGGAGCTGCCGCAGGAGATGGAAGAATCGGCGCTGGTGGATGGGGCCTCCCACCTGGGCGCGTTCTGGCACATTGCCCTGCCGCTGGCGGCCCCAGCCCTGGCGGCCGCGGCGGTAATCTGTTTTGCTTTCTCCTGGAACGAGTTCCTCTTTGCCCTGATTCTTACCTACAAGCAAGCCCAGCCGATCACGGTCATCATCGCTGGGGTGGAGCATACCCAGGGCGTGCAGTTCTGGTTTGTAGCCACCCGCCTGCTGCTGGCCATCCTGCCGCCAGCACTGCTGGCATTGACGGCCCAACGTTATATTGTGCGCGGGTTGACCTTTGGCGCAGTGAAGGGGTAAGGACAGCCACTCAGCCCGGCAAGCTCGCTTGCCGGGCTGAGTTTTCACCGGCGCCTGACCGAGACTCCTCGTAATGCACATCTTCTGTCCATCCTTGCCAGACGGCAACTATTCAGCGGTGACTGGATGGGCCTGCGGCCAGAGGTCGGCCTTCGCCGACCTCTCTCGTGATGTGTACATGAAGGGTGTCGGCGGAGGCCGACACCCGGCACGAAGTGCCCAGCAGGGGCGATTTCAATCGGCCTGAATAGTTACACCAGACGAAGGACCACCATCATGAGCTTATTAGGACTGGACATTGGCATCACCGGTTGCAAGGCGGTGGCTTTCAACCCGGAGGGCCAGAGCCTGGCCCAGGCTTACCGCGAATATCGCCTGTATCAACCTCAGCCGGGGTGGATGGAGCTTGACCCGGCCGAAGTCTGGGACGCGATCTCCACCGTGATCGGCCAGGTGACCTCCGCCGTGGCCGGCGATCCGGTGCAGGCGCTCAGTGTTTCCACCCATGGGGAGTCGGTGGTGCCTCTGGATGCGGAGGGCCGGCCCCTCTACCGTTTCATCACGGCCATTGACACCCGCGCGGTGCAGCAGACGCGCTGGTGGGGAGAGCGGCTGGGGGGCGAGCGCATTTTCCGCATCACTGGCATGCCCCTCCACCCCATGTACACCGTCAACAAACTGATGTGGCTGCGGGACTATGCGCCGGAGGTCTTCGCGGCCGCGCGGCGTTTCCTTTGCATGCAGGACTTCGTCTTCCACCAGTTGGGGCTGCCCCCCACCATGGACTACACCCTGGCCGCGCGCACCATGGCCTTTGACGTGAACCGCCTGGCCTGGTCAGAGGAGATCCTGGAGCTGGCCGGCCTGGATGTCTCACGGCTGTCGGCGGTGCTCCCCTCGGGCACGTGCCTGGGCCAGGTGGCCGGCCGGGTAGCTGAGGAACTGGGCCTGGGGCCCAAGGTGGTAGCTGTCGTGGGTGGCCACGATCAGCCCAGCGGCGCCCTGGGGTGTGGAGCCATCGTCGAGGGGATCGCCATGGACTCTACCGGGACAGTGGAGTGCGTGGCGGTGGCTTCCCCACGGCTGGTGTTGAATGAGATACTAATGCAGAACAACCTGCCCAGCGCGCCCCATACCGCCCCCGGCATGTACCTGGTGCTGGGCTACACTGCCACAGCGGGCGCGCTGCTGCGCTGGTATCGGGATAACTTCGCCGGGGTTGAACTCCAGGAAGCCGCGCGCACGGGCCAGAATGTCTATGACCTGATCCTGAGCCAGGCCCCGCGGGAACCGTCCCCCGTTCTGGTCCTGCCCCACTTCGTGGGCAGCGGCACCCCCTGGATGGACGCGGCTTCCAAAGGCGCCATCGTCGGCCTGGACCTGAGCACCACCAGGGGCCAGATCATCAAGGGCATCCTGGACAGCGTCACCTACGAGATCAAGCTCAGCCTGGATGCCATGGAGACAGCCGGCATCCCGGTGCGCGAGCTGCGCGCCTTCGGCGGCGGTGCCCGCTCCCCCCTGTGGCTGCAGACCAAGGCCGATATCCTGGGTAAGCTGGTTGTGGCGACTGATGTGACGGAGGCGCCTTGCCTGGGGGTGGCGATCCTGGCCGGGGTGGCCACCGGGGTGTTCGGCTCCGTCCGGGAAGGGGTCCAGCAGATGGTTCACGCCGGCCGCACCTACGAGCCTGATATGGCGCAACACGAACGGTATATGGAAAAGGCGCGGCTCTTCGCGCGCCTCTACCCGGCCCTGGCAGAACTTAACCATCAGTTATGAGGCTGGCCGCGCCATGCCGCGAGGTAACTATGCAGGCCGATTGAAATCGCCCCTCCTGGGCACTTCGTGCCGGGTGTCGGCCTCCGCCGACACCCTTCATGTATGCATCACGAGAGAGGTCGGCGAAGGCCGACCACTGGCCGCAGGCCCAAAAAGGGTGACGC
>DAOTZS010000086.1:0-26306 GCA_034434335.1 Anaerolineae bacterium
AGCCACTTTGCCGGCCACCGTGCGCGATATCCCTCGTCAGATCGAGGGCGTGGACAAGGTGGAGCTACTGGTCATTGACGATGGCAGCAGCGACGAAACAGCCGCGGTGGCTCGCGAGCTGGGCGTGGAGCACATCGTGCGTTTCCGCAGCCATCGCGGGCTGGCGGCCGCCTTTGCAGCCGGGCTGGATGCCGCGCTGCGCCTGGGCGCTGACATCATCGTCAACACCGATGGCGATAACCAGTATGCGGGTGCAGATATACCTCGCCTGATCGCGCCCATCCTGGCCGGCCAGGCCGACGTGGTCATCGGCGACCGCCAGATCGACTCCATTCCCCACTTCTCGCCCACCAAGAAACGGCTGCAGAAGCTGGGCAGTTGGGTGGTGCGGCAGGCCTCCCACACCGACATCCCCGACACCACCAGCGGCTTCCGGGCCTACAGCCGCGAGGCTGCCCTGCGCCTGAACGTCCTCTCGGACTATACCTACACCCTGGAGACCATCATCGAGGCCGGCCATAAGCGGCTGGCCCTGGCCCACGTGCCGGTGCGTACCAACCCCAGGCTGCGAGAAAGCCGGCTGATCCATAGCATCCCAGCTTATCTGCGCCGCTCGGCCGAGACCATCGTCCGCATCTACGCCATGTACGAGCCGCTGCGGGTCTTCCTGGCCGCAGGGATCGTGCTGCTGCTGGGTGGCCTGGCCCTCTCCCTGCGCTACCTCTATTTCGTCTTCCAGGGTGAGGGCAAGGGACATGTGCAGTCGGTGATCATCGCTGCAGTGCTCTTTATTGCCGGCTTTCAGGTCATCCTGATCGGGCTGGTGGCCGACCTGATTGCCATCAACCGCCGGCTGAGCGAGGAGATCCTGTTGCGGGTCAAACGGATGGAGCTGGGGGAGGGGAAGGACGAGGCACCGCTGGCCAGGGAGAGGGGACAGGGAGACAAATGAGGCAGGCCAGCCGTGTCCTGCCCTATCTGGCAGCGGTGGCGCTGGTGGTGCTGCTGCTCCGGCAGATTGATCCCCTCGAGGTGGTGCGGCTGCTGGCCAATGTACAGCCGGCCTGGTTGCTGGCCGGCTTCGGTGCATACGTCGGCGCCAATGTGCTACGCGCCTATCGGTTCGGCGTGCTGCTGCCCCTGGGTCCTGTCCGGGGGGCCGAAGGGTCCCTTCAGTGTGAGCTGCGGCCCGCAACCCCGGCGGCTGAGCACCCGTCTCCAGCATTGCAGCAGCATGGTGATCCACTGTGCCCGGGCCGCCAGTTTTCCAGTTCAAGGCGGGCCCGCAGCCCTTCACCTTCTCGCCTTTTTGCCCTGTCACCTCTGCGTATCTTGCCTGAGATGTTCGCGCTGAGCCTGCTGAACAACACCCTGCCTTCTCGCGGGGGCGAGCTGTCCTTCCCTTACTTCATGCGCCAACGCCACGGCATGGCCGTAGGCGAAAGCGCGGCTGCTCTGGTAGTGGCCCGCATCTTCGATTACCTGGCCGTAGCGCTGCTCTACGTGCTGTTTGCGCTCCTCAACCTGGAACGATTGGCCCCGCGCGCAAGCAGGGTGGTACTGGCAGTAGCTGCGGCGCTGCTCCTTGCCCTGGTTGTCCTGGCTGTTGTGCCCTGGTTGGGGAGGCAGGGGTTGCGGGCCGTCACATGGCTGCTGGCGCGCTTGAGGCTGGATGGGAGGCGGGTTGGCCATCTGCTGCTGGCCGGCGGAGAGCGGGCGGTGGTGGCCTTTCAGCGCATGCGCACTCCCCGTACCTACGCCCTGACCATGGGCTGGTCGTTGCTGATCTGGCTGGGCACCTTTGCCTGGTTTGCCGCCTTCATGCAGGCCATTGGGCTGCCCCAGCCGTATGCGATGGTTATCGTGGGAGGCACCTTCGCCATGCTGGCCAAGGCGCTGCCTTTCATCACTGTTGGCGGCTTCGGCGCCCACGAGGCCGGCTGGGCGGTAGGCTTCGGCCTGGCAGGCATGTCCACCGACCTGGCCATCGCCAGCGGGTTCGCGGTCAACATCCTCACCCTCCTGGCCTCGGCCATCTTTGGCGGCCTGGCCCTGGCCTACATGAGGTTGCAGCCGCCTGCTGGACGCTCGCCGGACAGGCTCCCCGAAGAAGGGGATGGGATAGGGGATGCGTAACCACCGGCCCTTTGGCCTGATCCTGGCCCTCTTCCTGACCCTGGGCGTCATCTACAGCGTGGTCAACCCGCTGTTCGAGGCACCCGACGAGGTCTGGCACTACGAATATGTGCGCTGGCTGGCCGAGGGCCACGGCCTGCCCCGGCCCGAGCAGGTGGGCAGCGCGCCCTGGCATCAGGAGGGCAGCCAGCCGCCCCTTTACTACCTGCTCGCGGCGGCGCTGACCTGGCCCATCCCCACCGATAATGCCGGCCAGGTGATCCGTTACAATCCCCACGCGGCTGTCGGACAGCCGGATTCCTTTGGCAACAAGAACATCATCGTCCATGGCCGAGCCGATGCCTGGCCCTGGCGCGGGGTGGCCCTGGCCGCGCACGTCGTGCGCTTCTTTTCGCTCCTCCTGGCTGCAGTGACTGTGCTGGCCACCTATGGCACGGCTCTGGCCATCTTCCCTGGTCGGCGCGAGCTGGCAGCGCTGGCGGCCGGCCTGGTGGCCTTCAATCCCCAGTTCCTCTTTCTCAGCGCGGCGGTCAACAACGATAATCTGGTCATCGCAACCAGCGCGGCCGGCGTCTGGCTCTGCGTCCACCTCCTGGGTTGCCGGCAGCCCCTGTCGGCCACCTCTGGCAACGAGGCAAAGCCGGCCCTCACCGCTGGCGTCCACTCTCTACCATCAGCCTGGCCAGGATGCCCCACCCTGCTACAACTGCTCCTCCTGGGACTGCTGGTCGGACTGGCCGGCCTGGCCAAGCTCAGCGGGTTGGCGCTGGCCGGACTGGCCGGCCTGACCTTGCTCATGATGGCCTTGCGAAGGGGCTCGCTGAGGGAGTTGATCGGCTGGGGACTGGCCGTAGCCGTGGCGGCGCTGGCCATGGCCGGCTGGTGGTACTGGCGCAACTGGCGGCTCTACGGTGACCCGCTGGGCCTGCAGGCCATGTTCGAGGTCTTGCCTCCTCGCGCCGAGCCGCCTGGCCTGGCCGAGCTGCTGGCTCGCGCCGAAGGGGTCTGGCGCTCAGCCTGGGCCGTCTTCGGCTGGTTCAACGTCCCGGCCGATGGATGGCTGTATGAGCTCTACAGCGCGCTGAGCCTGGCCGGACTGGCAGGGCTGCTGGTGGTCTGGCCCTCGCGGTGGGTGTTTGCGGTAATAAGGGGTGAGGGAAAGGGGAAAGGGGATAACGGGGTGGGTAGAAGGAAAAGAGGGAAGTTGGCTCTTTCTGTCACCCTGTCATCCTCTCACCTTATCACCCTTTCACAACTTATCCTCCTGCTCGTCTGGATCCTTATGGTGGTCCTGGCCTTGCTCAACTGGGCGCGGATGCGTTATCCCCAGGGGCGGCTGCTCTTCCCGGCCCTCAGCGCGGCTGCGGTGCTCCTCAGCCTTGGCATCAGCGGCTGGCTGCCGCGCGTGCTGCGCGGCCCGGCAGCGGCTGTGCTGGTAATCGGCCTCCTGGCCCTGGCCGCGCTGGCCCCCATCCGCTGGATCGCGCCGGCTTACGCGGCGCCACAACTCCTGGAGCCCAAGGCGTCGCTGCCCAACCCGCTCGCGGCCGACTTCGGCGGCCAGGCGCGGCTGCTGGGCTACCAGGTTGAGAACCCTGAGGTACGGCCCGGCCAACAGCTCTACCTGACCCTCTACTGGCAGGCCCTAAGCCCCATGGACCATGACTATAGCGTCTTCGTCCACCTGAGCGACGAGTACGGCATCGTGCAGGCCCAGCGGGATAGCTACCCCGCCTCTGGAGCGTTGGCCACCAGCGACTGGCCCCTCCAGGCGATCATCCCCGACCGTCACGCGGTCGAGATCCCGGAGACCGCTCCCGCGCCGGCCCGGCTGCGCGTTGACGTAGGGCTCTACGACTTTGCCACGGGCCAGCGGCTGCTGGTCGGCCAGGCCGATCACTGGACACTGGGGTATGTAGCCCTCCTGCCCAGGCCCGGCGTGGGCGGTCTGCCCAACCCCATCTTCGTCAACTTCGACAACCAGATCGCGCTGGTGGGCTTTGACTTCGACCGCCGGGTGCTGCGAGGGGGCGAGACCCTGGAGGTCACCCTGTGGTGGGAGGCGCTGGCCGTACCCCGGATGGACTACGTGGCCTTCGTCCACCTGGTGCTGCCACCGGAGGCCGTCTGGGCGCAACAGGACCAGATGCCTCAGGCCGGCCGGGCACCCACCTCCACCTGGCAGCCTGGCCAGCGCATTGAGGATCACTACCGCCTGACCTTGCCGGCCAAGGCGCCGGCCGGCGTCTATTTCGTGGAGATCGGCCTCTATGATCCAGCTACCCTTGACCGGCTCAAGGTCAACTTCAGCGACAAGGGAGTCGTGTTGGGGCAGGTGAAGGTGGAAGGGTAAAGGGTTCTGTCGGTGAGATGAAGGGGTATTAGCGCATTCTTCTGAGTTGTGGTATACTGTCCACGCCGGATGGCCTGTAGAGACGGAGCGGTGCTCCGCCTCTACAGGACACCGCTGCAAATAGAATATCTGCGATCGTGACTATTCAGGCCGATTGAAATCGCTCCTCCTGGGCACTTCGTGCCAGGTGGGGCTATCCAGCGGATCGCCCCTACGCCGACACCCTTCATGTGTGCATCACCAGAGAGGTCGGCGAAGGCCGACCACTGGCCGCAGGCCCCAAAAGGGTGACTTCCAGTCACCGCCTGAATAGTTACATGCGATCCCCGTAAGAGGATGAAGCCAAGGAAAGCTTGCGAATCGCCTGGCACGTGTGTACCAAAGGAGGTGATGCCGCCCGCAGGATAGAAGGCTCCTATCATGACCGACAACCGCACAGCGAAAGGGTTGTCGGCGAGCTGTGAAGCTGTAGTTGGACCGCTTGCCCAAGTATCTTCCGGCTATCCACACTTTTTCATCCCAAGAGAAGAAGGAGAGATCACTATGAAGCGCAACCATTTGCTACTCTGGATCAGTCTCCTGGCCATCGTGGCTATGCTGGTGGCAGCCTGTGCGCCGGCACCCGCGCCCGCACCGACACCCGCGCCTGCCGAAGAGAAGCCGACCCCGACAGCAGCACCCGTGGAGGAGAAACCAGCTCCGGCCGCGAAGAAGCTGACGATTGCCCTGTCTCTGCCTGGGCTGCAGTTCCCCTTCTTCGTGTTCATGGAGCAGCAGGTGCGCGATGAGGCGGCCAAGCTGGGCAACATCGAGATCGTGACCCTCGATGCCCAGAACAAGATCGAGAAGCAGACCGCCGACATGGAGGCTGTCATCGCCAAGAAGTACGACGGCGTGCTGATCAGCCCCATCACGGCCGAGGGCATGGCCCCCGCTGTGCAGGCGGTGGTGGACGCCGGCATCCCTGTGGTCACCATTGACCGCACCGTCTACAACGTCAACACCCTGGCTCATGTGGGCGCCGACAACGTGCGCGGCGGCGAGCTGCAGGGCGAGGCGCTGCTCAAACTCTTCCCCAACGGCGCCACCATCTTCGAGCTCACCGGCACCCCAGGCAGCTCCCCAGCCATCGACCGCTCCAAGGGCCTCCACAACATCATTGACAGCCACCCCGAATTCAAGGTCGCCTGCCAGCAAACCGGCCAGTTCAACCGCGATGAGGGCCTCAAGGTCACCGAAAACTGCCTGGGCGCCACCCCCAAACCAGACGCCATCGTGGGCGCCAACGATGAAATGGCCTTCGGCGCCCTCGAAGCCGCCAAGGCCGCCGGCCTGGCCGGCCAGGTGATCATCATCGGCTACGACGCCCTCCCCGAAGCCCTGGTCAAGGTGCGCGACGGCGAACTGTGGGGCACCGTCGACCAGTTCCCCGGCGAACAGTCCCGCGAAGCCCTGCGCACCCTCGCCAACTTCATCTGGAACGGCGTCAAACCCGCCCAACACGATATCTACATCGCCCCCAAGATGATCACCAAGGAGAACCTGGCCGAGGCAGAACGGTTCAAGGAGCTCCAGTAAACGCGGATTTATTGGGTAGGCGAGGGCGCTGCCCTCGCCTACCCAACGCAGGGTACCCTTAGACTTCAGGAGTTACGCACTTTAGGGCGTATCGCCCCATCCCCCTACCCCCTTCTCCGCAAGGCGGGGAAGGGGAATCGAGATTAGGGTATTCTGGGCGGCAAAGCCGCCCAGAATACCCCTTTCAAAGGATTCCCCCGCTCCCAAGTGGGGGCTGGGGTACAGTGCAGTGCAACTGCGTAACTCCGGTAATCTTTCCTCTTCTCCCCCGAGCAACGGGGGGCAAACCAAAGATCCAAGGAGTGTGGTATGAGTCACCCCGCTTTAGAGCAAGGGGAAGGCATCCTTCGTCTGGCCCCAACCTGGGTGCCGCGTGCCTTCTGCATTCCCGGCCGACGGATCAAGCTGCACCCCGACGACTACTATGCCTTCGGCGCCCACCGCGGCGGCATTGATGAGCGCTGGTTCTCCTCTACCACCAAGGCAGACAACGGGCCGCTGACCACCCCCGACGAGGGGCTGAGCTATGTGGTGTTTGGGGACGAGGATAAACCTCAGAAAATCCTCTTTAAAGACCTGGTGAGCGACCTGGGGGCAGAGTTGCTGGGCCACGAGATGTGGGACAAGTACCACTGTTGGCCCGTGTATGCCAAGTTCTTCGATAACAAGGGCGCGCTCCCCCATCACCTGCATCAAAAGGCAGAACATGCCGCTCTGGTCGGCCAGCAGCCCAAGCCTGAGGCCTATTACTTCCCCCGGCAGCTCAACAACTATGGCGCCGATTTCCCCCACACCTACTTCGGGCTGGAGCCGGGGACCACGAAGGAACAGGTGCGCCACTGCCTGGAGATCTGGAACCAGGGCGATAACCGCATCCTGGACCTATCCAAAGCGTACAAGCTAGAGGTGGGCACCGGCTGGTACGTGCCGCCGGGAGTTCTGCACGCGCCGGGCAGCCTCTGCACTTACGAGCCACAATGGGCCAGCGATGTGTTCGCCATGTTCCAGTCCCTGGTCAATGACGTGCCTATCGAATGGGACCTGCTGGTGAAGGATGTGCCTCCGGACAAGAAGCAGGACCTGGACTACATCATCTCGATGATTGACTGGGAGGCCAACACCAATCCGGACTTCAAGGCCACCCACTATCGCGAGCCGCGGCTGGTGAAACCGTTGGAGGAGATGCAGGAAGCGGGCTATATTGAAAAGTGGATCGTTTACGGCAACGAGTACGTGGCGGCCAAGGAGCTCACCGTGCTGCCCGGCCGCACCGTGACGATCCGCGATGCTGGCCCCTATGGCCTGATCGTCATCCAGGGCCATGGCACCATGGGTGTATGGCCTATCGAATCGCCGGCGCTGATTCGCTTCGGCCAGCTCACCTACGACGAGTTCTTCGTCTCCTGCCGCTCGGCCAGGGAAGGGGTCACCATTACCAATCCCAGCAAGAGCGATCCCATTGTCATGCTGAAGCACTTCGGCCCCAACCCAGAGGCCCCTGGCGTGTGATGCCAGGGGTCTTACGCGGCCTGGCATGCTCTACAGTCGTCCCAGGTGGCCCCTTCAAAGCAGAGGCCACCTGGGACCAAAAACAGAAGATCCTTCCTCCGTTGACAGCCCCGCCCGCCTGTGATACACTCCTGCCCGAAATCAACTACCTGATCTACCAACCCGCCAATCTACGGACTACCAACCTACCAACCGACCACCAACCGGAGGAACACCATGAGCTACAAATATGACCCCAAGGCCCGCTATGCCAAGAGCCACGAATGGGTGCGCCTGGAGGGCGACACGGCTGTCATCGGAGTTTCAGACTATGCCCAGCACTTGCTCTCCGACGTCGTTTACGTCGAGCTGCCCGAGGTCGGTGATACCGTGACCAAGGGCGAGAGCTTCGGCACCGTCGAGTCGGTCAAAGCTGCCGAGGATGCCTACGCTCCCATCAGCGGCGAGGTGGTAGAGGTCAACAGCGACCTGGAAGATAACCCCCAGTGGGTCAATGAAGATCCCTACGGCAAGGCCTGGATGATCAAGGTGGCCCCCAGCAACCTGAGCGAACTGGATGAGTTGATGGATGCCGCCGCCTACGAGGCGTTTGTCCGCGAGGAAGAAGAGAAGGGGGAGCATTAAGCCTACACCGGAGTAAAACATGATCTACATCCCTAACACCGACGCTGACCGGGCAGCCATGCTGGCGACAGTCGGCGTGGCAACAGTTGAAGAACTCTTCCACGATGTGCCCGAAGCGTACCGCTTCCCATCTCTGCAGCTACCTCCTCCGCTATCCGAGATGGAGGTGCTGCGCGAGTTGGAGGCTCTGGCCAGCGAAAATGACGACCTGCACCACCTTGCGTGCTTCCTGGGTGCAGGAGCCTATTACCACTTCGTGCCCAGCATCGTGGATTTCATCCTCCAGCGCTCCGAGTTCTTCACCGCCTACACCCCCTACCAGCCTGAGATCAGCCAGGGGACGTTGCAAGCCCATTTCGAGTATCAGTCCATGATCTGTGCCTTGACCGGGATGGAGGTTGCCAACGTATCGCACTACGATGGCGCCACCGCCACGGCTGAGGCAGTGATCATGGCGCTGCAGGTCACCCGGGGCAAGCGCACCAAAGTGGTGCTCAGCCCAACGTTGCACCCCCAATACCGCGCCGTGGTCCGCACGTATACCCAGGGCATGGGCCTCCAGCTCGTGGGCGATGGTGACCCGCTTGCCATGGAGAGCAGCGCCGCTGAGGAACTCGCCGCCTTGGCCTCCCTGGTGGATGGCCAGACCGCCTGCCTGATCTTCCAGAACCCCGACTTCCTGGGCCGGCTCTACACCCCGGCCGAGATGCAGGCCCTGGCCGGGCAGGTGCACGCGGCCGGCGCCTTGTTCGTGGTCGCCGTGGATCCTATCAGCCTGGGGCTGTTCGTGCCCCCTGGCCGCTACGGTGCCGACATCGTAGTCGGTGAAGGCCAGGCGTTGGGCAACCCCATCAGCTTTGGCGGCCCCTATCTGGGTTTCTTTGCCATGAAGATGGCCGATGTGCGCAAGTCGTCTGGCCGCATCGTCGGCCAGACGGTAGATGCAGAGGGCCGGCGCGGCTTTGTGCTGACCCTCAGCACCCGCGAACAACACATCCGCCGCGAGAAGGCTTCCAGCAACATCTGCAGCAACCAGGCCCTCAACGCCCTGGCCGCCGCCATCTACATGGCGGCCATGGGCAAACACGGCCTGCGCACGGTCGCCGAGCTGTGCTATCACAAGGCCCACTATGCTGCTGACCTGATTGCCCGGCTGCCAGGCTACCAGGTGTTATCCGGCCGGCCCTTCTTCAAGGAATTCGTGGTACGCTGTCCCCGTCCGGTATCGCTCATCAACCAGGCCCTGCTGGAGGACTACGGCATCCTGGGCGGCTACGACCTGGGGCAGGACTACCCCGAGCTGAGCGGCCACATGCTGCTCTGCGTCACCGAGATGAACACGCGCGAGGAGATCGAGGAGCTGGCGGAGGCGTTGGCCGAGATCGCCGGCCGGCCTCAGGAGGTGGTGTGATGGGCGAACCCCTTATCTACGAAATCAGCCGGCCGGGCCGCCAGGCTGTGGCGCTGCCCACATGCGATGTGCCCCAGACACCGCTGCCCGAAGGATGCATCCGGGACGAGCTCCCGCTCCCGGAAGTCTCAGAGGTGGACCTGGTGCGCCATTACGTGCACCTGTCGCACATGAACCACGCTGTAGACACCGGCTTCTATCCCCTCGGCTCGTGCACCATGAAATACAACCCCAAGGTGAACGAGGCCGCCGCCCGCCTGCCTGGCTTCGCCGCCCTGCACCCCTTGCAGCCCCCAAGCAGCACCCAGGGTGCCATGGCGTTGATGTACGAACTGCAGTGCATGCTGGCGGAGATCGGCGGTTTCGCTGGCGTGACCTTGCAGCCGGCAGCCGGCGCGCACGGCGAGCTGACCGGCGTGCTGATCATGCGCAAGTACCTGCACGACCAGGGTGAGACGCACCGTCATGTGATCCTGGTGCCCGATTCCGCCCATGGCACCAACCCGGCCACCACGTCCATGTCGGGGCTGAAGGTGGTGGAGGTGCCCTCCGATCGGCGGGGCAACGTGGACCTGGCTGCCTTGAAATCGCTGCTCGACATCCACGGCCCTAACCTGGTGGGCATGATGCTGACCAACCCGAACACGCTCGGCCTGTTCGACGAACATATCACTGAGGTGATCAGGATGGTGCACGACGCCGGGGGGCTGATGTACGGGGACGGTGCTAATTTCAATGCCATCTTGGGGATCGTCAAGCCGGGCGAGCTGGGCTTTGATGTGCTCCACTACAACCTGCACAAGACCTTCTCCACCCCGCACGGGGGTGGTGGCCCTGGCTCGGGCGCGGTAGGCGTAGTCGAAAAGCTGGTAGACTACCTGCCCGGTCCCATCGTGGTGCGCCAGGAGGCAGAGGGGGCCGACATATACCAGTGGCACATGCCGGCCAGGTCCATCGGGCGGGTCAAGGCGTTTCATGGCAACTTCGGGGTGCTGGTGCGCGCGTATACCTACATCCGCATGCTGGGCGCCGAAGGGCTGCGGGCCGTCAGCGAGAACGCGGTGCTCAACGCCAACTACCTGCAGGCACGGCTGCGCGGGGTCTATCCCATCCCCCACGGCGACCGCACCTGCATGCACGAGTTCGTGGCCCAGGGCATCATCAAAGGCGCGGCCGAGATCCGCACCCTGGACATCGCCAAACGCCTGATGGACTTCGGCTTCCACCCGCCCACGGTGTACTTCCCGCTCATTGTGCCCGAAGCCCTGATGATCGAGCCCACGGAGACCGAGAGCAAGGAGACACTGGATGCCTTTGCCGATGCCTTGATCCAGATCGCCGATGAGGCGCGCACCAACCCGGAGCTGCTGAAAACCGCGCCCCACCGCGCACCCCTGCGGCGCCTGGACGAGGTGCGCGCGGCCAAGGAGCTGATCCTGTGCTACGGCGGGTGCGCGGCGTAAGGATCGCCAGGCCCAAAACGCCCTGCGCACAGGCGCGGTAAGCATTGACATCAGCCCACCATCCGATTATACTTGGGGCACCTCGCCCTGACTATCACCACCAACCAACGGAGGTAAACCATGGCAAAGGTCGCTATCATCGGTGCCGGCAGCATCGTCTTCTGCAAGACGCTGATGTTGGACATCATGGCCACCCCGGGCCTGGAGGATACCGAATTTGCCCTCATGGCCCCCAGCACCACCCGCACCTCGCAGGTGGAAGCGTTTGCCAAACGGGTCATCAAAGCCAATAACCTGCCAGCCCAGGTGTGGATCACCACCGACCGCCGCGAGGCCCTGAAAGATGCCGACTACGTCATCGCCACCTTCCAGGTGGGCGGCATCAAGGGCTTCGAGGCCGACTACAAGATCCCCCTCAAATACGGGGTGGATCAGTGCATCGGCGACACAATGGGGCCGGGGGGCATCTTCCGCGCCCTGCGCAGCATCCCGGTCGCGCTTGACATGTGCCACGATATGGAGGAGGTCTGCCCCAACGCCTATCTGCTCAACTATGTCAACCCCATGGCCATGGTGTGCTGGGCTATCGGCACCACCAAAGTCCCCTTCGTGGGCCTATGCCATGGCGTGCAAACCACCCTCGACCTCATCTCCGGCTATGTTGGCGTGCCCAAAGATGAGATCGACTTCCTGTGCGCCGGGATCAACCACATGGCCTGGTTCCTGAAACTGGAGCACAAGGGCCGCGACCTCTACCCAATCCTGCGTGAGCGCTTCGAGCAGCCCAAGTATTATGTCAATGAGAAGGTACGGGGTGAGGTGTTCCGCCACTTCGGCTATTTCATGACCGAATCCACCGGCCACCTCTCGGAGTACGTCCCCTGGTTCCGCAAGAACCAGAAGGCGCTGGACCTCTACTGCGATGAGCCGGCGTTCGGCGGCGAGAGCGGTGCCTACTACAACTGGTGCAAGTATGTGGCCGAAAAGTACGAGAGCCGCGACATCCTGGCCGATGAGCCCACCACCCTGCCTCCCCGCAGCATCGAATACGGTTCCTATGTCATCGAGGCCCTGGAGACGGGCCGCACCTTCAAGTTGAACGGCAATGTCATCAATGGCGGGATGATCACCAACCTGCCCCCCGATTGCTGCGCGGAAGGCCCGATCTTTGTGGACCGCACCGGCCTGCACAAGACCTTTGTGGGCGACCTGCCTTCGCAGTGCGCCGCGCTAAACCTGACCAACATCAATGTGCAGCGGCTGGCGGTGGAGGCTGCCATCACCGGCGACCCGGAGAAGATCGTCCAGGCCTGCGCGCTCGACCCGCTCACCTCGGCGGTGCTGACGCTGAAAGAGATCCGCGAGATGGCCAGCGAGATGCTGGAGGCTGAGAAGCAGTGGCTGCCGCAGTTCGAGGGCAAGACGATCCGGCCCACGCCCACGATTGTCATCCCCAAGGATGTCAAGCGCGCCCACGTGCCCATTGACCCGGCCCTGGCCATCTTTGCCCGTTTCGGAGAGCTGGCGAAGTAGACAGATGACGAAGGACCAGGAACGCGAGGGGTGGAGTTCTCATTCGTCGTTCGTCATTCGTAACTATTCAGGCTGATTGAAATCGCCCTCCCTGGGCACTTCGTGCCAGCCCTCGCCCCGAAGGGCTCGGCCCGAGGGGGTGTCGGCCTCCGCCGACACCCTTCATATATGCATCACGAAAGAGGTTGGCGAAGGCCGACCACTGGCCGCAGGCCCTAAAAGGGTGACTTCCAGTCACCGCCTGAATAGTTACCGTCATTCATCCTTTGCCCAACCCATACCACAGAGAGGTGCACTATGTCCCGACCCATTACTCTCTTCACCGGCCAGTGGGCCGATCTGCCGTTGGAGAAGCTGGCGCAGAAGGCCAGCGCGTGGGGTTTTGACGGCCTGGAGCTCGCCTGCTGGGGAGACCACTTCGAGGTAGATAAGGCGCTGGAGGACGACAAGTACGTCCGGGAGAAGTGGGCGCTGCTGGAGAAGTACAACCTGAAGTGTTTTGCCATCAGCAGCCACCTGGTAGGCCAGTGTGTGGCCGATGACCCGATTGATGAGCGCCATAAGCGCATCCTGCCCCCTCGCCTGTGGGGCGACGGCAACCCCGAGGGGGTGCGGCAACGCTGCGCCGAGGAGATGAAGAACACAGCGCGCGCCGCCAGGCTCTTCGGCGTCAAGATCGTCAACGGCTTCACCGGCTCCAGCGTGTGGAGCAAGTTCTATTTCTTCCCACCTACCAGCCAGGCCGACATTGACGCCGGCTACCGGGACTTCGCCGCCCGCTGGCTCCCCATCCTGGATGTCTTCCAGGCAGAAGGGGTCAAGTTCGCCCTGGAAGTCCATCCCACGGAGATCGCCTACGATATCTACACGGCGCGGCGGGCCCTCGAGGCCGTGAACAACCACCCGGCCTTCGGCTTCAACTTCGACCCGAGCCACTTCGTCCATCAGTTCATCAACCCGGTCTTCTTCATCGAGGAGTTCCCCAGCCGCATCTTCCATTGCCATGTCAAGGATTCGCGTGTGCAGCTCAACGGCCGCAACAGCATCCTCTCCTCGCACCTGGACTTCGGCGACCCGCGGCGGGGCTGGGACTTCGTCTCGCCGGGCCGCGGCGATGTCAAGTGGGACCCCATCATCCGGGCCTTTAACCGCATCGGGTATCAGGGCCCGCTCTCCATCGAGTGGGAAGACAGCGGCATGGACCGTGAATGGGGCGCGCCGGAAGCCCTGCGCATGATCCGCGCCCAGGACTTCACCGCGTCGGCGGTGGCATTCGATGCCGCCTTTGCTGCCCGGTAGAATCATGCACCACGCGCTACGGAGGTAATCATGAGCGAACAATCCTTCACTGCTATGGCTGGCCCCAGGGCCGTGGGGGTGGCACCGGAAGTAGGGGTTGGCATGCTGGGGTATGCCTTCATGGGCAAGGCCCACACCAACGCCTACAAGAAGATCCCCTACCTGATGTACCCCCCGCCGGCGATCCCCAAGCTGGTGGCCATCTGTGGCCGCAATGCGGAGGCAGCCGCCGAGGCGGCCCGCCGCTACGGATACGAGACCTTCTATACCGATTGGCGCCGGATGCTGGAGGATGATCGCATCCAGCTCTTCGACAACGGTGGCCCCAACGATATGCACGCCGAGCCCTGCATCGCCGCAGCCCAGGCCGGCAAGCACGTCGTGTGCGAGAAGCCCCTGGCTCGCACAGCCGAAGAGGCCAAAGCGATGCTCGATGCCGTGGTGAAGGCCGGGGTCAAACACATGGTGGCCTTCAACTACCGCTTCGTGCCGGCCATTCGCCAGGCGCGCAACCTGATCGAATCTGGGGCTTTGGGCCAGATCTACCACTTCCGTGCCCGCTACCTGCAAGAATGGATCATGCCCCACTACAATACCCCTTACATCTGGCGGGTGGATAAGAAGGCTGCCGGCAGCGGCGCCCTGGGCGACCTGGGCGCGCATATCATCGACCTGGGCCGCTTCCTGGTGGGCGAAGTCAAGAGCGTGGCCGCCATGATGCGCACCTTCATCCCCGAGCGGCCATTGCCTGATGGCAGCGGCATGGGCAAGGTGGAGGTGGACGACGCCTTCGTGGCCGCCGTGGAGTTCGCCAACGGCGCCATCGGTACCCTGGAGGCCACCCGTTTCGCGGCCGGCCGCAAGAATCACAACTGCTTCGAGATCAACGGCGAGAAGGGCAGCATCTACTTCGACCTGGAGCGCATGAACGAGCTGCAGGTCTTCTGGGTGGGTGAGCAGCCCAGGGAGACCCAAGGCTTCCACAATGTGCTCATCAGCGAGGGGTATCACCCCTGGTGGTCGAACTGGTGGCCCCACGGGCACATCATCGGGTGGGAGCACACCTTCGTGCACGAGCTGACCCACTTCCTGGACTGCATCGTCAACAATAAGGAGGTGGGGCCGTACGGAGCAACCTTCGAGGACGGCTATCGCGCGGCCTGCATCTGCGATGCCATCGTGGAGTCGGCCAACACACGACGGCAGGTAGATGTCAAGTACTAAATAAACGGGAATTACGCACTTTAGGGCGTGTCGCCCCATCCCCCCTATGGGTTTTGTGGTGGCGGCCGAAGGCCGCCACCACAAAACCGCCTCTGTTTACCTCCTGTCCTCTCCCGCCGCCAAAGGCGGGCGGGAGAGGAGGCAGGGTGTGAGGTGAGGGCTGAACAGTTACCGCCAGCGTAAGTCCCCGCAGGGGGCGTAAGTCCCCGGCAGGGGGCGCCAGTCCCCGTAGGGGGACGTAAGTCCCCGCAGGGGACGCAGTTCCCACAGGAGGGCACCCTCCAGAGCCCATGTTGTGAGCTTTACAAAAGTGATCAGGGCTGTTAGAATAAACGCAGGAATCGGATCGCCGGCAGACCCTCCACGCCCAGTTGCTCGGGCTTTTCCTCTGCCTGGGCACTGCCCTGATCCGGCAAAAGTGTGACAGCAAAGGGTTGATCTCCATAACAGGCCACGAAGGAGAGAGCGCATGGCCGTTGCAACGCGTTCCCGGCCGGGGGGCCGGGTCTGGATCGGTCAGTTTCGAGAACTAAGCATCGTGGTCGCTTTTCTGCTGCTGTGCCTGTTCTTCTGGTGGCGCCAGCCAGAAGCGTTCCTCAAACCTGCCAACCTGGCCGTGATCATGCGCTTTGTGGCCACCTTCGGGCTCCTGGGCATTGGCGAGATCCTGGTCATTATCACCGGCGGCATTGATCTGTCCGTAGGCTCGATGACGGCTTTGGCCGGCGTACTGGTTGCGACGTTAATGCTGAAGGGGCTGGGATTTATACCGCCCCTGCCCATGCTGCCTGCCATCCTTATCGTGCTGATCATAGCAGCGCTGGTGGGCCTGTGGCACGGCTTCTGCGTTACCAAGCTTCACATCCCGGCCTTTATTATCACCCTGGGAACCTGGCTGATGGCACGCGGGCTGGCAGCCTTTATCACGCGTGGTTACCCCATTGTCTACCCTACCGGCTCCAAATTTCTGGTCCTTGGCCAGGGCAGCTTCTATCAGGTGCCCATTATGTTTATCATCCTTGTCATCGTAGCCCTGATCACCTGGTTCGTCCTGACTGCTACTACCCTGGGCCGCCACATCTATGCGGTGGGTGGCAATATCGAAGCAGCACGGGTATCGGGCATTAATGTGGACCGTGTGCGCCTCTTCTGCTACGCCAGCAGCGGCATGATGGGCGGGCTGGTAGGTATCTTGCTGGCATCGCGCCTGGGACAAGGGACACCTACGGTGGGCTCCGGATATGAGTTGTGGGCTATTGCTGCCACCGTGATCGGCGGGACCAGCCTGTTTGGCGGCGAGGGCACGGTCCTTGGCGCCATCCTGGGCGCGGCCATCATGGGGGTGATGGTCAACGGCATGGTGTTGGTGAACCTGTCGTCCTATTTACAGGATGTAGTGCTGGGCGCAGTGCTGGTGATCGCAGTGACGTACGACACGTGGCGCAGGTATCGCAGCCTGCGGAGCTGAGAGCGCCGGCCAACTCCCGGAAGAGGGATGGGAGGGCGTGACTCATGGCAGAGACAACTCCGATTGTGGAGATGCGCAACATCAAGAAAAGCTTCGGCGCTGTCCAGGCTTTGCGCGGTGTAGACCTGACCCTGGGCCATGGGGAAGTGCTGGGCCTGGTAGGGGATAACGCGGCCGGCAAGTCCACCCTGATGAAGGTGCTCAGCGGAGCCTACATCCCCGACGAGGGCGAGATCTGGATCGAGGGTGTGCGCGCCAATATCACCAAGCCGGAGGACTCGCGGCGCTTGGGGATCGAGATGGTCTATCAGGACTTTGCCCTGGCCAACAACCTTGACGTGGCCGCCAACGTCTTCCTGGGCCGCGAGATCGTGCGCTGGAGCCTGGGGCCGCTGCGGGTGATGGACAAGCCGCAGATGGAGCGCGAGACCCGTCGCCTGATTGACCGTCTGCGGATTGACATCCCATCAGTACGCCAGAGGGTGGAGCACCTGTCGGGTGGACAGCGGCAGGCCGTTGCCATCGGCCGGGCCACAGCCTTCAACGCCAAGGTCATCATCATGGATGAGCCTACTGCAGCCCTCAGCATGGCAGCCGTTGGTAAGGTGCTGGACCTGGTACGCGAGCTGAAAGCCCAAGGCTGCTCGATCATCATCATCAGCCACCGGCTGGAGGATATCTACCAGGTTGGGGACCGGGTGATGGTGCTGCGCCACGGCCGCAAAGTCGCCGACCAGCCGGTGACGGGCGACATCCACGAGTTTCGCGAGCGGGTGGTGGCCTACATGGTGGGCGCGCGCGACGACTTCGCGGCTGAACCAGCGGACTGAGAAGGCTCACCATGAGATGTCAGTGTACCCCAAGAGAGGAGGTGATGCGCTGGGAAAGAAGGTAGAATAGTCAGCAGTCGGCCCGTGCGTTGTCCGATCTAACCATTCTCTTTTTCACTCAAGGAGGAGAGACCCATGAAACGCCTGCATGTCCTGTTGTTCGCTTTGGTGATCGTCACCATGCTGGCTGCGGCCTGTGTGCCCACAACCCCGGCTCCTGCTGTCCAGGCACCGGCTGCGGCCCCAGCCAAGGAGTTCAAGGTCGTCGTTATCGGCAAGTCCGTGCACCCCTATTGGAGCAACGTCGAGAAGGGTGTGCGCGCGGCTGCCAAGGACCTGGGCCTGCGCGATGACCAGGCCATCTTCTTCGTCCCCCCCAAGGAGGACGTGGCTGCCCAGTCTCAGACCATGGAGACCTACATCGCGCAGGGAGTGACCGGTATCGCCATTGCGCCCTCTGACCCCAACGCCCTGGAGCCAGTGATGAAGAAGGCTGCCGATGCCGGCATCTTCGTCACCACCCTGGATACGCCACCCGTTGAGGGCTCCGTCTCCCTGGTCTACATCGGTACCGACAACTTTTCGGCCGGGAAGATCGCCGGCGAGCAGATGAAGAAGCTGCTGCCCAACGGCGGCAAGGTCGGCATCGGCCGCGGCTCCGATACCGCGCTCAATGCCCTCCAGCGCACCGAGGGCTTCCTGGAGGCCATCAAGGGCACCAACATCACGGCCCTGGAACCGGTCAACGATAAGGAGGACGCCGCGCGGGCCCTGGAGCTGGCCACCTCCGTGCTCTCCGCCAACCCTGCCCTGGCCGGCGCCTTTGGCGTGTACGCGTACAACGGCCCGGCCTGGGCCACCGCCATCAAGGAGGCCGGCAAGGCGGGCCAGATCAAGCTGGTGTGCTTCGATGCCACCACCGACATCATCAACGGCATCAAGGAAGGGGTGATTGACGCCACCGTCGCCCAGCGCGAGTTCGACATGGGCTACAAGTCAGTTCAGATCATCTGGCTCATGGCTCAGAAGGGGGTCGAGGCTGCGCTGAAGGAGATGGGTGCGGTTAACGGTGTCATTGACACCGGCGTGGACGTCATCACCGCGGCCACCTTGAAGGACTACGAGGCCCAGCTTGACAAGAAGGGCATCCCGCATGAGTGGGATACCAAGGGTTGGGAGCCACCTGCTGCGGCGGCACCGGCCGTCCATCCGGCCCTGGCTGACGGCAAGCTCACCATCGCCTGGATCCCCAAGGCCCTCAACAACCCGGTCTTCGAGCTGGGCAAGGTGGGTGCCGAGACCAAGGCCGCCGAGCTGACCAAGGCCGGCCCGTATGCGGTCGAGGTGCTCTACGTGGGCTCCGTGGCCTCCGACATGGCCGAGCAGGCCCGGGTGGTGGAGGACGTCATCGCCAAGGGGGTGGACGCCATCGGCATCTCCTGCAATGACCCCACCGGCTGCGAAGACCCCATCAACAAGGCAGTGGCCGCGGGTATCCCGGTGATGACCTGGGACGCCGACTCGCCCAAGAGCCAGCGCTTCACCTACCTGGGGGTCGACAACTACTCGGGTGGTAAAGCCGCTGCCGAGCTGCTGGTACGCTTCATGGGCGAGAAGGGCAAGGTGGCCATGCTGACCGGCGTGCCCGGCGCCTTCAATCTGGAAGAGCGCATGCGCGGCTTCAAGGATGGTATTGCCGCCTACCCGGGCATCGAGATTGTCGCCACGGTCTACTGCAACGATGACATCAACCTGGGCGTGCAGGTGGTAGAGGAGACAATGCAGGCCCATCCCGATCTCAACGGCTGGTTCTTCGTGGGGCTGTGGCCGCTCTTTGCGGAGCGTGGCTCCATGCCGCTGTGGGAAGAGGCCGCGAAGAAGGGGATGGTCACAGTCGCCTTCGATACCCTGCCGGTGGAGCTTGAGTTCCTCAAGGATGGCTACCTCTCAGGGCTGGTCGGCCAGAAGTACTGGGGTTGGGGCTACGACACCGTTCAGATGATCTACGACTACATCGTGAAGGGTGCCCGCTACGAGTCCTGGACCGACTCGGGCATGGACATCGTCACCAAGTGCAATGTGGATGTCATGGCCGAGATGTGGGCCACCAAGGACTTCACCAAGAAGCTGCCTGACCCCTACGCCTGCCTGAAGTAGCCTTTGAGGTTTGACGCCAGGGTTGGCGAGGGGCCCTGTGCCCCTCGCCAACCCTTTTGCTCATATCGGGACCTGTTTTTCAGGCTTTTGGCCTGGGAAGGTGGATTAGGCGAGAGCGGGGTTAGTTAGTACCTTCTTGTCCGGGTTAGGGGAAAGGACATTTGGCCACCATTTGGGAGGATGTTTGTTGAGCGAGCAGGAGTTTGTATTGCGCATGGAAGGCATCTCCAAGGCCTTCCCCGGCGTACAGGCGCTGGATAATGTGGATTTCGAGGCTGCAGCCGGCGAGGTGGTGGCGCTGGTAGGAGAGAACGGCGCCGGCAAGTCCACCCTCATGAAAATCCTCTGTGGGGCATACCGCAAGGATGCAGGTCGCATCTTCCTGCAAGGCCAGGAAGTAGAAATCGAAAGCCCGCATCACGCCCAACAACTCGGCATTGCCATCATTTACCAGGAATTCAACCTCACCCCCAACCAGAGCGTGGCGGCGAATATCTTCATTGGCCGCGAACCGCGGCGAAGAGGCCTGGGGCAGTTCCTCAACCTGGTGGACCGCCGTCGAATGGAAGAGGAGGCTCAGGTCCTCCTGGAGCGCGTGGGGGCTCGCGTTCCCGCTTCCGCCCTGATCCGCAACCTCTCAGTGGCACAACAGCAGATGGTGGAGGTGGCCAAGGCCCTGGCAGTGCAAGCGCGCATCATCATTATGGACGAGCCAACCTCTGCGCTGGGGGAGGAAGAGGTAGAGACCCTCTTTGATATTATCCGCACCTTGAAAGAGGATGGTCTTGCTATCATCTTTATCAGTCACCGCCTGGAAGAGGTATTCCGCATCGCCGATCGAGTCGTAGTGTTGCGAGATGGCCGGCGGGTGGGCAGTGCCCCTGTCCGTGAGACAACGCCCGACAGGATCATCCAATGGATGGTGGGGCGGGAACTGAGGGACATATTCCGTAAGGAGAAAACAGAGATCGGCGAACCCCTGCTGGAGGTGCGGGGGCTCACCCGCCGAGGTGTGGTGGAGGATGTGAGTTTCACCCTGCGCAGGGGGGAGATCCTCGGCTTTGCCGGCCTGGTGGGCGCCGGCCGAACGGAGACCGCCCGGCTGCTCTTCGGCGTGGACCGCATGGACGCTGGCCAGATCTGGGTTGATGGAGAGGAGGTACACATCACTTCTCCCCACGATGCGGTGGCAGCCGGGTTGGGTTTTGTGCCCGAGGACCGGGCTACGCAAGGGCTGGTGCTGAGGCTGCCCGTGCTGGAGAATATCGTCCTGGCCTCGCTGGATAATCACTCCCATGGCGGCTGGATGGACCAGCGTGCTCTGGAAAATACAGCTCTGCGTTATGTGGATAAGCTGAGTATCCGCACACCTCACCTGCGCCAGAAAGCCATGTTCCTCTCCGGTGGCAATCAGCAGAAGGTGGTGCTGGCCAAGTGGCTGGCCCTGAACCCTAAGGTGCTCATCATGGACGAGCCAACGCGGGGCATTGACGTGGGGGCCAAGGCTGAAGTGCATTCCCTGATGAGCGAGCTGGCCAGGCAAGGCATGGGCATCATCATGATCTCCTCGGAGTTGCCGGAGGTCCTGGGCATGAGCGACCGCATCCTGGTTATGCACGAGGGCAGGGTGGCAGCCATCCTGGACCGGGCTGAGGCCACCCAGGAGAAGATCATGGCTTACGCCAGCGGGGAGATGACCAGCGAGAATACGGGTAACGTGGTGGTAAAAGGAGCGCAACGATGAGCACTTCCGCGCAGAAAGGAGGAGCAGCGGCTATGACGCGGGCCCAGGGCATGGTCTGGCGTGAGGTGCTGGGCCGGCCGGAAGTGGGCGTGCTCCTGATCCTGCTCGCCATGGCGCTGTTCCTCTCCCTCTACACCGACACTTTCCTGACCAGCACGAACATCTTCAACATCCTGCGGGCCTTCTCCTGGATTGCCATTAGCGCCTTTGGCGAGTGCATGGTCATCATCACCGCCGGCATTGACCTTTCTGTGGGTTCGGTGATGGGCCTTTCGGGCCTGGCCAGCGCCATGTTGCTTGTGCAAGGGGTCAATGTGCCAGTGGCAGTGTTGGGCGGATTGCTGACCGGGCTGGGCGTGGGTTTCCTCAATGGCCTGATGATCACCAAGGGCCGGCTGCCTCCCTTTATTGCCACGCTGGGAACTCTGCTCATGGCGCGGGGGCTTTGTTATGGCATTACTGGCGGCTGGCCGGTGCGCGAGCTGCCGCTGGCCTTCCGCAATCTGGGCCAGTATGACATCCCCATTGGCGGGCTGGGTGTGCCGTCGCCCCTGATCTTCATGTTGCTCTGCGCAGTGATCACCTCTATCTTCCTCACCCGTACCGTCTGGGGGTACCGCATCTATGCTGTGGGGGGCAATGAGACGGCCGCAGCCCTTTCGGGTATCAACACCGCCCGGGTGAAGATGATGGTTTACTCCCTCTGTGGCTTCCTGACCGCCATAGGCGGGGTGCTCATGACCGCCCGGCTGGGGGTGGCGGCACCGACCGCGGCGCAGGGGTACGAATTGGATGTCATCGCGGCGGCGGTGGTAGGCGGCACCAGCCTCTCGGGAGGGGAAGGTACTATCCTGGGCGTGCTCATCGGCGCAGCGATCATGCAGGTGCTCCGCAACGGCCTTGTGCTGGTAGGGGTCTCGGCCTACTGGTTGCAGGCAGTGCAAGGGCTGGTGATTGTGGTGGCCATCATGTTGGATCAATTGCGCAAGCGGCGGCGTTAAGAGGCTAAAGGAGGAATACCGTGCTCATATCTGGCATCACGCGAACTACCACTCGGTCGGGCGTACCCGTTTGGCCTGCCGGCCTGGCTGGGGGCATTGTCCTGACAGCGCTGCTGATTCTCCTGCTCACGCGAGCTCCTATCGTCTCAGCCCAGAGCCCCTCTGTGCTGCCCGATGCCAAATGGCTTGATTTCTTCTGCATTGGATGGGAAGAGTGCGCGGTGGGCGACTTCAATGGCGACGGCAAGGACGACCTGCTGGCCTTTGTCCGCGATACGCGGGCGGGCAACGAGCAGGGGGATGTCTACGTAGCCCTGTCCACCGGCTCGGGGTTCCAGCCGGCAACCAAGTGGCACGACTTCTTCTGCGTCGGGCCGGAAGTCTGCAAGGTGGGCGATTTCAACGGCGATGGCAAAGACGACATCATCGCCTTCGTGCGCAGCGGCTATTCCGGAGATGCGGCCGGAGATGTCTACGTGGCCCTGTCCACGGGGGCCGGATTCCTGCCGTCCAGCCGCTGGCACACCTTCTTCTGCGTTGGCCAGGAGGTGTGCGACATCGGCGACTTCAACGGCGACGGCAAGACCGACATCGTCAGCTTCGCGCGCAGCAGTTATAGCGGCGACGCGCAGGGGGATGTGTATGTGGCGCTGTCCAGTGGCACAGGGTTCGGCGCAGGGGCTCGCTGGCATACCTTTTTCTGCATTCTACAGGAGCAGTGTGGCACAGGCGATTTCAACGGTGACGGCAAGGATGATATTGTGAGCTTCACCCGGGGGTCCAACGGTGCGGTCTACGTGGCCCTTTCCAGCGGCTCGAGCTTTGGCAGCGGGGTGAAGTGGCACAATTTCTTCTGCGTGGGCGAAGAAGTGTGCGGGGTGGGGGATTTCGACGGCGACGGCAAGGACGACATCATCACCTTCCTGCGCAATGGATATGATGCCACGACGCTGGGCGACGTCTACGTCGGGCTTAGCAGTGGGAGCAGTTTCCGCTCGGGTGTCCTGTGGCATGACTACTTCTGCATCGGCCAGCAGGTATGCGGCACGGGCGACTTCAATGGCGACCGTCGCAGCGATATCGTCGCCTTCCTGCGTGACACGCAAGGAGGAGACGCCAGGGGGGATGTCTATGTGGCGCTGGCCACCGGCTCCCCCTATCGCTTTGAGGTGAGCCGCCAGTGGCATGACTACTTTTGCATCGGCCAGGAGCAGTGCGCGGTGGGGGATTTCAACGGCGATGGCCGGGACGATATCCTGGCATTTGTGCGCGATACCCAGGGCGGGGCTGGCCAGGGCGATGTTTATGTGGCCCTGAGCACCGGCCTTGGCTTCGGACCACTTACGAAGTGGCATGACTTCTTCTGCACGGGCGGAGAGGTCTGTACCATCGGTGATTTCAACGGCGATGGCCGGGACGACATCATCGCCTTTGTGCGCAGCAGCAAGACCGATGCCACCCAGGGCGATGTTTACGTGGCCCTATCCGACGGCGCCAGCTTCGGGCCCAGGACGTTGTGGAACACCTTCTTCTGCCTGGGCAATGAGATTTGTGATGTCGGCGATTTCAACGGCGATGGCCGGGACGATATCATCACTTTCATGCGCAGCGCCTACTCAGGTGACCCGGTGGGGGACGTCTACGTGGGCCTCTCCAACGGCTATAGCTTCGCGGGCGGAGTGAAGTGGCATAACTTCTTCTGCATTCAGTGGGAGCAGTGTGGGGTAGGGGATTTCAACGGCGACGGCAAGGATGACATCCTGTCTTATACCCGGGGCAGCCAGGGCGATGTGTATGTAGCCCTCTCCAACGGCTACAGCTTTGGCACCAGCGCTAAGTGGCATGACTTCTTCTGTGTGGGTGAAGAGGTCTGCAGCGTTGGTGATTTCAATGGCGACAGGAAGGATGACGGGATCACCTTCACCCGCAGTGCTTATACGGGCGAGGCGGCCGGGGACGTCTATGTTGCCCTCTCCACTGGGTCTAAGCTGGTAAGCGGCCCGAAGTGGCACGACTACTTCTGCATCGGCCTGGAGGTATGCGCGGCTGGGGACTTCAATGGGGACGGCCGCGGGGATATTGCCACCTTCCTCCGGGATACCCAAACCGATGCGCGGCGGGGCGATGTCTACGTGGCCCTATCAGGCGGGGACGGTTATCGCTTTGGCGACGTGGTGCTGAAGCGCTACCTGCCACTGGTGCGCAAGTAGGTTGAACAAGCGGTAGGTGGTGGCAGATGGTCATTTGCCACCACCTACCGCGGTGATCTCCGTTTAGCGGGCCATGAACTGTTCCAAAGCTGTGCGCGCGGCCTCGAGAGCGGGCAGGCGGCGGAATGTTTTGATGGGACAGTTCCACTCAGCGGCCAGGGGCGCCAGGTATTCCTCCAGGCGAGAACTGGCTGTGGCAATCCGTGCCGGCAGCATCTGGGAACCCGCGAAGATACCCATTACCTTTGTCGGCACAGTGCTCCACATCTCCTGCAGCGAAGGCTGGGCAGTCATAACATCGCTTCCCAACACTAATCCCGACTCCGCATCCACTACCAGCAGCGTATAAGCCAGGTAGGGGCGAACACCCCGCCGCTCTCTGATTGAAACCCCGAGGGGGAAGAGATCGATCTGGACCGTCATGCGGGTGCGGGGAAGCCTGGCGCGCAGGGCCGCCGCCTGTTCCCGATTAAAGGAGGGGAGCGGCGGAGGAGGCGTCGCTGGAGGGCTCAGCCACTCATCTATCCAGCCCTGAACCGCCAGAGTGCGCACGAGATAGGTCCCTTTCGGCCCACGCTTCAGCACACGTGGATCGCTGGCCACGCGCTTTGCCACCTCTATCGTCTGCTCGAGCGCCAGGGCCAGATACGATGCCTCTGCCGGATCCACAGGCCAGGGCAGGCACCCAGGGACAATGCTGTGGAATGCCGGCCAGGCCTGCCGCCCTCGTACCTTCACCCCCAGCTCCTTCAGGATCTCGCGGTCTTCTGGCAGCAAGTCCTCGCGATTCATGAATGCAGCCTGGAGTTGAGGAACCTCTAGCAGCGCATACTCCGCCACATCGGTGCCTTCATGCATGCGCCAGAAGCCCTCCAGCCCCTCGGAGCCCAGGTAGACAGCCACCGCCAGGTGTTCTCCCAGTGCTCCCATCACGCTGACATAGCCGATTTGCCCCGTCTCCGGGTTGCGCACACCAAAGATCTGGTCTTCGAGCATCCACCGCCAGGGCGCCTGCTCCTTTAGCGCCATGGCCACATCACATAGCCGGCGGTACGTATCAAGGCTGGACTGGGGTATTGCCATCAAGTAGCCTCGCTTTCTACTGATGTACGACGACATTCGTATCGCTACTCTCCTACGGTGTAGCTCTCGTCTGTTCCAGGATTTTCTCCCTCAACCACTCATTGATAAGTGCTCTGGAAGGCATCTGTTTTGCTCTGGCCATCTCCGTTAGTCTTTCAGCCAGGTCTTCATCAAGAGCAAAGAGGTGAGTTCTCTGCTTTATGTCAATGTCGAAATCAGCTTCAGGCATGTCATCCCAATAATCGCCCATATCATGGGTGTCGAAGAACTCCACCAACTGGTCAAGGGACGCGAATTCAGGCATCTGTCCGGATTTACTTCTTGCCATATTGTCTCCGCTCCTTCGCAGCCATGTCTCTGGCGCTCAAAATCAACGCCTCTTCGGTCTGTTTGTAGATGAACAAGACTGTAAGATATCTTCCTGACGCTGTCTGTCCAAGTGCGAGATACACATCCTCTCCTTCTCTTTTCCCCTTCTCCACCAAGCGGATCTTCGGCTTACCGCTAAGAACTTCTTCGACTTCGTAGTGCTTTGTAAAGTTGGATTCTACACTTTCCGGATTGACCCCCACCCCCGGCCCCGCCCCCTATCAGGGGGCGGGGAGATCGGCATTAAGGGGGTTTCTGGGGCGGCTTCGCCGCCCCAGAAACCCCCACACTTGGGATTTCCCCCGCTCTCCCCT
>DAOTZS010000087.1:0-11612 GCA_034434335.1 Anaerolineae bacterium
ACGCTGGACATCATCCTTGCCGACGAGCTGGGCCCGCGGCCTTACGAGCTGTTCAGCGGCGGCGAGGCATTTCGCGCTAACCTGGCGCTGCGCATCGCCATCAGCAAACTGCTGGCGCGGCGCGCGGGAGCGCAACTCCAAACCCTGGTCATTGATGAGGGGTTCGGGTCGCAGGATACCCGCGGGCGTCAGCTCGTGGTGGAGGCCATCAATTCCATCCAACGCGATTTCGAACGCATCCTGGTGATCACGCACATCGAGGAGCTCAAGGACCTCTTTCCCGCGCGCATTGATGTGGTGAAAACGGCTGAGGGTTCGAGGATATTGATTGCGGGATGATGGGATGGAGGCAGGGGTGGACATCCGCGAGAAACTGGAACTGTTGGGACGTGCTGCCAGGTTCGACGACTATGTCAGCCTGCCGGTGACATCGGCTGGTTCGCGGCCGGGTGTCCCTCTGACCCGTGACGAGGACTACGGCCTCTTTGCGCGACCTGCAGAGGCGTGCACCGCCGGGCCCGACATGTTCCCCTACGTCTCCCACGTCACCCTGCCAACCGGCGAGCGCAAGCCGATCCTCAAGGTGCTGCAGACCAGCATCTGCCAGAACGACTGCCGCTACTGTGCCTTCCGGGCCGGGCGGGATATCCGGCGGGCCAGCTTCAGCCCCGATGAGCTGGCCAAGGCTTTTGACCTGATGCACCGGGCTGGCATCGTGGACGGGATCTTCCTCAGCTCGGGCGTGGCCGGCACAGCCCGCACGATGGACGAGATGTTGGCCACGGCTGAGCTGGTGCGCCAGAAGTACGGCTTCCGCGGCTATCTGCACCTGAAGATCCTGCCCGGCGCTGAGCCGGCACACATCGCCCGGGCCGTGGAGCTGGCCGACCGTGTCTCGGTCAACCTCGAGGCGCCCACGCCGGAGACCCTGGCTGCCCTCGCGCCCCATAAGCAGATGGAAGCGCTGTTGGGGCCGCTGCAGACGGCCTCTGACCTCGTCCGCGCCTGTGGTGGACACCTGTCGCCCCTGTGCAGAGCGGGGGTAGAGCCGCGCCCCCGGCCTTCGGAGCAGAGGCCCGTTCCGGCGTGGGGCAGTGTGCGGCTGGGCATCTCCACCCAGTTCGTAGTGGGCCCGGCGGGGGAGAGCGATAAAGCCATTCTGACCACGGTCCAGTTCCTTTACCGGCGGATTGGGTTGACCAGAGCCTACTACAGCGCGTTCACCCCGATCCCACATACGCCGCTGGAGGATGTGCCCCCCACCGACCCACGGCGGGAATACCGGCTCTACCAGGCTGACTGGCTGCTGCGTTACTATGGGTTCAGCGCTGAGGACCTGGTCTTTGATGCATCCGGCCAGCTCAGCCCCGAGCTGGACCCCAAGCTGGCCTGGGCCAGGGCGCATCCGGAGTGCTTCCCTGTAGAGGTGAACCGGGCATCCCTGGCCGAGCTGTTGCGCGTGCCCGGCATTGGGCCGCTCTCGGCCAGGGCTATCCTGGCGGCCCGGCGACAGGGCACCCTGCGGGAACTGGGTGACCTCAGACGCCTGGGCGCGCGCGCCGAAAGGGCCGCGCCCTACATCCTGTTGGCCGGCCGGCGTCCGCCACACCAGCTTTCGCTCTTTGGTAATCGCCAAAATTGACCGATGCAGCGTCATCTTTACGAGGAGATCATCATAGCAACACATGAGCACCTGGGCTATTCTTTCCGATATCCACGGCCGGGCCGATCGGTTGCGCCGCGCGCTGGCCGATGCTAAAGCACAGGGCGCAACCAACTACCTGTCCCTGGGAGACATAGGCAGTATGATGGCACTGGAAATGCTGGAGGAGGTAGGAGCCAGCTTCGTTTTCGGCAATTGGGAAGCGTCGGGGTTGCGAGGGCTTCCGCAGCCCTATCGGAGCCGGATCAGCCAGTGGCCGCCGTGCTTCAGGGCCGAGGGTTTCTGGGCTGCCCATGCCAGCCCTGTCTGGCCAGATGGCCTGCAGATCAGCGATGTCGTGGACTATCTGCGCACCAATGAGCTGTGGTGGCCGGCGTTGTTTCCCTCCTTGCTGGTCTCTGAGGAGGCCCGCTGGGCGGCGTTAATCGAGCTGCAGGCCGCCAATGTTCACCTCTTCTTCCATGGCCATACCCATATCCAGCAGGCCTGGTGTTGGTCCCCAGATGGCATGTTGTCCCTCCTCGACGGGCCCTCTTTCACGGTGCCCGACGATGGCAGCCTCTTCCTGGTCGGGGTGGGGAGCGTGGGGGACGCGCGCGATGGCGGCGGTGCCTGTTACGCCCTCTATGATACCGCTGCCAGGCTGGTGACCTGGCGACGGGCCTGAGCTTTTTGGGGAGCAGAGCCATGATAACCATTGGGTTCGCGCAATTCTGCCCTGTTCGGCGCGACGTGGCCCACAATATTGCCACCCTGGCGCGCTTGCTGGACGGCGTGCATGCCGATCTGCTGGTGCTGCCCGAGCTGGCCAACTCCGGCTATCTCTATGCCAGCCCAGAGGAGCTGGCCCCTTATGCGGAGCCCCGTGATGGCAGTGGCCCGTTTCTGTCCGCCCTGGCCCGGCTGGCCGGCCAGATGGGGGGCGTCATCGTGGCTGGTTTCGCCGAACGAGCCGAGGCTGGCCTCTACAACGCGGCGGCCGCAGTCAGCGCGCGAGGTGTGCTCCAGCTCTACCGCAAAACCCATCTCTTTGGCATCGAGAAGGATCTTTTCCTGCCTGGCGATACCGGCTTTCGGCTCTTCATTCACCAGGGGGCGCGGGTGGGCATGATGATCTGCTATGACTGGTTCTTCCCCGAGGCCGCGCGCACCCTGGCCCTGGCCGGCGCCCAGGTCATCGCCCATCCGGCCGACCTCATGCTACCCTATTGCCAGGCAGCCATGGTCACCCGCTGCCTGGAGAACCACGTCTACGCCATCACAGCCAACCGCTTCGGGACAGAAGAACTGAACGGGACAACCCTCACCTTCACCGGCGCCTCGCAAATCCTGGATATAACCGGCCGGGTGCTACAGGCCGCACCTGCCAGCGGCGAGTGTGTTGCCCTGTGCGAGATCGAGCCGGCCCTGGCCGACAACAAATGGATCACCCCGCAGAACAACCTCTTCACCGATCGCCGGCCCGAGATGTATGACATCTCTGGCCATCTGTGGAACCGTTGACCCTCCCGAACGTCTTACTTACAGGAGTTACGCAGTTGCACTACGCTGTGCCCCCACCCCCTAGCCCCCGCCCCTGATTGGGGGCGGGGGAATCCTTTGAAAGGGGTATTCTGGGCGGCTTCGCCGCCCAGAATACCCCTTAACTCGATCCCCCCTTCCCCGCAAGGCGGGGAAGGGGGTAGGGGAAAGGGGTGATACGCCTCAAAGTGCGTAACCCCTGATACTTGGTAATGTAACTTCTCAGCCCTCACCCTCCCCATGCCCATTCACCCGGCCGACAGCGGTTTAGGGAGAGAGAAGCGATGGGAGGGCGAGAAGAGGGTTTTGCAGTGGCGGCTGAAGGCCGCCACTGCAAAACCCTTTCCTTTCGCTCTCTCGCCCGGCAATAGGCCGAGGCGAGAGTGAAAGGGAGCGAGGGGCTAAAGCCAGCCGGCCTCAAGGCCTCCAGCCTGCATAGGTTACGATTACTATTGATGAGAAGATAGCAGTCGTAGGCTTTTGAGAGCTTGCAGATATAGGTTGACAGATGGTGCCTCGTGACTATAATAATGGTCATGAGTTTATCGAAGGGGTTCGAGATCGTCTATCCTCCGATCATCAAACAGCATCTAAGGTCTATTGAGGCGAAGTACTATTCCCTGATCCGGAAAGCACTGGAGACTCAGTTACAGTTTGCGCCTGACGTCGAAACAAGAAACCGGAAACCTTTGAAACGCCCTGTCACCTTTGGAGCTCAGTGGGAGCTTTGCTTTGGGCCAGGTAATCGTTTCCGGGTTTTCTATAGAGTTGATTATGACAATCGGCAAGTTGTCATACTGGCGATAGGAGAAAAGGTAGGTGGGCGTCTCTTTATTGGAGGCACGGAGGTGGAAATATGAGAATTGCTTCTGTGGCAGATGTGAAAGCAAAGTTCAGCGGCTATCTAAAGATGAGTGAACAGGGCCCCGTCATCGTTACAAAGAACGGCAAACCCGTTGCTGTGCTCCTCTCCGTGAAAGATGAGGATGAGATCGAGCGGCTGGTGTTGGCATATTCGCCGAAATTCCAGAGCATCCTTGAGGTGGCCGAAAAGCAGGTTCGAGAAGGCAAAGCAATGAAGCACGGTGATTTCTGGCAGGAAGTCGAATCCGAGGTGGCAGAGGAGAGCTGAGTCTCATCATTCCGGCGCTGCAGGAGAACCCATGCTTCTTGCAGCGGGAGTCGTATTCGGTGGGGGGAGAACTTATGAGCAGATATTGGTGGATACCCGCGCTCGTGGCCGTGCTGGCGGCCATCATCGCGTTGGCGAGCAGTTGCAGCTTCCTGCCCAGGGAGCTCATCGTGCGCGCCCTTGTAGCCACCCAGACGCCCACTGTGGCCCGGGAGGCCGGCCAGCCCGAGATGCACCTGAGCCCGGCCGAGGGCCGCGCGGGCACGCGCATCACCGTCACCGGGCGGGGCTGGCAGCCCGGGGACATCGTCTACGTGCGGCTGGAGAACCCGGCCGACGACCAGGCCGATATCCGGGACCAGGCCTCTGCTATGGTGGACGAGCATGGCGAAGTGACGATCAAGTTCACCTTTCCCCTGGATCCCTATTGGACCAGCCTGCCGCGCGTGCGCGTCGTCCTCTGGTCGGCCGAGACAGGCGCGCGTGCTGTGGCCGAGTTCCGCCTTGTGAGCGGCCCGCAGGCACTCCCGCCCACGTCAACCAGCCAGCCTGTTGCCACCCGGCCCACTGCCACCTCAACCCCTGGGCCGCTTTCGCCGACCCCAAGCCTGACCCCAACCGCGACCTCGACGGCCACGGCAACGCCTACTCCTACCTCTTCTCCCTTGCCTTCCGCCACTCCCACGCCGGTCATCACCGATTGGCGAGGCGAGTACTGGCCTAATCCTGGCCTGGAAGGAGCGCCGTCCCTGGTCCGCAACGACCTGGCGGTGGATTTCGACTGGGGAGCAAATGCGCCGGCACCCAACCTGCCGGCCGACGGCTTCTCGGTGCGCTGGACGCGCGCGCTGGAATTTGCCCCCGCAGCCTATCGGTTTGTGCTCGTCACTGACGATGGCGCTCGATTGTGGGTGGACGATTCTCTACTGATTGATGAATGGCACGATGGCAGTGCGCGCCAGGTGAGCGCGGAGTATGCACTGGCGCGGGGCCGCCATGATTTGCGCATCGAGTACTACGAGCGCACCGGCCAGGCGCGGGTGCACCTGTGGTGGGAAGTGGTGCCGACACCGTCATACCCGGACTGGCACGGGGAGTATTGGCCCAATCGCTTCCTGGCCGGCGAGCCATCGCTGGTGCGTAACGATGCAGTGATTGACTTCCGTTGGGGGTCACTCTCCCCTGCAGTGGGCCTGCCGGCCGACGGCTTCTCAGCTCGCTGGCGTCGCCAGCTCAGCTTCCAGCCAGGCATCTACCGCCTCTTCGCTCAGGCCGATGATGGCATACGCGTCTACATCGGCGACCAATTGGTCCTCAACCACTGGCAAGATAGCAGTGGCGACCAGGTGTTGAGCGTAGACCTGGCCCTCAGCGGCTCTCAGGTAGTGACGGTGGAGTATTACGAGAATACCGGCGCGGCCCTGGCCAGGTTCTGGTGGCAGTGGTTGGGCCCGCTCCCGACTGCTACCCCCGTGCCGACTGCCCCGGCCACGGCAACGCCCACCAGTACGGCAGCGCCGACAGCCACTCCTACTCCCACTGCCACCTGGACCACGTCGCCGACGGCCACGGCTACCTCTCCGCCCACGCCAACTGCCACCCCTACCGGCACCGCGACGCCGACAACTACATATACGCCATCACCCACGCTCACGGCTGTCCCTACCGCGACAGCGACTCCAACAACCACAGCTACACCGTTACCGACCTTTACTGCCACCTCCACGCCCACCCCAATGGACACCTGTACCTGCACCCCTGTGCCTACCCAGGCCGAGGAAGGGCCAGGCGAGACCCTCACCCCGACTGCCACACCTGAGCAGGAGGCGACCACCAGCTCCGAGCTGCCTGCTACGCCTGCAGCCACACCCACGGCGTTCTCCACCACGGCCGGGCTGACAACCACTCCTACCCCCGGCCTGCGCCCTCGCCCTGGAGCTACCAGGCCCCTTGTGCGACTGGGTGTGCGCCTCAGCGAAGTGCTACCCGTGCCGGCCGAGATAGACTGGGATGGAGATGGCTCGGCCAATGCAGATGACCAGTGGATAGAGTTGCACAACAATAGCCCGGTGACTCTCAGCCTGGCCGGATGGGTAGTTGGGAACAGCGCGGGGGGCGGTACGCTCTATCGCATGCCCCGTGGCACCACGCTTCGTGCCGGGGCATACCTGGTCCTCTACCGTGGGCAGGCCGGCATCGCGCTGGATCCCGCTGGCGATACGGTCTACCTGCTGGACCCGCGCGGCCGCCTGATGGACAGTGTCACCTTGCCCGCGCTGGCTCCCGACACGAGCTACAGCCGGGACAGGATGGGGCGCTGGCATAGCGACTGGCCACCCAGCCCTGGTGCGGCCAATCAGCCACCTGTGCCTACGGTGGGGCCGCCCCTGCGCAAGTAGTCTGTAGGACAGGTTTCTTGACGGCTAGCCCGTCCATCAAACGAGCCCTGAGGCAATAATTGACAGGAGTTGCGCAGTTGCACTACGTTGTACCCCCACCCCCTGGCCCCCGCCCCCGATTGGGGGCGGGGGAATCCTTTGAAAGGGGTATTCTGGGCGGCTTCGCTGCCCAGAATACCCTATCTCGATCCCCCTTCCCCGCCTTGCGGGGAAGGGGGTAGGGGGATGGGGCGATACGCCCTAAAGTGCGTAACTCCTGTAATTGAAAGACACCTCTCGTTTTTCTACCCTCGTCCAAGGTGTGCTAAAATAGTAGTTACGGAGCCCAGCCATGACCCAACACGCACATCTGGACCCCTCTCCCTTCTTTCTGGCCGGCGGCCCGGTAGGGGTGCTCCTGATCCACGGCTTTACCGGTGCACCGCCCGAGATGCGGCTGATAGGAGACTATCTTTACGCGCGCGGGCTGACCGTGGCAGGGCCGCTGCTGCCCGGCCATGGCACCACCGTCACCGAGATGAACCGTTGCCGTTGGACCGATTGGACGGGGCACGCCGAGCAAGCCCTGGCCGACCTGCAAACCCGCTGCCAGAAGGTTTTCGTTGGTGGCCTCTCCATGGGCTCGCTGCTCACCCTCTACCTGGCTGCGCACCACCCAGAGCTGGCAGGAGCCATCGCTTACGCGCCGGCCACCTGGCCCGCTGAGCGCCTGATCTACCTTACCCCCATTATCAAGTATTTTACCCCCGTGCGTCCCAAATCGGGCGAAAGCGACTTGGTTGACCCTCAGGCCCACTTGCGGTTGTGGCATTACGATCACGACCCGGTCTTTGCTGCTCACGAGCTGCTCAAGCTTATCTGGCGAGTGCGCCGGCTGTTGCCTCGAGTGACCTGCCCCGTGTTGATCATCCATAGCACAGGCGACCGGGCAATCCACCCAGAGAGTGCCCGGCGCACCTTCCAGCGGGTTGGCTCGGCCGACAAGGAGTTGGTAACCATCGAAGAGTCCGGACACTGCATCACGGTAGACCGTCAGTGGGAGACCGTTGCGGCCAGGACTTATCAGTTCATCGTGGATCACAGCTAAAAACCCGACGTCTCACCGGGTGACCTGGCGTCTTTGTCATGGCCAAAGAGCATGAAGTAAGGGAGGAGGCTATCATGCGTGCGCGATACAACTGGCTGATAGCGTTCGTCGCCGCCGCTCTGCTCAGCCTGATCGTGGCGCGCGGAACGCTGGCACAATGCGGAACGGTCCATGTGGTGCGGCCTGGGGAGACCCTCATCAGCATCGCCCGATTGTATGACATCCCTCCTCAAGCAATCGTTGAGGCAAATGCTCTCAGAAACCCAAGTCTGATCCATGTTGGCCAGCGCCTCACTATCCCCTGTCCGGGCCTGGTCGGGAAGACAACCCACATCGTCAGCCCGGGGGAAACTCTCTCAGGAATTGCCCGGCGGTACGGCGTTGACCCACGGCAACTGGCGGCCTACAACAACCTGCGCGACCCTGGCCGCCTTCTGCCGGGTCAGCTCCTCTATATCCCGCGGCCGGTACCGGTTTCAACCCCCACCCCCGCGGTCATCACCCCCGAACCAATCCCTGTGGTAGTCAAGCCGGTCGCCACCCCCCTCCCCACACCTGTCCCCACATTGATCCCCCCTCCCACCCCCACCGTGATCCCACCACCCAGCCCCTGCCAGTGCGAGCAGATCGTTATCCACCAGCCCACCCAGGGCATGACAATCACCAGCCCTGTGCTGGTCACCGGGCTGGCCTCTGGTTTTGAGCAGACGGTCGTCGTGGCAGTGCTCGACGGCAGCGGTGGGCAGATAGGCCTGGAGCCGGCTACCATCGTGGGGGAGTATGGACAGCAGGGCACCTTCACGGCCAGCGTGCCGTTTGAGGTGCCGGTCAATAGCCAGCCGGGACGGGTTCAGGTGTGGAGCGAAAGCCCGCGCGATGGGGCCATCGAGCACCTCAGCTCGGTGACGGTGATGGTGCAGGGGCTCGAGCTAGACCCGTTGTTGGAGCGGCTGGAAAGGGCCATCGCTACCAGGGATTCTGAGGGGCTGCTGGCCCTGATGAGCAATCCCTTTCATATCGGCCTTGTGGGAGCGGAAGCGGCTGATCTGGTGCCGGCGCGGGCCATCGCGCAGCTCTGGGCCTCCTACCTGGAACCCGGCAAGCCGTACCTGGAATATGGGGTTGACGCCCGTGCCCTCCTGGGGGAGCAGGCTGACCTCGGCCCGGATATCGTGCACATCGTCTACAGCCCCGGGTGGGGTGCGGAGGGCCAGTTCAACGCCTTCTTGCTCATCAGCAATGTGCGGGGGCAGGCGCGCTGGGCGGGGATCCTGTTCAAGCCGCGAGCCGCCCTACCCTAGGCCAAAGTCGCGACTACTAAACGGCGAAATCCGTACTTGAGCAGAAGTATGGACATGTCTGATAGCGATGAGACTTTTGATGTCCTGTGTTATGGCACCGTTAGCGTAGATAATATCACCCGTTTGCCATATCTGCCTTCACCGAGACGTGATGTAACTGCCATCTGCGAATACGATGAGGTGGGCGGACAGGCCCTCAAGGTGGCAGTGCCCCTGGCCACCTGGGGCCTGCGCGTGCTGGTGGTGGGCAACTTCATCGGCACTGACCGCAAAGGGCAGTTTGTCCTCAGCCAACTTGCTCGCTATCCCAGCCTTGACGCGCGCTATATCTATCAGCGCCCTGACATCTTCACCCCATTCTCGCGCATCCTGGTCACCCCTGACGGCGAGCACAGCCGCATCGTTTACGGCCATGATCAGGCCCCCATGGTAGAGCTGACCGAGGGGATGATGCGGCAGGCTGGCATCCTCAGCGTAGATGCCTTTGGCCATGAGGAGCGCGAACGGGCTGCCCAGGTGGCCCGCCGGCTGAAGAAACCGGTTATCTCCGTCAATGCCATCTGGCCTCAGCACCCCTTGACAGCACTCAGCGATGTAATAGTCATCTCGGGCGCGTGGCTGCAGGCCCATTTCCCTGGCGTCTACGAGTACGATCACGCCCTGGAGCTGCAGGCCAGGGGCGCGGGGGTGATCATCATCACCGATGGCCCACGGCCGGTGTTGGTTGTGCGCGCCGACGGCTCGGCCTTCGGCGTGGAACCCTACAGCATCCCCAACGTTGTGGATACCAGTGGCGCCGGCGACCTCTTCACCGCCGGGATCATCTACGGCTGGCTTCAGCCCCAGTGGCCGCTGGAGCAGAAAGTCAAATTCGCCTGCGCGGCGGCCGGCCTGAGCTGTCAGCGCAAACGCGCGGACGACCCCCCTCCCACCCTGGGCCAGATCGCGGCGCTTATGAAGTCCCAACCCCGTTGACAGCAACACCGCCCGAGCGGGGACCATGGCTGCCGCTTTGG
Source organism: Anaerolineae bacterium (assembly GCA_034434335.1). Classification (GTDB taxonomy): domain Bacteria; phylum Chloroflexota; class Anaerolineae; order CG2-30-64-16; family CG2-30-64-16; genus DAOTZS01. The sequence continues at coordinate 10,120 of DAOTZS010000087.1, forward strand.
ACAAATCTCCTTTGCCATGCTAAACTGACCTAACCGGGCCGACGGCCCGGGAAGCTTTGTCCGGAGCACTCTATGTTATTGCCGCTTTACGTCTCGCGCAATGGTGTCCTCATCACGCCAGCGCAGGCGTGTGTGCCCGTCTTCAACTCCGCGCTGTTCGGTGCTTACGGGGTCTATGAAGCCATGCAGGTCTCGCGCGGGGTGGTTTTCGAGCTGGATGCCCATCTCCAGCGCCTGGCCCGGTCGGCGAGCATCCTGGAACTGCCCCTGCCGGCCGACCTGCCCACCCTGGCAGCCTGGACAGCAGAAGTGCTGGCTGCCAACGCCGCGACCGATTGTGCGCTACAGCTTTTCGTGGTAGGAGCCGAGAACGGAGACGAGACCACAGCCTTCATCTGGCCCCGGCCCCCTATTGTGCACCCGGCCCGGTTTTATAGCCAGGGGGCTTCGGCGGTCACGTTCGCGGGGCAGCGTTTTCTGCCGGAAGCCAAATCCCTGAACACGCTGGTCAGCTATCTGGCGCGGCGCCACGCTCAGCGGGCAGGAGCTCACGAGGGGTTGCTGCACCATGATGGCTACCTGACCGAGGGAGCCAGCAGCAATCTGTTCGCCGTCATAGATGGGGTAGTGATTACCCCGCCGGCACCCGAAGTCCTCTCAGGGGTCACGCGCGACATCGTAATGGGGCTGGCCGCGCGAGACGGCATCGCCGTGCGCGAAGGCCGGCTGGCGCTGTCCGAGCTGCCGCGCTGGCAGGAGTGTTTCATCACCAGCACCAGCCGACACGTGATGCCGATAACCACCATTGACGGCCAGCCAGTGGGCAACGGCCAGGTAGGGCCGGTCACCCGCCGCCTGATGGCGCTGTTCGAGTCCTACTTTGAACAGGCCATCACGCGGGCGCTGGGAGGCATGGTTATGTCACTGCACGAAGATATGCCCGTGGCTTGCCCGGTCGGCGCAGTGGGAGGCGTGGCCAGGGAGTCGGGGCTACGCTGAAGGGGCCGCGGGCGTGCTATCGGTGGGGATGAGAGTGTTCTTTGAGCGATGGTGGCCATGGCTACCGGGCTTCTGGCTGGCCGGCGCGCTGGCCGCCTGGCTACGCACAAACCAGTTCGTGCTCTTCTTTGCCATGGCGCTGGCAGCGGTCTGGCTGACAGGATTGTTGCTGGGAGCGGGCCCGCGTGTGCGCACACCGGCCGATTGGCCCATGGCTATCATTGCCCTCTGGTTGCCGGTCAATTACTGGGCCTCGGCCGACAAAGGGTTGAGCATCCAGGCGGCTGGCAACCTTCTGGTCGGCATGGCGCTTTTCTATCTGGTGGTGGCCGTGGGGCAGGTTGGCCGGCGTCCCTTGTGGCCCATGTACCTTTTTCTGCTGGTTGGCGCGGGGTTGTTGCTGGCTGTGGCACTGGTGCCTGGCGGCTTGCGCGGCCGGCTGACTTTGCCCGGCCCTCTGCTGGCCCTTGCGCAACGGATACCCGAGCCAGTCA
>DAOTZS010000088.1:0-5229 GCA_034434335.1 Anaerolineae bacterium
GCCTTCCTCTCCTTCGACATCAATGTAGATGCCTGGGTGTATGTGGCCTACGACCATCGGGCGAGCTCGCTGCCCGAGTGGTTGCGCTCCTTCACGGCAACGGGACAGGGGATCGGGGTGAGTGACGGGGCTTCTCCGCTGATGCTCTACGGCAAGCGCTTCCCGGCCGGCAGGGTGACGTTGGGTGGCAACCAGGCCCAAGGAGCCTCCGGCGCCATGAGCAACTACGTGGTGCTGGTCAAAGCCGGCCAGTAGTGTCCAACTGGCGCCGGCAGGCGTTTGGCCGCCAGCATCTCCGATGGGGTGTATGACCCGATTGGGGCCGTCGGCGTGGACCGAGGGTGGGTTCAGCGCAGCATGGCCACGTACTGGCGGAAGAGCTCGCCTGCGGCAGTGGGAGCCCGCGACACAGGGTCGAACAGGTTGGAGGTCGTGTAGGTCGTGTCAGAGGCGCTGTACCAGCAGAAGGCCTGCACCAGCCGGTTATCGTCGGCAGGGTAGCCGATTGTCTCATCGCGGGCGGTCAGGAAGAAGTCGAAGGTGTTCACCAGGAAGCCAGCCACCAGCTCGGGGGGGAAGCCATAGCTTGCAGGCATCAGAACGCCATATTCGGAGATGATCAACGGCCGCTCGCGCTGGCCCCGTTCTGCCATCCAGCGCCGGAAGTCCCAGACCTGCCGGCGGAAGATAGCCATGTCCGCGTGGTCGCCGATTTCGTAGAGTTGGCCACGGGTGACCGACATCCCGGGTGGGATCCCCACGCCCCACGAGTCTTGCTCCTCGCGCAGGATGAACGCATGCACATTCCACACGTCTACCGGCATCTCCTGGCCGAACATGGTGCGGTACGCCTCCAGCACGCGGTCCAGATAGGCCAGGCGCAAGGGGGTCGGCTGGCTCACTCCGGCGATGGCAACCTGGGCCGTGGGGTCGGCACCCTTGATCGCCCGGTAGAGGGTCTCGTAGAGCCGGGCATACTCCTCGGGGGTTACATTGTCCTGCCAGCGGACGTCTGGCTCGTTGCCGATCAGCCAGAGGCCGCCAGGGTTGGCCTGGGCAGCGCGGGTGATCTGCCCCAATGAGGGTCGGAATCCACCCTCGTGGAGGCGCACCATCTGGGCGAACCAGGTGCCAGCCGGCTGTGGTGGGTCGGCCATCACCTTCCAGGTGAGGTACCACCCCGGCCAGGCCCCATCCCAGTCGTAGTCACCGATGGCGCCCAGCGGCACCCCCACGCCCACGCGAGCCCGCGCGTTCCTGGCTCCTTGCCAGAACGGCCTGTCCTGGATACCTGCTGAGGGGCCGGCAGCCGGGCCGGGTAGGGGAGTTCGGGTGGGCCCAGGGGTTAGCACCGGCGCGGTCACGGCGAGTGGCTTGTGGTCCGTGCTCCCTTGCGCCTGGGACGCCGGCAGTGGGGTCGGAACCAACGGCTCGGGAGTGGGTCGCGGCCTCAGGAGCACCGGCCGCGCCGATGGCAGATGGCCATACCACAGGCCCACAGCCAGGATGGCCAAGAACAACAGCGCGGCCGGGAGCCAGGTCCGCCAGCTCGCATCCTCTCTTGACACGGGTCTACCCCCTCTCTATAATCAAACTGCTCAAAACCCTCCCCCGCCCCGCTCATAAGTGTAGGTTTTTGCAGGGTTGGGAAGCTACCCGGCGATAAATCGCCGGGCTAAGAGGGCAAAGCCCCCCTCGGGCCGAGGGCCCTTGAGGCCGAGGCCTTCGGGGCTGGATACTTAGCCCGCAGGGCTTCGCTCTTTCAGCCCGGACGTTTACGTCCGGGCCTTCTGGCAAAAAACCTACACTTGTAAGCCTCGCCCCGTGGGGGTACAGGGGCACAGCGTCGCTGTGCCCCTACGGGCTTGACGCCATTGGGGCACAGCGTCGCTGTGCCCCTACGCCCTACGCCCCATACGGCCGGGTGGGGGCCTGAAAACACCGGGAGAACTCCATGGAAAAACCCTGGCTGGCCCATTACGAACCCATTGTACCGCAATCGCTCAGCTATCCCAATATCTCCCTGCCCGAGCTGCTGGAACGCTCGGTCCGGCAGTTCCCCGCTCAGCCCGCGCTGCGGCTGATCCTGCGCTATCTGGGCCCCCTGAGCATCGGTGGCCGGATGAGTTATCGGCAGTTGGGGGCCGAGGTGGATCGCTGCGCGGCTGCGCTCCATGCCCTGGGGGTTCGCAAAGGGGACCGCGTGGCGCTGATGCTGCCCAACCTGCCCCAGTTCGTCATCTGCTTCTTCGGGGCGCTGAAGGTCGGCGCCATCGTTGTCAACACCAACCCCCAATACACCGGCCGCGAGATCGAGCGCCAGTTCAGCGACGCCGGCGTTGAAACAGCGGTCATGCTCAGCGCGCTGTACAACCGGCTGGAGGAAGTGCGCTCTCGCACGCCGGTGAAGCGCGTTGTCCTCACCGACCTGCTCGACTATGCTTCCCCCCTCTCACGCCTGGCCGGCCGATGGGCGCCCCAGAGAGGGGCTCAGCTGGCCCCGAGGCCCTCGGGCGAAGGGGTCTATCACCTGCGCCCTCTCTTGGCCAGCCACCCCGGGCCGCCCCCCAGGGTGGCCATTGCCCCCGACGATACCGCGCTCTTCCAATATACCGGTGGCACCACCGGCATCCCTAAGGCCGCTATGCTCACCCATCGTAACCTGGTGGTCAACACCGTGCAGATGCGCCACTGGATTACCCCCATTGAGATGGGCCGGGAACGCGTGCTGGGGGCACTCCCCTTCTTCCATGTCTACGGCATGACCGTGGGCATGTTGCTGGGCATCCATGTTGGCGCCGAACTGATCCTCCTCCCCGTGCCACGGCCAACCGAGCTGATCATGCAGACCATCCACCGCTACAAGGCCACTATCTACCCCGGGGTGCCCACCATGTACATCGGGATCATCAATCACCGCCGCGTGGGCCGGTACAACCTGCGCTCGGTGAAGGCATGCATCAGCGGGGCTGCGCCGCTGCCCATGGAGGTGCAGGTGAAGTTCGGCCAGCTCACGGGTGGCCGGCTGGTGGAAGGCTACGGCCTCACCGAGGCCTCGCCGGTGACCCACTGCAACCCCGTGCGCGGGGAGTGCCGGGCCGGCTCCATTGGCCTGCCCCTGCCCGATGTGGAAGCCAGGATCATGGATTATGAACGGCTGGTCGAGCAGCCGGTAGGGGAGGCGGGAGAGCTGTGGGTGCGCGGGCCCCAGGTCATGGCCGGGTACTGGAACCGGCCCGAGGAAACGGCCAGGACAATCACCCCGGATGGCTGGCTGCGCACCGGCGACATCGCGCGCATGGATGCCGATGGCTACTTCTACCTGATTGACCGCCTGAAGGATATCATCATCACCTCGGGGTTCAACGTCATCCCCCGCGAGGTCGAGGAAGTCCTCTACGAGCACCCCAAAGTCCAGGAGGCGGTGGTGGCCGGCGTGCCCGATCCCTACCGGGGCGAGATGGTGAAGGCCTATGTGGTGCTGAAGCCTGGCCAGAGTGCCACAGCCGAGGAGATCATCGCCTTCTGCGCCGAGCGCCTGGCCCCCTACAAGGTGCCCAGGCAGGTCGAGTTTCGCCGCGAGCTGCCCAAGACGGCGGTAGGCAAGTTCTTGCGCCGGGCCCTGGTGGAGGAGGAGAAAGAGAAGTTGGCCCGGGTGTGACTTGGCGCCCCTGCCGAGAGCGGCTATAATGCCGGTGTGACCAGAGGTATCGCCTGCCTGACTTTGGACGTCGAAGCAGACCATCACGATTTGGCCCCTGGGTATTATGTCCAGGCCCTGGACCATGAGCCCACCTGGGCCTGGCTGCTGGCGTTCAGCCGGCAGCGCGACCTGCCCTGGACCGCCTTCGTCGTAGGCCAGCTCCTGGAGACGCGGCCCGAACTGGTGGCCCGGCTGGCGTCAACCGGTTGGGAGTTGGGGCTGCACGCCTACAGCCACAGCTCAGCTCACGCGGATACGCTGGAGGAGATCCGGCGGGGCAAGGCCGCTTTCCGCGGCGCTTTCGGCTATGACCCGGCCGGCTATCGGGCTCCGCTGGGCAAGATCACCTCGGAGGGCCTGCGCCGCTTGCAGCGCGAGGGCTTTCGCTATGATGCCAGCCTCTTCCCGGCCTGGCGGCCCGGGGTGTTCAACAACCTGGACAGGCCCACAGAGCCGTTTCTGATCCCCGCCCAGGAGGGCACAGGGCCCCTGGTTGAGATACCCGCGGCGGTGGTGCCGCGGCTGCGGGTGATCGTCAGCGTGAGCTATCTGAAGCTGCTGGGGCTGCCCTTCTATCGGGTGGCCCTCTCGTGGTTGGGCCTGCCCAGGGTGGCGGTGATCACCTGTCACCTCCATGACCTGGCCCCGGCGCCGGCGGCCTATAGCCAATTGCCGCTCTTCTGGAAGCTGGTCTACCGGCGCAACCGCGAGCGGGGCCGGGAGATGCTGGTCTGGCTGGTGGATTGGCTGGCCCACGCGGGCTACGAATTCCGTACTCTGGGCGCAGTAGCAAAAATGGTGGTGGAGAATAGCGGTCATGTCTGAGCGGGGGGTGGTGGTGATCCCGGCCTACCGGGAGGCGGCGAATATCGCGCAGGTCATCCAGGGGGTGCGAGAACAGCTCCCCCACGCCACCATCGTGGTGGTGGATGACTGCTCCCCCGACGCCACGGCTGCGGCTGCCAGGCAGGCCGGGGCCGTGGTGCTGCGCCTGCCGATCAACCTGGGCGATGGGGCCGCGCGGCAGACCGGGTTCAAGTTCGCCGACCGCCTGGGGGCCGACTGGGTGGTGCAACTGGATGGCGATGGCCAGCACCGGCCCGAGAGTATCCCGGCTTTGCTGGCACCTATCCTGGCCGACGAAGCTGACCTGGTCATCGGCAGCCGCTTCCTGGGCGCCGGCGAGTATCGGCCGCAAATCGGCCGGCGCATTGGCATGTGGGTGTTTGCTGCCATTGCGTCCTGGGCCACTGGCCACACCATCACCGACCCCACCTCGGGCTTTCGGGCCATGAACCGCCGCGCCTACCGCTTCTTCTGCGGCAGCGCCTATCCCCAGCAGTACCCCGATGCCGACGTGTTGATCGCGGCCTATCGCGCCGGCCTGCGCCTGGCCGAGGTGCCCGTGCTCATGCGCCCCAGCCCTACCGGCCAGACCATCCATGCCGGCCTGCGGCCGCTTTACTACGTTTACAAGATGATGCTCTCGATCTTCGTTACCATGTTGCGCGGGGACAAGGCTTGAG